>USQK01000018.1 GCA_900556785.1 uncultured Veillonella sp.
TCTCCAAGATATCTTGAAGCTATTTGAATAGCTCATTATTTGTTGTCGTTACATTTAAGTAACTTTGAATTATGGTTGGTTTTGACTTTGTCAAAACCCGCACTCTGGCATATGTTCAATCGTATTGATTGATTACCTATCATTGTTCAGTTTTCAAAGATCTGTACCAGTTTCCACTACCTTCTTTCGAAGTGTTTCATCAACTGGCGACTTGATTATTCTATCAAGTTCAGCTCATTACGTCAAGCACTTTTTAAAACTTTTTCAGAAGTTTTTTGTGCTCATCGTTTGTGCTGTGTCCTAACGACTTGTATAAGTATAGCACAAATAAAATAATCGTCAACATATAAAAACCTTGTTTTTACAACTTCATTTTAAATTCACTACATCTCATTATAAGCACGCCTTAATTCCTTATTAATTCAGGTTTTAAATTGTATAACACTTTTTTTCAATTACTTTAGTTCATTTTATTTTTAACTAACTTTCACTAATTACTACTAAAGCAAAAAAATCCTTATAGGATACTTTCAAAAGTATCCTATAAGGATTTATGGTTTTATCTAAATCTACGAAGGGAAACTTTCACAAATAAAATCCCTATATAACTATATTTCTAATGGAGTATATTTTTTAATCCATACATGATATAAACTGAGCGCTATGACCATAACTAACGCAGCAATAATATATAGGTATTGATATCCTAATGCATTTGCCAGTAATGCAAGTATAATTGAACCAGCGCCTACACTTATATCAAGAGCTAAGAAATATGTCGCCGTTGATACACCTGCTCGTTCAATAGGTGCTGATTGTATGGCTAACGCTTGAAATGCCGGCTGGGCCGCCCCATAGCCTAAGCCCAATAATGGGGCTGTAAGAATAATAGCCATTGGTGTTGTGGCAAGGCCTAAGCCAAATAGGCCTAATATAAATAAGCCTAACCCAGGATAAATAATGAATTTAGATCCATAACGAGCATAGACTTTCCCCACCAAAGGTCGACTGATTATAATCATCAAAGCAAAGATAGCAAAAAAAGCACTACCCCAAATACCTGCGCCCATACTATTCAGCTCGATAGGAATAAATACTAAAACACCTGAATAAGTAAAACCTATGAATAAACCCATTAATGCCCAAGGCAAACTTTTACTTTCTATAAATTGAGAAATATGCCAGCCTTTGCGCTTAGACAGTTTTGGTAAGGCTAACTCTTTTGAAAGAGGAATAACATTACTTAACAGCAATACGTCATCGCCAGTCCTGCATCTAAATCACTACCACTTAGTTCAGAAGTAATCACTATAGGTAATGCAGCTACCAATACATAATGAGTCATATATAATATGCCACAGACTAAAAAGAACCTCTCTAGACTGTATGCTAGAGAGGTTCAGTACTTTTACCATTATTATAGTAAAAGCAGTTCATATATTATTGTTGATTGCGGATATCGTTTTTATTGCGACTTTTCCACATAACCCATAAGGATGTAGCTACACAGATAGAGGAGTACGCACCACTAGCAAAACCGATAATCATACAAAGAGCAAAGTTCTTTGTAGTGTCCCCACCGAACAGATAAAGGGATACACAGGCGAACATAACTGTAGCCAATGTATAGAAACTACGGTGAATACTTTGTGTAATAGATGCATTCGCAAGATCTGCAAATGTATCAGAACGTTTATGTGTATGTGTATTTTCACGAACACGGTCAAAGATAACTACAGACTCATTCATGGAGTAACCTACAACCGTAAGAATAGCAGCAAGGAAAGACGCATCAATTTCCAATTGGAAATAAGAGAATACGCCAAGCACCATGATTAAATCGTGGAAAATAGCAACAAGAGCAGAAATAGCAACTTTATATTCAAAACGATAAGAAATATACAATGCTAATGCTGCGAATGCTATAACAAGATTTAACAACGCATGTTCTGTAACCTCAGAACCAATTACAGCACCTACAGTTTCAATACGTTTAACTGTATTGTTTCCAATAGATTTAGTCAAAGACTCTACAACAGCGGCACTTTCACTAGACTCGAGATTACGTGTACGAATCATTACGTCTTCGCCCGCTGTATCACCAGTAGTATCACCGGAAAGCTGAATTTGTGCATTTTCAAGATTATATTCTTTTAGAACGTCACGAACTTGACTAACCTCTACAGGTTGATCAAATACAACTTCAACAATCGTACCACCAGTATAATCAATACCAAAGTTAAACCCTTTAGTAAATATGGAAATTAAGCTGATTATAACGAGTGTGGAGGAAATAGCAAACCACCAACGATGATGTTTAATTACGTCTAATGTCATTTGCGTTTACCTCCTTTCAAAGATTTAGGTGCAAATGCGTCAGCACTTGTGCTCGGAGAAATATTCGCACCAAACCAGAATGGATGGTTTGTAAAGTTACAATCGATTAATAAGCGCAATAGGAAATGACTCACAGTAATCGCAGTGAACATACTCACCACAACACCTACGCCTAAGCTGATAGCGAAGCCTTTTACAGGGCCAGAGCCTAAAATAGTTAAGATACCAGCTGTAATGATAACGGATACGTTTGCATCAGTAATTGTGGCTAACGCACGGCTAAAGCCTGCTTCCATAGCAACACGCATAGATTTGCCGGAAAATACCTCTTCCTTAAAACGTTCAAAGATAAGAATATTTGCATCTACCGCAACACCCATGGATAAGATAATACCAGCAATACCTGGCAATGTCATAGTCGCATTAAAGCCCTTGCCCAACACGAGTAATAAGAGCATAACATATACAAGTAATGCTATATTAGCTACGATGCCAGAAAAACGATATAAGATAACCAAGAAAATCATAATCATTGCAATACCAGCACTGAAGGCTACAACAGATTTATCCTTGGAGTCTTGCCCCAAAGAAGGACCTACTGTACGCACTTCCAATACATTAATTTTAACAGGCAATGCACCGGAACGTAATAAAATAGCCAAGTCTTTAGCTTCTTCTAAACTTTGACTACCAGAAATAGTGGCTTTACCACCTGTAATTGCTTGTTGTACTACAGGATTAGTCAATTCTTTACCATCCAATGTAATGGCAATACGACGACCAATATTTTTAGATGTTAAATCAGCAAACTTCTTAGCCCCTTCATCACTTAATTCAATAGCAACGAGTGGTTGTTTATTTTGACCTAACTCTTCTTTAGCATCTTTTAAGTCATCACCAGTCATAACAGTTTGACCTTGGTCGTTTTTAAATTCCAAGACCGCTGTTTTACCGATACGTTTAATCGCTTCGTCAGGATCTTTTACACCTGGCAATTCAATGATAATACGACGAGCACCTTCACGTTGTACCAATGGTTCAGATAAACCCATTTCATTAATACGACGCTCTAAGATTTGCTTCGCCCGTTCCACTGCATCATTGTCAGCTGTACCAGTCGCAGAGTCCTCTGCTTCCAATACGATATGCGTACCACCTTGCAAGTCTAGTCCTTGTTTCAAAGAGCCTGCTAATGGTTGAATAAAATACGCAAATAATCCAATGATGGCAGCAATGACTACTAAAAACTTGATAATAGCTTTACCGTTCAAAATAGTTGCTCCCTTCTGCTATACACAATGTATAATGCCTTGCTCTGTCACAATTTTACTCATTCGTTGGTCTAATGCTTCCATTGGGATTGGTGTTTCCCATAATTGTACAGTCCAACATACGCCCATAAATGTACTTGGTGAAAGTTCCTTGAGAAATCGATCATAATACCCATTTCCCATTCCCATGCGACCACCTTGACGGTCAAAGCCAGCACCAGGCACTAAAATCAAATCCAAGTCATGTGGATTAATAACCTCGTATGGCTCAGAGGGAATGCGTATATTTAACACACCCCGAGTGATAGATTCTAGAGACTTGAGACGAACTGCAATCATTGTCGTCTTATCTGTACAAACTGGAACATATACGGATTTACCATGTTCTAAAGCATGACGAATCACATCGTCTAAATTGGCCTCCTTGGGCATCGCCAAATAGGCCATAATGCTATTGGCTGATTTATATTCAGGAGTATTGACGATTTGCTCCGTCAACATTGATGTCCATGTATTACAATCAGCAACGGATAAAGCAGCGCGCTTGGACTTGCACGCCCGGCGCACTGCTTCCTTTGTATTCATTATTTTTCTTCCTTGTTTTTCTTGGAAAGTACGTTAGCAATTGCAGAACGCGCAAATGTTAACTCCACTTTTTCAGATACTTGAACCTTTACTTTTTCATCATCAAGTTCAACGATTTCACCATAAATACCGCCAATTGTAACGATTTTTTGGCCTTTTTTCAAGCTACCTAACAAATTAGCGCGCTCTTTTTGTTGTTTCTTTTGTGGACGCCATAATAAAAAATAAAAGATTACGACCATCAACAAAATAGGCCAGCTAGTTTGCAACACTTGTAAAATATCTTCCATTTTATCCTCCTAGTATAATAAATATATTTTTCTTTTCTAGTATAGCCACCTAATATAGATTTGACTAGACTTAATTACTATTTTTTAAAGCTATCCCAAAACTGCATTCTAAATTGAGGGAATCGATCTTCCAAAATAGCTTGTCGCATTTGACGCATAAACTCAAGCAAGAAGTAGAGATTATGGTATGTTACGAGACGCAATGCCAAAATTTCTTCCGCCTTATACAAGTGACGAATATAAGCGCGGGAATAATTTTTACATGTATAGCACTGACAGCCTTCTTCTAAAGGACCCCAATCATGAGCAAACTGCGCATTTCGAATGTTAAGGCGCCCCTTCCAAGTCATAGCCATCCCATTTCGAGCAACACGTGTTGGATATACGCAGTCAAACATATCAATACCACGTGCCACGCCTTCAACGAGACAGTCCGCTGTACCAACGCCCATCAAGTAACGAGCCTTATTAGTTGGCAACAATGGTGTGGTATATTCCAAAATCTCATTCATTAAATCATGAGGTTCCCCAACGGATAAGCCGCCGATACTATAGCCTTCAAAGTCCATAGCGACTAACTCTTCCGCACTTTGTTTACGCAAGTCTTTATACATGCCGCCTTGAACGATACCAAACATACCTTGACGGTCATGAGCCTTACGAGCCTCTTGGCAACGATGAGCCCAACGTGTGGTACGCGCTGTAGAACGCTTCGCATAATCATGATCTGCTGGATATGGAATACATTCATCAAAGGCCATCGCAATATCAGAACCTAATTGCTCTTGTACCTTTGTGGCAACTTCTGGAGATAAAAACTGTTTAGAACCATCAATATGTGATCTAAAAGTTACACCTTCTTCAGTAATCTTACGCATGTCGCCTAAGCTAAATACTTGGAATCCACCGCTATCAGTTAAAATAGCTTGATCCCAATTCATAAACTTATGCAACCCACCTGCTTCTTCCACAAGTTCAGGACCAGGACGAAGGAATAAATGGTACGTATTACTCAAGATAACTTGAGAACCAATAGCCTTTAATTCTTCAGGTGTCATTGTTTTAACAGTTGCCTGTGTACCTACAGGCATAAACATTGGGGTTTGGAAGGTGCCATGTGGTGTATGCAATAAACCTGCACGTGCCCCCGTATGAGGACATGTCTTTTGTAATTCATAAGTAATACTTGGCATAGTCCCTCCTAACGAATAAACATAGCGTCGCCAAAGCTAAAGAAGCGATAACGTTCTCGAACAGCTTCTTCGTAGGCCGCTAAACAATGTTCACGACCGGCTAATGCACTAATCAACATTAACAATGTAGATTGAGGCAAATGGAAATTCGTTACTAATGCATCAATCATCTTAAATTTATAACCAGGATAGATAAAAATTTGAGTCCATCCACTAATACCTTGTAGTATACCGTCATCATTGGTAGCAGACTCGAGTGTACGTACAGATGTAGTACCTACCGCAATAATACGGCGTCCGTTTCTCTTAGCTGCATTAATACGGTCAGCGGTTTCTTGAGATACAACGAAGAACTCACTATGCATCTCATGATCTTCAATCGACTCTGCCGATACAGGTCTAAAAGTACCAAGACCAACATGCAATGTTACAAACTCAAGCTCTACGCCTTTAGCTTTTATTTTTTCTAAAAGCTCTGGTGTGAAGTGTAGACCTGCAGTTGGAGCCGCAGCAGAACCTTTCTCCTTAGCATATACCGTTTGATAACGGTCTTTATCTTCTAACTTTTCATGAATATATGGAGGTAATGGCATTTCACCAATTTCTTGTATCACATCATCAAATACACCATTGCAAGTGAACTCAATGATACGGCCTCCAAATTCAGTCTTATCTATTACAGTCCCACTTAAGCGGTCGTCAAACTCTATGACTTGACCAACAGGACATTTTTTACCAGGTTTAACAAGGCATTTCCACCGGTTTTCACCACATGGAGTGAGGAGCAATACCTCTACCTTGCCACCAGAACCTTGCCGTTGACCATATAATCTTGCAGGAATAACCTTTGTATTATTAAATACAAGTACATCCCCTTCATGAAGTTCATCAAGCAAATCGTAAAAATGCTCTTTATGCGCAACCTCACCGGTAACCTTATCCAAGGTTAACAGTCTTGCTGTATCGCGAGGTTCTACAGGATGTTGCGCAATTAGTTCCTCTGGCAATTCATAATCAAAATCTGTAACTTTCATCGTAATCCTTATTAGTACATTTTCTTCAATGTAATGCCACTATAGTAGTGACGCAAAATAGTTTGGTAATAATTTGTATCTCCAGGATTAGCGCGCTTTGCCATTTCCGCAGCGCCCCATTGAGACATACCAAGGCCATGACCCCAACCGTGGCCTTTAATATAAACAGTATCATTCTTGCCAGTAAAGCTATGATAAGCCTTACCCGTGCCTTTAGCAGGATTGTGATTTACATAGAAATCAAACAATGTAGATTTTAAACCTAAAATGCTACGTAGTGCATCACCATCTACAGTAGTTTTTCCAGAGGTACCTATGAAAGTAGCACTCTTTATACGACCTGATACACCGCGGTCGTATGTTTGTTGCCCAGGCTTACCAAGCGGGGTCAACTGAATGCTCTTCAATTTACCTACCCCTTTACTTGCCGCATTAAGTTTACTTTCAAGAGCTTGACGAGAGGTAGTGACAGTCCAATTCGATGTAGATGTACCAGTACTAAAGTCTTTTACCCCTTTTAAGTATGGCACATCACTGCCCCAAACATTTACACTATCCTCTGTATAGCCACCTCCATCGGAATGGAACAAGGCATTAATAGGACGTTGATCATAAAGCATAACTATGCCTTTAGTTTTATTTACAGCATTTGTGGTAGCTTGAGATTCACCACTCACACCACTGTATACTTGATGATCCGTGGAATTGCTCACATCATAAAATTTACCTTTATTTTGTTCCATCGTATGAAGAGCATAGGTGCGAGCTGCTACGGCTTGCGCTTCTAATGCAGCAGCCGGCCAAGACGGTACTACCTCTTGTGGAACAACACCATACAGGTAATCCTCAAGAGGCACAGAGTTGATGATCATCATGGTTCCATTGTTGGCACGTAATGTGAGCCCACCACGATAACCTTTACCTTCGAACAAAAATGGTGCATCACTATTCGCAGGCTTCAATGTAACCACACTATCAATAGTCTTTCCATTTACAGCAATCTTGCCGCCGCGAACGCCAATAGATGTACCA
This sequence comes from uncultured Veillonella sp., assembly GCA_900556785.1. GTDB lineage: Bacteria > Bacillota > Negativicutes > Veillonellales > Veillonellaceae > Veillonella. The sequence goes on from USQK01000018.1 coordinate 7,743, forward strand.
CGATTAGCACTGATTGTGCTAACTTGACCATTACCGCTGTTCAACACAACCATATTAGCTGTAGATGTAACAGTAGCATCAGAGCTACGACTACCTAGTAGAACACGTACATTTGGCATGTTTTCTTTGCGTTCTGTAGCAGGCGTCACTACGGAGCCCACTTTGTTGCGAGTAATAACTGCTGTATTGGCTTGAATGCTATTCGCATCCGTTGTTTTTACTACCTTTTTAGTAGCAGTTTTTTCAGTAGCTCTCTTTTTTACTACAGGCTTTTCATCAGTAACTGCAGGTTTAGCAATTGGCTTCGAAGTACCAGAAGCCGCAGGTTTTATAGTCGTTGTAGCTTTACCTGTAGTGGCTGATTTCGTAGCTGTTGCATTAGTACTAGATTTCGCAGTACTAGTTGATTTTGTTGCACTAACTGGTTTAGCCGGCGTTACCGGCTTTGTAGATGTAGCAGGCTTTGCTACACTAACCGGTTTTGCACTAGGTTTAGCCATCGTAGATGCAGCAGTTGACTTAGAAACCGTTTTAGTTATTGTAACCGGCTTTGCAGCTGGTTTAGTAGCAAGTGGACGAAAACTAGATTTCTTCGTCGTATTTACTTTCGATACAGTTGTATTAGATACTGTTAATTTTGGCGTTGGCTTTTTCGTTACCACTGCACCTTTATTTTGCAGCGTCGCTCCATGTGCTATAGAAGCACCGCCAATGTTTACACCTAAAAACAAAGTGGCCATTATCATCAATTGTAATCGTTTTGTTTTCATTATTATTTCCCTGTCTGTGAAATACCTAAATGCTCATAGGCTAATTTAGTAGCAACCCTCCCACGCGGTGTGCGTCCTAAAAATCCTAATTGCATCAAATATGGTTCATACACATCTTCGATGGTATCTCTCTCTTCGCTGATGGCCGCCGCAATGGTATCAATTCCTACAGGACCGCCATCATATTTTTCAATAATACATTCCAACACACGTCGATCAATTCGATCAAGTCCCATTTTATCTACATATAAACGTTGTAATGCTTCATCTGCAATTTCTTGAGTGATAACCCCATCACCAATGACTTGTGCAAAGTCGCGTACCCGTTTAAGCAGACGATTTGCGATACGCGGTGTTCCTCGTGAACGACGCGCAATTTCGCTTGCCCCAGTTGGCACAATACCAATATTAAGTATCTCTGCGGCGCGAGACACAATAAACTCTAACTCTGGTTGTTTATAATATTCCAACCGATTAATAATACCAAATCGGTCCCGTAACGGTGCCGCCAAAGCACCCGCTCGAGTCGTGGCACCTACCAAAGTAAATTTTGGCAAGTCAATGCGCACAGTTCGAGCACTTGGACCCTTACCGATGATAATATCAATAGCATAGTCTTCCATAGCAGAGTACAACACTTCCTCTACACTACGAGACAAGCGATGAATTTCATCGATAAATAATACATCATGGTCGTCCAAATTTGTTAATATTGCAGCTAAGTCACCAGACTTTTCAATAGCCGGACCAGAAGTTATACGAAAATTAACACCCAATTCATTTGCAATAATCCCTGCTAATGTTGTCTTGCCAAGACCTGGAGGCCCATAGAGCAGCACGTGATCCAATGCTTCCCCACGCTGTTTTGCCGCTTGAATATACACATTTAGATTACCTTTAGCCTCTTCTTGACCTACATACTCATTAAAAAGCTTAGGTCGAAGGCTATATTGCCATATATCCTCTTCGTGCTCGCCATTGCCGACAAGGCGTACTTCCTCATTCATCCTTATCGTCCTTTCCCAAGCTCAATTAAGCTGACTTTTATCAACTCAGATACATCACGCTTACCATCATCTAAAGACTCTACAATATCTGCTACATCCCGTTCCAAGTATCCTAAGGATACGAGGGCTTCAATGGCTTCTCCTACAGCACCGTTTGCAGCAACGCCAACAGGCTGAATAGTCGCAGACGATTCCGTAGAAATATGTGTCATCTTAGCGATTTTATCCTTTAACTCTAAAACAAGTCGCTCCGCAGACTTCTTACCAATGCCAGGTAACTTAGTTAATTGCTGTACCTGCCCATTGATAATCGCTAATTTGAAAGCCTCAGGTGTCATGCCTGACAAGATGCCAAGCCCCACCTTGGGCCCGATACCAGAAACAGAAATGAGGAGTATAAACAACTCATATTCTTCTTCCGTCCAAAAGCCATAAAGTTGCATCGCATCCTCTCGTACATTAAGATACGTGAATAGCGTCGCCTCATGGCCCTCTATCAGCTGTTGACGCGTAGTGGTCGGCACATATACGCGATACCCTACGCCATGTACATCAACATAGCACGATTCTTTAAAAAGATGTGTTACGATACCTCGCACATACCCTATCATTATACCAACCTCTTTAATCTATCATTGTGAGAACTATGAGCCGTACAGATAGCAACAGCTAATGCATCTGCCGTATCATCAGGCTTAATTTTCTCACGAATCCCCAAAATATTCATCGTCATATAAATGACCTGATTCTTATCAGCTTTACCATAACCTGTGACAGCTTGTTTAATTTGTAATGGTGTATATTCATAAATAGGAATCCGTTGTTGTTCAGCAGCCAATAAAATAACACCACGTGCTTGCCCTACCTTAATGGCTGTTGTTACATTGCGGTTAAAAAATAATTCCTCCACACCGAACTTATCAGGCCTATATTCCTCCAATAAATCACTAAGATCATTAAATAGAATTTCCAGTCGCTGTGAATCAGTTAATTCCTTAGGAGTTGTAATAGCCCCATAGGCTACTGGTGTTAGTTTGCTACCCTTCACGTCAATAATGCCGTATCCGCATATAGCCGTACCTGGGTCAATTCCTATAATGCGCACCCCAACCCCCTTAGTTTAAAAATGAGATAAGCTACCGCCTACCTCCATTACATAATCTATTTTATTATAGCATAATTTCACATCGAAGTTCATGAATTCCCCTATGAATTATATATTAGACATATTAATTTTCTTAACTTTAATAAATATCCGAGTTTAATTTCAATAGAAAAGGAGCACCCCATAGAGTGCCCCGTTTATTATTATTCTTCTTCATCGTCCGGCAAAATACCATTATGATATACGTTTTGTACATCATCAAGATCATCCAATACGTCAAGCATTTTCTGCATTTTCACAGCATCATCACCAGTCAACTCAATCGTTGTATCTGGAATCATCGTGATTTTAGCTACTACAGTTTCGATACCCGCATCAGCAAGCGCTGCTTCTACCGCATCAAAATCCTCTGGTGTTGTATAAATTTCAAATACATCATCTTCAGACTTAAGGTCTTCTGCTCCAGCTTCAAGAGCTAGCATAGTTACCTCATCTTCATCATGACCTTCTTTATCGATAACAAATACGCCTTTAGATTTGAACATCCAGCCTACACAGCCGCTTTCACCAAGGTTACCACCTTGTTTAGAGAATGCATGGCGCACGTCTGCAGCAGCACGATTACGATTATCAGTCATCACCTCAACAGTAACAGCAACACCGGCAGGACCATAACCTTCGTATACGATTTCTTCATATGCATTCATGTCCGTAGCACCGATACCTTTGTCGATAGCACGTTGAATGTTATCCTTAGGGATATTATTTTCACGAGCTTTTTGCAAAGCCAATTTCAAACGCATATTACCAGTTGGATCTGCACCACCCATGCGTGCTGCAACGGTAATTTCACGACCGATTTTTGTAGCCAATTTAGCTTTTAATGCATCGGTTTTACCTTTTTTATGTTTAATATTTGCCCATTTAGAATGTCCTGACATAGACGCCTCCTATTTATTCCACCATGCTTCGCCCCGCAGCCGATCTAAGATGATTGATACGGCACTACGCACGGATAAATGATTGTATTCACCATGGCCATATATAGGTTCTAAAATATAGTCAAAGCTTTCCATCGTTTCTTTTGTCATACCATAACCGGTACCAAATAATACTAACACAGGGCGGCCCTCATTTTCAAGGTGTTCACGCATCCGTGCATAGGAAATTGTATTATCATAAGTTCTAGCATCGGTAGTTGCTACGATAGGTTTTACCCCTTCTAGCTCCTCGATAGTACGCACCGCAACAGCGATGGAATTAACGAGTTCAACGCCTGTGAAAGCATCTTTTCTGTCCGGATTATAGGTACTACCAAAGCCTGACTTCCAATGCTCCATAATGGTAGCTGCTAATTCTCGTTGAGCCGGTATATTATGAATCACAAAATATTTAGATACATCATAGGTGATAGATGCGCGTGCAATATCGTGAATATCATAATTGGTAATGGCCGTCGTAATGACCTCTTTATGTTTGTTCATAATCGGATAGTGAACAAGTCCAATATATAAATTAGCCAATGCCTTATATCTCCTATAACCTAACAACAAATATAAACAATATTAATAGAAATACCAGCCTTACAATAAATAGAAACTATAGTAACACTAGCCTAATAACTTTATGCTCCTAACCCTATAATTTATGTACCATTAATCATTCTACATAGTTTTTAATCAATAACTAAAGGTAAAAAATAGGCTTCTGTACCAGCAATTTCTTCAGGAGAGAAACGGGCTCCTACAGCAGAGGCTTGGTCCCCAAGCATAAAACAAGACAGCGTCAAGCACCCTTCTTTTGTACCACTATCTACGGTGTGAATAAAACGTTTTTGCTTAATAAAATCTTGGTACATAACCTTCTTACTATCACGACAAACAATGTCATCATAATTATCTACAAACTTTTCCATAAAGACCTTTGCTTGATTCCCATGTTTTTCTACGACTTGTATATTACGCCCCTCACGACCCCAGATTTCCTTTTGAATATAAAGACCCTCATCGAGGTTAGGAAAATCACTTTCAAAATAGGACGGAGTCAAATAACGTTCAATAATATCTCGCTCAGGACCTGTAAAAAATTGATTAGTTAAGTATAAGGCATACACCAAGGACATAAATGACTTATTTTGCAAAATGATCGCTTCTGGAGGATTAAATAAATTAAACCGCCCCTCATTATATAAATCTAAGAACATTTCACCTAACGGTTCTCCCGTTGCCGTCGTCTCATCGATTAACAATTCCATGGGATGCAAACGATATAGGTTTGATGCATGACTGCCATCGGGAAGTAAAATCCCTTCATCATCAATGACCATATCATAAAATGATAAGAATCGTACATCCGCTTCAGGACATGCGGATTTCATCGTATTCATTAAAAACTTAGTGGTTCCTAAATCTTCTAAATAATCATGAAAGCAAGCAAACACAAATGGATTCGCTTCACCATTCTTTACCGTATTATATTTACTATTTTCCTGAGAAGTGCGTTCATAAACACGTTTCAAAAAACGTTCTAGCTCATCCCTAGCCCCTTCATTTGGATGCTCTTTATCAAAATAACGGGCGCCTACCTCATTAGCATAATAACTTTCAATCAAAAAACAAGGGGTATCCGCATTAATTTCCACCATGCGCAATCGCCCCTGTGTATCGAGAACAAAATCAAAGCGAGACAGCCACGTAGGTAGGCCTAACGGGTTCCCTCGGTGAAGATAAGGAATCAGATTCTCCGGCATATCCATATTGAGGGCGAACTCATCAGGTGCCTGCTGAAAGACTTTAGTAGCCTTATAAAATATTTGGAATAACATACGAGATGCATGTCGTATTTCATCGTAAAACTCAGCTGGAAAAGATTGTACTGAAAGCGTTGGATATCGATCGTCATATCCTTCATAATCTACAAAAGGCAGTATGCCCGTATCTAACTCATCAATATAGGATTGCATAGTACCGCCTCCCATCACGAGCCACCAGAGCGTGAACCAGCACTACCAAAGCCCGACTTTTGACCTATAGAAGAGGCTTTTTGACTTCTTCGCTTCTCATAGTCTTGATAAGTACGTCGCCCCAACGTACCATGCGTATTAGAGCCTGTGGTTGTATATACATTAGGCTCCTCATAGGGTTTCAAAGGTGCTGCCACACGATATGTCATAGTTCGTCCATCCATACGAGCTGTAGGTGGATTAAATCCATGGAAAATATAGTAGCCTGCTGCAATACTTGGCAAAAGTCCTGCTAGCCCTGCATCCCACACTAAATTGCCGCTAGTATCACGATGAAAGGTAACAGACCGATTGTCATCATATAAAGCCGTCTCTTTACCATCGCCATGATTCAATAAAGAGTAGCGATTTCCTTGATTATCCTTTAATCGAACTTCCCCATCATTTGCTTCCGGGTAGATCTTATCACATACGGCATAAGCGATGTCATTCCAGTATGAAGACACACCAACGATGCCCGCCACAGCGGCAAAGGCACTCGTTATGTATATAGTTTTCTTACTTGGCTTATACATAGGACACTCCCTTAGTGCACCGCACCACTAACAACGAGAGCAAGACCTACAAAGATACCAAATACGAGAATACCAGCAGCTGTATTACCACGCATAATCTCTTCAGATAAATTATATTTACGATGCCATAAATTAATAAACATATAGCCTGTTACAAATAGTACAATACCAAGAATAGCATAAACAACACTTGCTACTACACCGTGCAATAAAGATGTATCTGCTGTAGTAACTACAGGAGACATGATAACAGCACGCAATATTTCACCAATACCGATAAAGGAACCTGCAGATAGCCATGCTACAGCACAGTTACCACGTTTGATTTCTTCACTAAATTTACCAGGCACGAAGAAATCGATAACCGTGTTGGCAGTTAACATTAAGAAAATTCCAAAACAAGCATAAAAAATCGTCAATAATACATCTGGCATATAAATCATAATAAGCCTCCTAATAATATAATTTTGTATTGGATGTGTTACCAGAACCTTCAGTAGGATACAATCGTTCGCGTCCCGTCTTATCCCGTAGGCGAACTATAGTCGCATAGTTATCAAGTATATGAGAGCTGATTACTGTACGATCAATAATTTTCCAATCCTCTTGTGTTAATTTTGATTGTTCACATACCTTAACCTTAGTCTGTCCATCCGTATTAGTGATGAGATACACCAAGTCCCCCGAATAAAAGACAATAACTTCATGGCCCTCTTCTAAGTTATCCCGCTCATTGTTAATATCACCATTCACAGAATCAATCAAATCTAATGCGGTACTAACAGGATCTAGTGTAGACGTGTATACATAGTCGCTATCCGAATCCGTTTTTGTATAATATGCAGATGTGTCATGCATATGTTCTTTTGCCGTGTAAGGCACTCCAAACATAGCGCGTATACTATGCCAAGACAAATCATTGTCCGACCAAAATAGAAATAGTAAAAATAGTACACCATACCCCACGCCACCAGCAATAGCTCCAAACCTCTTTTTCATTGATTTGTTACGCATCTTTTTCTTAATAGCTTGAGCGGCTGCATCATTACAAAGACGAATATTCACCAAGGGCACTCGTGATCCTTCGGCAAACATTTTTTCCCCTTTGAACCAATTTTCTTCAAAGAATACGCTAGCGCCGCCTTCACAGGGCAATTGATATTCCTTATACCCAGCTCGATCACCTACGGACGCACCACTATCACCATCTACGTCTACAACCTTTTCCAAACCGATTTGATGTAATGTAAAGCCTTTCGGCGCACGCTTACGATAGGATGTTCTAGATACAGTGCACCACGCATTATCATTGTACTCGATGGTAACCCATATTTTATCAGTTCCCTCAACAGCCTCTAGGCCATATTCATGCCAATAATCACCAGGAGACTTTTGCATAGATGGTTTAGCCTTATAGGCTTGTTCCTGATCAGCTTTTGGAATAATCTCATTATATTTAATTTTTTCAGTTATTATATAACGGCTGCCCTGAACCTCAAGGACATCGTAACAATTAAACTCCATAAACAACCTCGTTAGAGTAGCAATACCTATATACGCATCTAAACTACTCTCTCTCCTAAACGGGATTTAATGAAATTAAGCTTTAAAGTAGCCTACACGCTCATGAATCGTTTCATTTTCAATAATAGAAATACCATATTGTTGCCCCATAGTAGCTGTTACAAGCACCTTAGCTACATCAGCAGTTTTTACAGGCTCTTGACTCATTAATACACGTGCTTTATTAATGACCCCCAATACAGCACAACTAATACGCTCTACCAATTTAGGTTCTTCTCGAATCAAGGTGGCTGGACGAACAATAACAATCGCTTCAAATGGAAGTTCTAAGATGACTTCTTCCAATTGTCCTTTCATGGACATATAAAAGAATTTCGATTTTGGATTCGCCCCTAAAGAAGACACTAATCCATATTTTTTTACTCCATTTTGAGCTGCAATGCGAGCCATTTCGTACTGGTAGGTATAATCGACTGTCCATTGTGCTTCTTTAGAGCCTGCTTGTTTGCGGTTTGTACCCATAGCAGAGAATAAAATATCCCCTGTTACTAGGTGTGCCCATTCACGAGGTTCATCAAAATTTACGATATGAACGATTACCTTTGGAGATGTATACGTAACTTGACGACGTACAAACACATGAATTTCTTGAATTTCATGATTGTCAATCAATGATTCTACAATATGGCGACCAACTGCACCAGTAGCACCTAATACTAAAGCTTTCATACTTCACCTGTATCTCTTTCAGACTCTTCAGCAATAATCTCTTTTAAAAGTTTAACTTCCTCTTTTGTTAATGGTCGTTCCAATAAATCGGGCCTCAATAATCGTGTCCGTTTTAGTGCTTCTTTTTGACGCCATGCAGCAATATTTTTATGATGACCACTGCGTAATACATCTGGTACAGTCCAACCTCTAAATTCTGGTGGTTTTGTATATTGTGGGCATTCTAAAAGGGGCTCATAAAAGGAATCCTCTTGGGCCCCACTAGCTGCGCCTAATACACCGGGAATCATGCGAGCCACTGCATCAGTAACTACCATAGCTGGCAACTCACCACCGGTCAATACATAATCACCAATAGAAATCGTTTCATCTACAAGATGTTTCTCTACGCGATAATCTACACCTTCATAATGACCACAAATAAGGACCACTTGATCATAGCTAGCCAATTCACGAGCCTTCTCCTGTGTGAAAGGCTGTCCTGTAGGTCCCATAAAGATAATACGACGTCGTATACTTTCATTAGGATTACCAATAAGACTCATTTCATCACACATCTCATCTGTGGTATAAATATCATTAATATCACTATCATATTGAGCAATAACGGATTCTACGGCTTCAAAAATAGGAGGTGCCATCATAAGCATACCAGCCCCACCACCATATGGTGTATCATCTACTTGGCCATGCTTATTATGGCTAAAATCTCGAGGATTCGTTACACCCACAGATAGACGTTCTGTCTCAATAGCTCGTTTTATGATGGAATGATTAAAAAACGCATCAAAAAAATCTGGAAATAAAGATACAATATCAATACGCATAAACCGTCCCCTGTACTTATTAACTCACATTAACCCATTAGTATTATCTATATATAGCTATATTATATAACTTTTACGCTAATATACCTATATGTAGATAAAACAAAACCGCCCAAAGGATTATATCCATTCAGGCGGATCTACGATCATCAATTTATTTTCCACATCGATGTCTTTAACGACCTCTTCAATGGCTGCAAATAATTGATCTGGTTCCCCATCTTTGGAGACCACATATACATCATTAGCACCAGGTTGTAATACATCAGTAACTGTGCCAAGCACGTTACCCATAGTATCTTGTACCTCAAGACCAATGATATCAAAAATATAGTAACGACCTTCTGGCAATTCCACTAAATCTTCACGACGAACTTGAATTGCTTTCTTACTGAATAGTTCAGCCGTATTGCGATCAGGAATTTCCTTAAAAGATGCTAAAACAAATTGCTTGTGAAATCGTGCGGATGCAACGTGGTATTCTTTACCATCGATGTAACAGGCATCCATATGCATAAACCGTTCTGGAAAATCGGTTTGAGGCATAATACGAAGATCACCCCGCACACCGTGCGGGGCGATGATAACACCTATTGTGATGAAATCGTTATGCTTCATTATTGACGAAACGCAACGATCTTACCGTCTTCTAATAGGATTTCAGCGCCCATCAAGGCATCCAAATTATCCCCGATTTTAACGGTAACTGTTTGCTCTAATGTACCTTGAGGAATTTCAGTTCCTAAAGACAACTCCTTAGCATCCTTCAATTTAGCTGTTACTTCTTCTTTGAAAGCCAAGCGTTTATTTTTTTCTTCGTCGATTTGTTGACGAATAGCAGTAAGACTTGTAGCATCAACTTTAGCTGCATCAGCCAAAATACGTTGGGCTTGAAACTCAATTGCTTCCAAATCTTTATTTACCATATCAAGGCGAGTTTCAAGATCGGATACAATTTTCGCTTTCAAGTCGTCTGTTACTTTTGCTTTTACTGCTACAGGGACACGTAATGTCATTTCTTCCATTGGAATACTCCCTTTTAGACAATATCAACAGATATCTTTTTGTTCTCTTTAATAGCCGCCGCTTTCACCACAGAGCGAATCGCTTTAGCAATTCTACCTTGCTTTCCGATGACTTTACCCATATCCTCTGGGGCTACATGAAGTTCGTAAACTTCCACATTCCCCTTTTGGACCATGGTAACAGAAACGGCATCAGGCTGCTTCACTAATGATTTCGCAATTAATGAAATTAATTCTATCATCACAGTATGCCTCTCTATTAATTACTTTTTAGCGTCTGCAAATTTTTGCATAACGCCTTGTTTTTTGAACAAGGAGCGAACAGTGTCAGTAGGCTGAGCACCTTTAGCTAACCAAGCCAAAGCTTTTTCTTCGTCTACATTAACGATAGCTGGTTGTTTAGTAGCATCATATTGACCAATTGTGTCAACAGGACGACCTTCACGTGGAGCACGTGCGTCAGCAACTACGATACGGTAGAAAGGAGCTTTTTTAGCACCTAAACGAGTCAAACGAATTTTTAACATTGTGAAATTCACCTCCTTATACTGATGTGGATGGACAAGTTCAGCGCCCCTGCCCATGTATTACATAAACGGCAATTTAGGCATTCCAGGGAAACCGCCCTTACCGCCACGTAAACCTTGCATGCGCTTCATCATCTTCCGCGCTTCTTCAAATTGTTTCAACAAGCGATTTACATCTTGAACCTGTGTACCAGAACCTAATGCAATACGCTTGCGGCGAGAACCATTAAGAATACTTGGATTTTCTCGCTCTGCCGCCGTCATGGATGTAATGATAGCCTCAATACGACGCACCTCTTTACTATTCAAATCAAGGTCCTTTAATTGGTCCTTAATTTGCCCCATACCTGGCAACATGCCAATAATATTTTGTAATGGCCCTAACTTTCTCACCTGGTTCATCTGTTTTAAGAAGTCATCCAAAGTGAAATTGTTTTTAGCCATTTTCTTTGCCATTTCACGAGCTTCTTCTTCATCGATGGCGCCTTGTACATTTTCAATCAATGTTTTAAAGTCGCCCAAATCGAGAATACGAGAAGCCATGCGGTCTGGATAGAATACATCAAAGCCATCCATTTTTTCGCTCACACCAGTGAACTTGATTGGCAAGCCTGTTACAGCTTTGATAGATAATGCGGCACCACCGCGCGCATCACCATCAAGTTTAGTAAGGATAACACCATCAACACCTAATTTTTCATTAAATGTTTGCGCTGTTGTTACCGCATCTTGACCGATCATAGAATCTACAACGAGTAGAATTTCATGAGGTCGAACAGCAGCCTTGATATTGGACAACTCATCCATGAGGACTTCATCAATTGCCAAACGACCTGCTGTATCGATGATAACAACATCTTTCAGCATATGCGTGCTTTGCTCTACAGCGCGACGCGCAATATCTACTGGATTCGCACCAGGTGTTTCATCCGCAAATACAGGAATATCAATTTGCTTACCTACAACTTGCAACTGAGTAATCGCAGCTGGACGATATACGTCGGCAGCGACAAGCATCGGACGTTTACCTTGTTTACGTAGGTATACAGCTAGTTTACCAGCTGTTGTAGTCTTACCAGCGCCTTGTAAACCAACGAGCATAATAATTGTTGGTGGCTTGCTAGAAATCATGATACGACTTTGCGTACCACCCAAGAGAGCCGTTAACTCATCATTTACGATTTTAATAACCGTTTGGGCTGGATTCAAGGATCCGAACACCTCTTCACCAAGGGCCTTTTCCTTAATGGACTTAACAAAGTCCTTTGCTACCATAAAGTTAACGTCAGCTTCTAATAAAGCTGTACGTACCTGACGCAACGCAAGATTGACATCATCTTCTGTAATTTTGCCCTTCCCTTTTAAGGATTGAAAGGCTTCTTGCAGTTTTTCTGACAAGCTATCAAATGCCATAATATCCCTCCATTTGCGCCAATACTTGTTGCACCTTAGTTTCGGACAACACCTCTTTAGGCAATGTTGCTTTCAACTGTGAAAGCAAGCCTTCCCGTTGTTCATATTGTGCCACCAAGTGCAATTTTGATTCGTAATCATTTAAAATGTGTCGAGCACGCTGTAAATTATCGTGTACAGCCTGTCGTGATACGCCTAATTCCTCAGCAATCTCGCCAAGGGACATATCATCTTCGTGGTGAAGTTGTAAGGACATGCGTTGCTTGTCCGTCAACAATGGCCCATAGAAATCTAAGAGCAAACTTATGAGCACTCGTTCTTCCATTTCGCCACCTCCATCACTGTCAAGTCATATTACTTTACATATGGTACAGTATAAAAAAAGATGTGTCAAGTAGAAATACTTAACATCTAAATTATAGAGAATTATTTTCATATTTTACTTTTATATCTACTGTAATATGCTATAATAAACATATCTAATATTTTCAATATAAAGACAGGAGGTATTGTATGAATACCAAACATTATGATCTTATCGTTCTAGGTTTCGGCAAAGCCGGTAAAACATTAGCTGCTAAATTTGGCTCTATGGGTAAATCCGTAGCTATGATTGAAGAAAACCCACTTATGTATGGTGGCACATGTATTAATATTGCATGTATCCCAACTAAAACGATGATTATAGCCGCATCAAAAGGCTTATCTTATGATCAAGTATTAAACCAACGCGAGGTAGTTACATCTCGTTTACGTAATAAAAACTTCGGTATGCTAGACACTAATGAACATGTCGATGTATATACTGGACATGGTGAATTCATTAGTAATAAAGAAATCGCCGTTACAGCTGGGGAAGACAAAATCATCTTATGTGGTGAAACAATTATTATTAACACTGGTGCTGTAGCGATTAAGCCTAACATTGATGGCATCAGCGCAGCAACAGGCTTCTATAATAGCACAGATATTCAACAATTATCCCCTCAACCAAGTACACTAGGCGTCATCGGCGCGGGCCCAATCGGCCTTGAATTTGCCAGTCTATATGCTAAACTAGGTACAAAGGTAACAGTATTTAATATTGAATCTGGCATCTTAAAACGGGAGGAACCGATCGTACAAGAATTAGCTAATGAGTACTTGACTGAGCAAGGTATTACTATTCTTAACGATGTAACATTAAACTCTGTATCTAATGATGGCAACAAACCTGTTATTACTGCAAATGGTCAAAACTATACGTTTGATGCTGTTTTATATGCTACAGGTCGCAAGCCAAATACAGCTAACATCGGTTTAGAAAATACAGATATTACTACTAACGAACGCGGCGCTATCGTAGTTAATGATACGTGTGAAAGCTCCGTTCCTGGTGTATATGCAGTAGGCGATGTAAACGGTGGTCCTCAATTTACGTATATTTCTCTCGATGACTTCCGCATTGTATTTGGTGCACTTACAGGAAATGGCCAATACACATTAAAAGATCGCAAAAATATTCCTTACACAACATTTTTAACACCTCCACTGGCTCGTGTAGGTCTCACAGAAGAAGATGCTATCAACAAAGGATATACAGTTAAAACTAAAGAAATACTCGTAGCCACCATGCCAAGAGCTCATGTAAACGACTATTTAAAAGGTGCTTTTAAAATTGTAGTAAATGCAGATAACGATTTAATCCTTGGTGCTACACTTTATTCTCAAGGTGCTGAAGAGTTGATTAACCTCATTAAAATGGCTATGGACAACAACATTCCATATACATATTTCAAAAATCAAATCTTCACACATCCTACCATGGCAGAAAACCTAAACGACCTTTGTAACTTTTAATGCCATAAACAAACTCAATAACAATTGATATATACTGAAAAATAAAAGGGCGTTCATTAGCATATATATTAGCTAATGAGCGCCCTTTAACTATTTAGAAAATATCTAGACTGCCATAGGTAGGTTTTTCTGCGGCCGGGAGAAATTCTGCAAGCTTCGTATGAATATTAAGATAGTTCCATATAGCATCTGCAATTGTTCTCTCTATTAGTTTTTTGTAAATAATCTACGTACTACCTTTTGTAGTTTTGGTGTCAATATAATAGCCACCACAATACCTGCAGCACTTGTAATCAAGGAGTATTGAATTTTGCTAGCTGCTACGGCTGCACTTTCAAGAACAAACCACCATGCTAAGAAATAGCCAAATGCAGTCCAAATTGTACCAATAATAAGAGCAATCAAAATACGTGTAAAGGATGCTGTGGGCTTTGTGATGGATGGTGGCAAGTAACCTGCTGTCATACCACCTACAATAAGACCTGCAATACCTTTAATAAAGAAAGAGAATACAATGTATTGAGTATGTCCACCAAAGAGGTCAAATAATGCAGAACCAATAGCCGCACCTAAACCACCATATAAACCGCCAAAAAGAATGGATGACGTAAATAATGCAGCAGATCCTAAGTGAACCATGGCCCCACCTGGTATTTCAATGCGAATCGTTGTTGCTACTGCACATAAGGCAGCAATAAATCCAATATATACAATATCGCGCGTCTTTAATTTCATAATCTAGCTCCTCTCTTTTAGCTGAATAACTATATTTAGTATAACAAATCTCACTCAGTCTAAAAACACTAATTTCATAGGATTTAAATATATAGTCAGATTTATAATAAAGCACCTATACCATGGTATAGGTGCTTTATAAACTTTAATCAACTCTATCACATATTATATGTTATAAGATACAAATTAAATTAAATCTTAGCTCGTTTCAAACGAAGGGAGTTACCTACAACTGTTACAGAGCTAAATGCCATTGCTGTACCTGCAATCATAGGATTTAATGCACCGATAGCAGCCAATGGAATACCAATGCAGTTAAAGATCAATGCCCAGAATAGATTTTGTTTAATATTAGTCATAGTCTTACGACTGAGGCGTACTGCTTGTACTAGTGTGTGTAAATCATTTCTTACAAGAACGATATCTGCTGCCTCTACGGCAATATCTGTACCACTACCGATAGCAAAACCAATATCTGCAGTTACAAGAGCTGGTGCATCATTGATACCATCACCAACCATGCCCACTACGAGACCTTTATCTTGTAATTCTTTTACCTTGCTAGCTTTATCTTGAGGCAAGACTTCTGCAATAACGTGAGTAATACCTGCTTGTTTAGCAATATATTGAGCTGTACGGCGATTATCACCGGTAAGCATCCACACATCGATACCTTGAGACTGTAATTCTTTTACCACCTCAATAGTTTCTGGACGCAATTCATCCTCTACAGCCCATAATGCACTGATGACACCATCTACAGCGAGAACAGACACGGAAGCACCTTGTTCTTCATAGTGTAGAATATCATCTTGGACGGCACTTAGATCATAACCTAATTCAGACATCCAACGGCTATGACCAAGTTGTACAGATACACCTTGATATGCCCCTTGTAAACCTTTACCAGGTACATCACCGAAGCTTTCAAGCTCTACCGCTTTACCTTTATAACCATGATCTTCACCGTAGTAGACCATAGCTTTTGCAATCGGATGCGATGTACCACTTTCAAGGGCCATCATAAGGGACATATTTCTACTTTCATCACCATTATAGTTTTTGAAAGCCGTTACATCGAGAACACCTTGTGTAAGAGTGCCAGTTTTATCCATAACGATGGCATCGAGTTTACCAGCTTTTTCAAGATATTCTGCACTCTTGATGAGAACACCATGCTCCGCACCTAAGCCAGAGCCTACCATAATAGATGTTGGTGTAGCAAGTCCAAGTGCACAAGGACAAGCAATAACAAGCACTGCTGTAGCATTAATGAGAGCTACATTAACAGAATCGCCTACAATAAAATACCATACAAGGCCAGTCAATACAGCGAGGCCAATAACAATAGGCACAAAATATTGAGCAACGATATCTGCAATACGTTGAATACTTGCTTTAGAGGTTTGAGCTTCCTCTACGACTTTAATGATTTGAGAGAGCATTGTATCGGAGCCGATACGTTTTGCTTCCATTGTGAAAGCACCGCTCAAGTTAATAGTCGCCCCAATTACCTCGGAGCCTACTTGTTTTTCTACAGGCAAACTTTCACCGGTAAGCATAGCTTCATCTACAGTAGAATAGCCGTCAGTAATTGTACCATCCACAGGGATTTTTTCGCCTGCACGAACTTGTAAAATATCACCTGCTACAACCTTAGATGTAGGAATATCTACGAACTCACCGTCACGCAATACATGAGCTGTTGCAGGTTGTAAGGCAATCAATTTTTGAAGTGCTTCAGAGGTACGCCCCTTAGCAATTTCCTCTAAAAGTTTGCCAAGAAGAATGAATGTAATGAGCCAAGCTGAGGTTTCAAAGTAAATGCCATGAGGCCCAAGTTCTGGATGGAACTGCCAATTATAAATACTGAATAGATAGGCAACAGTCGTACCCATTACAACGAGAACATCCATGGTAAGGGCGCCATTCTTTACCGCACTCCACGCACTCTTATAGAACATAAGGCCAGGGCCGAACTGAGCAATGGTAGCAAGAATGAACTCTACCCATACTGGCAAGGCTTGAATGCCAAAACGATGTAATGTCATGTTAATCATCATCGGTACGGCCATACAAGCAGCAATGATAAGACGCGTAATATGAGGTTTTAAATTAACCTTTTCTATTTCTTGCTTCGTTTCATCTGCTTCCGTAGCACCGAAACCAATATTCGTAATGGCATCGATAATTTGTTGTGGCTCTACAGTAGAGCTATCTTTGTATTCTACACTCCCCTTTCGAGTGAGTAGATTAACCTTTACAGATTCTACGCCATCGATCTTAGAAACGACGTTTTCAACGCGCTTTACACAAGCAGCACAGTGCATACCTGTAATATCAAACTCTTGTTTCTTCTTGCTCATAGTATCACTTCTTTCTAACATAATCTTCAAAGATATATGTTCCTATATATCTATATAAGTCAGAAACTTATAGTAGATATATCATACATCGCTAACAGAATACTTTATAAACACGTATAGTTTAATATATGAACACTTTTACATGAGTATTCATTCATAGGTCTATAATCAATAATACCATAAATTATCATTACGTCAATATCCTACCAAATCTAGAGGACTATTCCTTTTTTATAGGGGATTTAACATCTCCCCACCTATACACAACATTCATAAATAGATTATAATAAAGTGATGATGAATAAACATAAACGTTGATTCCAAAGGAGGTGAAACTATGTGTGAATCAATAAGCCCTATAGTAGAATTTACTACAGTAGCGAAGGAATTTCGCCATGAATATGTTGTGGAGAAGTCGCGTTTTATCACAACTATATGCCCTTGTTCTACAGAAGAGGAAGCGCAGGCTTTTATTGGACGTATCAACAAAGAATTTTGGGATGCACGCCATAATTGTACAGCCTTTGCATTAGGACCAAAACAAGAACAACAACGCTCTTCTGACAATGGTGAACCATCTGGTACCGCTGGTAAACCTATGTTAGAAGTACTCAAAAAAACAGGTATTACCAATGTAGCTGTCGTAGTAACGCGCTATTTTGGAGGTATTAAGCTAGGCGCAGGTGGTTTGATTCGTGCATATTCACACTCCGTTGCGGAAACTTTACATCTTGCCCCTAAAGAACTACACACAACACGAACTCAGTTGCAGGCTACCATCGACTATTCCATGTATGGAGCTATAGAAAGATATGTGCAAGATCAAAAACTACATTATGAAGCAAGTTTTGGCGAACATGTAGATATTACTATCTTAGTACCTCCTACTGATGTAGAGCGCATACAAAAAGAGCTCCAAGACATGAGTCATGGAGCTGCTACTTGTACTATATTAGATTCTATTGAAGTGGTGCTACCGCTAGAACAATAATCTAACTGATACACACATAGTAATTAGTTTTCGCTATGAACTAAGCCACTTACGCCTTGAGCAAGTTCATGACGTTTTTCTGTAGTTAATGGATGAGGCCATACGCGTTCAAGTTGTTTTTTACGACTAACACCTGCATTATGTGCAGTCATTAATCTACGTGCTTCCCAGTTACGAATTGCTTTACTTAATGTTCTTTTTACTACGCCCATGATAGTACCTACTTTCTCAATCACTGTTATTATATTAAAAATTGTGATAAGGATAGAAAGTTTATTTTAAACACATTATTCTTTCTCTTTCCTTGATGAATATAGTATATACGCTATTTTATCAAATGTGAAATTACTGTTACTTAGTTCGTTATAATTTTTATTTATCTTATTTTGTGTATAATAGGGAGATTCTATGGATACATCTTACTACCACAATTTTATTACCC
>USQK01000019.1 GCA_900556785.1 uncultured Veillonella sp.
GCATCCAAGTGATGACGGAAGAACAAGCTAACAATATGCCATACAATCCATTCGACTTAACTAAAGTATGGTATCACGATGAGTTCCCATTGATTGAAGTTGGTGTGATGGAACTTAATCGCAACCCAGAAAATTATTTCCAAGATGTAGAACAAGCTGCATTTGCACCGACTACTATCGTTCCTGGTATCTCTTTCTCTCCTGATAGAATGCTTCAAGGTCGTTTGTTCTCCTATGCCGATGCGCAACGTTATCGTCTAGGAGCAAATTATTATCAAATCCCTGTTAATGCCGCTAAATGTCCTGTAAATATCTATCATCGCGATGGTCAAGGACGTATAGATGGAAACCATGGGTCTACAATTGGCTACGCACCAAATAGCTTTGGTGAATGGGCTGAACAACCGGAATTCAAAAATCCTCCTCTCGACGTATCTGGTCCAGCCTACCAATATGACTTCTATGAAGACGACTCTGACTTCTTTACACAACCAGGTAAATTGTTCCGCCTCATGAGCCCTGAACAACAACAAGTTTTGTTTGAAAATACCGCAGCGGCTATGAATGGTGTACCTGATTTCATCAAAGAACGTCATGCAAAACATTGCTATCAATGTGATCCTGCTTATGGTGAAGGCGTTGCTAAAGCCTTGGGCATGAACATCGATTTTAGCGATGTAAAATAAGATTAATGATACTATTTAAACAATATTAAAATAGTTTATCTAAACAATACTAACGATTGAAAAGAACTTTCTTAACTAATAACACTTTCACATTTATACAAAATACTAATCTATAAAAATCTAAATTCACACAAAATTTTTATACACTGATACCAATTATCTTATAAACACAAACAAATAAACCCCTTGAAAGAGCCTTTGCTAATCATATCTAAACTAAATGTTATTAAAGATATGTAGCAAAGGCTCTTTTATTGTGTTAGTAATATACAAATTTTAAAAGGATTTTAGTATAACTATGTAGAATTATATGATGTGTTGAATTTGCACGAAATGTTACATGTGAATAGGAGGCAGTTATGAAATCTAGTAGTTTGGCATGGTATGTGATGGTGGCTTGCATGGGAGGAAGCCTTTGTGTTGGATCTGTAGTACAGGCGAATTCTCCAGCAACGGTGAAAGCAAATAGCTTTGTTCCCGTAGCTATTGTAACGCAGGCTCAATCAGCTAAGGCGGTTACAACAGCTAAGAATGATGGAGTTAGTGCTACAGCAAATCATACAGTAACTAATAATGCAGTAGCTAATAATGTAGTAGCTAATGATGTGGTGGCACAGGAAGCCCTCAAGCAAAAACAACAGTACCAAGCCGAAACTGAAACGATGGGCTTGCTATGGATGCGCACCTCTGCAGAGTACAGAGCGTTGGCGTATCAAGGGTACAATGTGGCAATGAATGCCGTTAAGATGGCCGTTACTGATCCATCTCATCAAAGAAAACCTTTAGCTATCGTTCTTGATGCGGACGAAACTGTAGTGGATAATACCAAGTTGATGGGTGAAAGTATAGCAAACGGTAATGGTCGTTTTGATGCTCCTTGGTGGCGTCAAGCCGTGCATCAAGGAAAATCGCAAGCCATGCCTGGAGCCGTTGAATTTTTAAATGAAGTTCATAAACAAGGGGTAGAAATCTTCTATGTTTCAAATCGCTACGCACCTGTAAACCTTGACGTAACGATACAGAATTTTAAAGAACTAGGATTCCCATCTGTCGATAAAGACCATGTACTACTATTCGAAAAAGACTCTGATAAACAACCTCGCTTTGATATGATTGCTAAAAAATATTATGTCGTTGTATACATGGGCGATAACGCTGGTGATTTCCCTATTGGCACAAAAGGTAAGACCTTAGCTGAAAGAAATGCTATCATCGATGCTCATAAAGAGGACTTTGGTACTACCTTTGTAGTATTTCCAAACCCTGCCTATGGATCTTGGGTAAGTGCATTAGCGAAAGGCTACCAAAACCTCAGCCCAGAAGAACAAAAACAAGTGAATAACCAATACCTACAACAATAAGGATGTCTTGCGTATACTTTATTAAAAACGATATAATAAAGTATACATGCGTCTATAGCTCAGTAGGATAGAGCAGCAGTTTCCTAAACTGCGTGTCACTGGTTCGATTCCGGTTAGGCGCACCAGTATAGAAAAGAAGGTATACAGCTTTTATAAGCAGTATGCCTTCTTTTTGTATTATCTTGCAATTCTTATGAGCTAGAATTATAATATTAGGGTAATATTCATATTTTATTCATATTTTGACAATGAATAGTGTATAGAGGGGTACAATAAGATTCAAGTTCCATTAGATAGCTTTGAATCTTTTTTTAGGTTTATTGTTTGTATTGTCTTAAAAGGGGGAAACCAAATGAAAAAAGAATTACTATTAACGGCTATGATTACCGCAAGTATTACTACAACAGCGTTTGCAGCATCCAATTTAGATATTAGTGCTACAACTACTGCTCCATTAAGCATGAAGAATTCTATTGCTTATGGTGGAAATAACAAAGTTGAGAATGGTATGTTCTCTCCTGTAAATAATATATTGCTCGGTGGTGACAATAATACAGTTCGACCTTCTGCTTCTAATAGTATTACTTCTGGTACTAATAATACTGCATCTGGTCCGGGCAGTATCGTAGCAGGTTGGTATAATACAAACTCTGCTACTCACAGCTTGGTAGTAGGTACTAGCAATACTGTTGGTGGTACTAATAATATCGTAGGCGGCTTTGGCCATGCCAATAATGACAATGCGATTAATTCTTTATTAGTTGGTTCATATAATAGTATTGACGGACATGACTCTGTGGCTTTAGGTAAGAATAATACCATTAAAGGTAATAATGCTTTGGTAGGTGGTACTGGTGCTAAGGTTCAAGGTAATAATGCTATCGCCTTTGGTGATACTGCGAAAGCAACATCCGATGATGCGTATGCCATTGGTCGTAAAGCAGAAGCAACTGCTCTAAATACAGTTGCTATTGGTAATAATGCAAAGGCCAATAACATTATGGGCACAGCGATTGGCTATAATGCAAAAGCAAAAAATGATTACGCTACAGCAGTAGGTTATAGCTCCACAGGTTCTGGTAATCAGTCCTCTGCATTTGGTTTTAATGCGGAAGCAACTGCTATGAATACAACTGCAGTGGGATCTTATGCAAATGCTAGCGGTGCGTATTCTACAGCATTGGGCTTTAAAACTGCAGCTTCTAATGAGGATTCTGTAGCATTAGGTAACTATTCTACTAGTGCTGGTAAAAGTGCCTTTGCTGCCGGTACATTAGCTAAAGCAGCAGAAAAGGACTCTTTAGCAATCGGTCATAGCGCAACTACAACAAAGGAAAATGGCATCGCTATCGGTACAAATGCGACGGCTGCAACGGATAACAGCATTGCACTCGGGGCTAAGTCTGTTACTGACACAGCTGTATCTACTAGTTCCGGTGTTATCGGCGGTAGAACATATAGTTTTGCTGGTGGAAATGCGGTTGGTACATTGAGCATTGGTGATAGTGGTGCAGAACGTACCCTTACAAATGTAGCAGCAGGTCGTGTATCTGCTACATCTACTGATGCAGTCAATGGCTCTCAACTGCATGCTATTAAAGATGTAGTAGATAATCATGAAAACCGTATCACTACTATAGAAGGCGATATTAATACGTTAAATAATCGTATTATTAATGGTGGCGCGAATAGCTTGAATGAAGCTAAAGCGTATACTGATCAACAAGTATCTAGCGTAGCGGCGGCTTCTGCAGCACTTGCTGGCTTGCATCCATTAGATTTCGATAAACATGATAAATGGTCCTACTCTGTTGGCTTTGGTAATTATAAAAATGCTAATGCAGCAGCTTTAGGTGCCTTCTACCGCCCTAATAAAAACACCATGTTTAATGCTGCTACTACCGTTGGTAATGGTCGTAATACAATTAGCTTAGGTGCTAATTTCAAATTTGGTAAAAGCTCCGAAGAGGTAACTACTGAAGATGCGGCACAACTCAAGAAAGATATGAAAGACCTATCTGAAAAGTATAATGAATTAGCACAAAAATATAATGAATTGGCAGCTAAATTAGAATCTAAATAGTGTGATTAATACCCCTACAAGACGTATCTTGTAGGGGTATTTTTCTATTAAATATGAAAGTACAGTGTCTTTATAATATGTATTTCTTTTAAATGTAAAAGTGCGGTGCTTTTATTATAAGTATTCCTTAATAATGATATAATTAAGATATATATTAAGACATTTATTAAGATATGTATTACATATAAGTAACAGTATATAGTGGAGAGTGTATATGAGCTTTTACAATTGGATTCAAGAAAAACTTTTCGACAATTACGAAGAATGGCATATGAAGTGCCCTGATTACAATCGAAATGGTTTTAATATAGTAGGAATAGATAATACCCTAAAGGCTATGCATGATGGATTTTTCATGTATATAGAATTGTATCCACCTCATGCCATTGATGGATGTACTGCCATGAAAGCACGTGTAGGTAAAAAGCAGGATGCAGTAGATTTATTCTTAGATATAGATGGCAAGACCTATCGCATGGCTGATGTAAGCTATCCTGACGCAGTGAAGATGATGCGGGCTTTTGTGAAAAAACGCAGAGTACCTGATTGTAGTTCGTGTGTGGAAGTAGCGTATCTAGATATCGATCAGACGAAACCGACATTTACAGAGTTAGCAACGTTGTTGCTAGGCGATGCTAAACAAGCCAAATCATTCATGTCCAAGGCAAAGTTACATTCCATGGAAGAACTAGAAGATAGCTGGTGGAATCTCTATGAGAAGTTGCTATCTACTGGTCGTGCTGTAGAGTTATCTTTGAAATTCGAATTAGAGGATTTTCTTTATAATGTGCAGAAGTTAATCCATAATAAAAATTTATCTACTGATGAAAATTTAACTGGCGATGTATCTATTGATACAGCCGCATTTGATGACAGTCAATGTATTGGGGACTGGTGCGCACATTTTAATTCCACGTGGAAAAACCATAAGTTAGTAGGCATGGACATCGGCACAGATAGTTTGGTGCTCATGGTACTTTCAAATGAGGAATTTAAAAGAGCCCAAGAGCTAGCGAAAGAGCTATTACATAGAATCGATGTAGCTGAACGTTTGTGATGTAACGAAAATTATGATGTAGTGGCATGATTATAATGTGGCAGTATCTATAAATGGTCGTAATTCTTAACTGTAAACAGTTTGCACTGTATAAATGTGATGAATAGGAGAGAGTCATATGAGTATTGTACGTCTACCAGAATATGAAGCCGAGTTTGAGCCGGAAGTGTTTGAAATCTATGCATTGCCGCGTAGCGATGCAAATGGGGCTAGTCCTTATTTAGATAAGTACCATAGACCACTGGTGTCTACCGATGCTATCCTAGATACTCGAACTGGCGTGCTTGACCGTAGCGAAGGCATTTTGACGTGGATTATTGAAGGTTTTGACACTGGTTGGGGGTATTCTTTTGAGCCCCATGGTGTTTACAAATTGTTAGTTAAGAAAGCAAAACCTATAGAGGACTTGGGCTACATGCGCCCTTCTTGGAATAATCGCTATTATGTGCTTGAGGTGTTAGAGGAACATGCTAAACATAGCGAGCTAGAGGCGTTGTCGGCGTATTTGAAAACTCCTAAATACCTTCATACCGACAAGGGTGACTTCCTGTTAAATCGAGAGTATCAATATTACACA
The DNA here is from genome assembly GCA_900556785.1 of uncultured Veillonella sp. Classification (GTDB taxonomy): domain Bacteria; phylum Bacillota; class Negativicutes; order Veillonellales; family Veillonellaceae; genus Veillonella. The sequence goes on from USQK01000019.1 coordinate 5,765, forward strand.
GCGAGAATTGATGATTATGCATTCACTCTTGATGTGGACGAGGGTTCTGATGAAAGCTGCACTGTGGCATTGGAGGCTTTCAATAAAATCGATAATTTCAAAGAATTTGAACAACGAATTAGTGCATATATTAGTGAAACATTGCTAGATCTTGCTAATGATTGGCTAGACAATGACGACCAAGATCCGATTACGGCGGACGTATTTGCCAAGCGTATTACTATGGGCGAATTGGCGTTCCGCAATGATGGCACCATAGAGGTTTATTATGACGATGACGATATTTTCTGGGGACACTGCATCATAGCCAATATTGATGCAGATGGGAACCCTGTTAGTGCGGATATTGCAGGATAATGAACTAGCGGAGTGTGGCGAACTAGTGGGGTATCATAATGATAAAATCTGAATTAATGACATTATGGAACGTTGAAAGTTGGACTGTAGAACCGCATGGCGTTTACTTTGTAGCCCGTCAATTAGTGGCCGATGGAGTCGCAAATCACGAAAATCATACAATAGAGACTCAAGTAAAAAATCTTGTAGAGGATACAGTAAAGACTCAAGTAGAAAATGTAGAACAAGCCTTCAATAGCCTCAATATTAGTTGCTCTGGTTATACAGAGGACGAGATGCTTTCACTAACATTTTGGCCACAGTTATATGCTAAATTAGATGAATTAGACCGAGTGGCACAGAAAATCATCCAAAAGGAGATGCCTCCAGATGAGTCCGTGGTGCTAACACTAACGGATATAATGTTAGATAAATCAGGTTGTTACAACGCATTTGCACTAGGTTATGATATAGGTGAATCTCCAGCAGGACATCTATATGTTTTGGTTTCTTTTGATGAAAACTTTACGGCTCAACAAGATGTGATTTATGAAACCTTATAGAGTTGTATTAAAGTGGTGACACGGGTGTTGTAGACTACCTAAAAAAATAAGTGATACATAGGAGAGAGACGATGGAAAATCTGTATAAAGAATTAAGAAGCTTTTTTGCCAGTGATATTGATCTAAATGATTTATTTGATTCCGAAGCTATCATCTGGATTGACTGGCGCGAGTATGACGAAGATGTGGTGAATTATTTTAATGATATGATGGATGAGCCTATCGATATTCAAATCGTTAGTAATGGCAAGCCCTATGGTGACGATATTGTATTGAAGAATGGCAACAAAGAGCTACAAATTCCTTATGGCGATGAACAAGATCGGGATGTGACCATCAAATATTTCAATGACTTCGTTAAGCCTGACTATGAGGTGCGTTGGTTTGCTGAAAGCCTTGGAAACGATACGCTCGGCTTTACCGTGCTTTCAGGGGCAGAATGGGCGAAATTGAACGATGAATTTGGTGCGGATACGGTTCGCTACTATTTTGAGCCTATCAATCTTGAAAGCGACATGTTTAATCTCGACATGGATGAAGTTTCTGCATTATTAGAATTACGAGAAAATAATAAATGAAATAGAGAGATGAGAGAATCAATAAGAGGGAAGAATATGGATTATTTAAAACTATTGTGTGAAGATTCTAACTTGGCAGCAGAATTCGATATGCTGTTTGATTTCTGCCTATTAGACGGCTTGGAAGAACGAGATACTGCTGAAGGGCGATGCACATTCTCTTTACCCGGCAAAGCCTTTGCTCGTGATGGTGCCGGTGGCGAATATCATCAATTAGAGGATGGCTCTATCGGGTATATGAGTAGCGAAGGGGAATGTGGTCGTATAGCTGAAAGTGTAGATGATTTAATCCATTTATTGGTGTATAGCATTTGTTGGCATGATTATTGTGACGCCAGCCAATATACGGATATATCTGCTCTCGAAGCCTATGCCAATGAGCGTTATGATGAAATCGCTTCTTATACAGAAATGGAAATATGGGAAGAGGTTGTCAAGGCGCTAGGTATGCCTTCCGAAGCAAATGTGGCTGTTGAATTACAAAAGTTCTATGATGCGGCACATCGAGAACCTCTGTACCAAGGCTTTTACCATGAAGAGGATGGTAGCATTACACCATATGAAAGTCTATTCTTTTAATATGTAAAATGGGAAAATAATCAGCAATAAAAGAGTATTTCAAGCGGTTTTGTGTTGTTATAGGAGAATCGTATGGCAATTGACGGAGTGAAGATCATAGATAGTGACGACGGTCATGATATTTATAATGCCATTGTTGAGCGGTACAAGGATGGTATCAGTGTAGATACGATCATTTCTGACATTTTAAGTGAAGAAGAAAATTTTTGTACTGATGAGTTTTATACAGAAATTTATTGGACTGCGGTGGCCTATTCGTTATGGAAGATAGGGCATCTATCAACTGATATTAAACAGAAAGCCTTGGATATAATCGCTCAGGGTCCTAATGAGTTTTGGCTGGAAATCGATGATAAGGCCCTTAAACAGCGTCAAAAGGTATTGGATAAGTTAGCAGTACAGCTACAGAGCGAAAATCCGAAGCCTATTAAGGTTCGTAAATCTAAAACAAAAAGAGTACCTCATTTTAAGGTGGGCGACGTATTAGCTGTTAAGTTTGAAAACGAGTATGGAGCTATTTTTGTATCTGACGTGGATCAATCACCGCGGAAAATCGAATATCATTTGGCCTGTACGCGGCTTTTACAAAAAGAAAAACCTACAATGGAGCAGTTTTTAAATAGTAAAATCGCCTGCCGGAAAGACAATACAAATTTCGCTATCGATACCGACTGTTGGTTTAATCATAAGGACCTAGGCTTATTGCTAGACCATTTAGAAATCATCGGAACCGTTGAGCTATATCCGTGCAAGCTGTGGAAACTAGCACCAGCAGGCACGTTGGAAGATATCTATGAGGAGATTGTAGATAATCCTAGGCTAGGAAAACTGCGTCTCATAGACACCTATGAACTGGTGAAAGAGGTTATTCAGAAATAATCTTTGGGAGAATGCGTTACTATAAAGGTGTAAATTTAATGGATACTGTGACGAAACAATATATAGAAACTGTGAAAGTCAGTGACATACCCTGGCATCGTTTGACCACAACTTACGGCCGTGCCACAGATTTTCCTGCTCATCTTGAGGTGTTGTGGGATATGAAGAACGTTGATGCCATTGATGCGGCAGGTGAAGAGCTAGCCCAAAACATTGAGCATCAATCGACTTTATGGCATGCTACGCCATTTGCTATGGTTTTCTTGCTTCGTATTTTTAAGAAAGCCTTAGAAGAGAGAACTAAGAATGAAGTAGCTCATTATTTAGTAGAACAATTGGTAGATCTATTTACTGAGATTGCTGAGTGTATTAGAGATGGTCTTATGCTAGAACATGCAGATCCACTACCGAGTTTTGTGGATATGCTCAACGAAGAATATCTTTGGTCTGAAGAGTACGATGAAGACGAAGATATCCTTAGATATGAGGAAGAAGAGGTATTTCCGGATGACCTGTTCTTTAGCTTCTATTACTACTCACTGCAAGTACTTTTACTTGGTAAGCCCTTATTGGATGCAGCTAATGAAGAAGAGGGAAAATTGCTAGAACTACTGACAGAGATTGACCACTAATAATCTATGGAGGTTTACTCTATTAAATGTTTATAGAAATCATAGATTATTAAATATCTAGGGAGATTCTAGATTACTAGTTATCTATGGAGGGTTTAGACTATGGGATTGATTGCTAATTATAGCTGTTTAAGCGATGTAAATTTAAAAGAGCTTAAAGCCATGGGCTCAGCAGAAGAGGAAATTCTTGAAAGTGTTGAAGAGTGGAATGACGACGATGAGTTATTGCTTGATATCGACAAGATGTGGGATGTACTCCATTTTGTGCTAACAGGTGTGGGCACTGACCATAAAGACGATAAAAATCCCCTTAGCCAAGCGGTACTAGGCGTAATGGCTGTTGAGGATATATCAGACTATGTAGCATATACAGAACACAATCATTTAGCCAATATCGTGGCAGCTCTAGATCAATTTGATATTGAAAGTGCACTCGAATCTTTTGATATGACTGCTTGCAAAGAAGCCGAACTATACCCAAAGATTTGGGACTACGATGAGGAAGAGGAGGAAATTATAGATGAAATTCTCCATGACTTCGAGCAGATGAAAGTGTTCTATAAAAAAGTGCTAGAAGCGAAGGGGCATGTGCTTGTATCAATTTGTTAGGCCCGTTATAATCTGTTGGACATGGCTCTGGTTATAGATAAACTAATTATAGGACTGACGAAGATGAGGAATTGTAAATGGCAGTGTTAACAAAAAAGCAAATTAAATATGGTTTTGACTACTATCATAAGGATGAGAAACAACTAAAATCTGTAGTTGAGGTTTCTGAATATGATGGTGAAGACAGGCTGATGATTAATTGCACACAGCTAGATGAAGGCTATTCTGCCAAAGATAAAAAACGCATTTTACAGGAGTGGTGTGATTTTTTAGTTGAACATCCAGATACTTTTACAGAGCTCATGTTTTGTACAAGAATGTCACAGGAGTTATTTGATGCGGTGTGTGCCCAACGGAGACTCAAAAAATTACATATAAAATGGGGCGTTTATCCAGATATTTCAAAATTAGAGAACTTACAAGAACTAGAATATCTACATATTGGGTCCGGAAGAAGTGTATCGAGCTTAGAGCCTATTTCCAGATTAGTAAATTTAGTAGCGCTGTCGATTGAAAACTTTCAACAAATTGATGATTATGCGCCATTAGCTGATCTAAAACATCTTGAAAGTCTCGCCTTAGAAGGTGACTTCGCCGCCCCTAAAATTCTTAAGGTTCAATCATTAGGATTTTTACGGCATATGAAACAGTTGCGTTTTTTTAGCTTTTTAACGGCAAAGGTGATAGATAAAGACTACTCTCCCATTTTAGAACTCAATAATCTAGAACATCTTACGTTAAAATCTTGTAAAGAGGTTAAGCAGTTGTATCCTCAATTCGTTAAACTACCAAAATTAAAATATGGCACAGTTTTAGAACGACCAGAATTATATGAGAAATAAGGCTTGAGATATAAGTCATGAGCTATAACTTATAAGACATAAAAGGGAGTAATCATAATGGATAAAGCGCGTAAAAAGGAATTATTGAAAGGCTATAAAGCTAAAGAAAAACAGAATTTTCAAGATAGTTTACCTATGGACGAAGAATTATTTTGGAATCTCTTTGATTATGTAGACGAGAAATTAGAAACAAATGACGGTTGCGATCATAGTCTGACTTTCACAAGAGAGTTTTTAGAAAAACAAAAGGTAGATGTTGAAAGCGTATTAGACTGGATTATCAACGAAGGTGGCGGTTGTGATTGCGAGGTTCTCTACAATGTAGAGGAACGTTTTGAAGAGTACTGTTAATAGTATTTTTTATAGTTAATTCCATGTATTTGCAGGTGTTATCATAAAGGTATATAGTATAGACATGTGATGGATATAGTCACATGTCTATTTTTATAAGGAGGACGCTATGCAACACGTTCAAAACCGCAGTACTACGTCCGCGTTAGTACTCACAGCCGTATTGATTGCCCTCGCAACATTGTTTACCATGTACACGAAAATTCCAGTACCTGGCATTCGCGGCTATTTCAATGTAGGAGATGTCGTTATTATGACGTCAGCTCTATTATTAGGTCGAAAATATGGCGCCTATATTGGTGCTATCGGCCCGGCGCTAGCCGATTTATTTCTCGGCTATGTAGTCTTTGTACCCATCACCTTTGTGGTGAAAGGACTTGAAGGCTATCTTGTCGGTACTGTCTATAAGAATAAGACAACTACCTCTGCCTTGGTAGCAACTATCCTAGGTGGTATTGTTATCGTAGCTGGCTACTTTATCGCTGAATATTTTGTATTCGACCCAGGCGTAGCCATTGCCAGTATTTTAACTAATACTATTCAAGCTGTTATGAGCGTTATTATTAGCATGATTTTATATGCTATATTACGGAGACGACTTGCGTAATAGTATACTTATTGGTATACGATGTAGAAAAAGATGTTAGTATAGTTAATGATGACACTCAAGAAAGTACAGCGCTAGTAGCGCTGTGCTTTCTTTGTTTTTATTATAATTATCCATGAACTTTTAATTGTCATTATTTTCCTTAAAGTATTGATGCTTAGATAAATGGACATATTTGTTTTGTTAATATAAAACTCAATAATAATTTTATGTTGTGTGTTATGATTGGTGAAATTTTATGGTTAGAGTTTTATATTTATTTTTATTGCTAGTTGTTTTGAGTCCTATTAATGCTTTTGCTGATTATCAGAGGGACACGCTTGATATACAACGCTCTCTTAATGAGCAGATACAGTCTCAGTTAAAGATTCCGGCAAAAGTCCTTAAAACGAAGCTTAATAGAGATTATAGTTTTGCCTTACAGATAAAAACGGATACTCAAGGTCGTATTACTTCTGTTGAGTTAGATCCAAATGAGAGTACCTCTAATGATGAGATATATTTAGAGTTAGTACAGTCCGCAAAGGATACCGTTTGGAATATAGGGTATATTGATGTTAAAGAAGAACTTGTTTTTCATGTTCCCATTAATTTTATAATATCCTCTAATGACGATGTAAATTGACAGTCTTTAGAATTCAGACTATACTATAAGTACAAAAGAGCCAATTAACGTGTTCTAGGCGTTAGGCTCATCAAAGAATTGTGAATTTGATAAACCTAACGTGTCTAAGTATTGCCGTACTTAGTCTTAAACGTTAGGTTTATCTTATTTTATAATCAATATATTGATTATTTCTTAAGAATTAACACTACGAGGGTAGCGAATAAAAGGGAGACTCTATCAAGAGTCTCCCTTTGTTAGTTATAAATAGACTAATATTTATTAATAGATTTTTTATTGCATAGAACATAAGTTCGGTTTATAATGAACGTAAGATAGTCGAACGAGGTTGGGCCACCCTTTTTCTTTGAAGGGGGTGAAAGCCTATGAATGCTTATGAAGTCATCATGATTGTCCTCGGGATCTTAACTGTCGTTATTTCCTTTGGAGCATTGATAGTGCTGATTTGTCGTAATAACGACAAATAGCCCTTCGTTAGTAACTGGTAGCTGAAAACGAAAGGCCATTTCTACATGTTTTATAATGTTTTGGGATGAGCCTAACGGAAGCACTCGTTGGCTATCTCTTTATTACATTATAAAGGGGTTGACATATATAGTCAATTCGAACTAGATAAGTAAATATGACATCATTGTAAATTAATTGGAACTTGGACTGAATGGACATATTTTATTTGTTTTGTTAATATAAAACTCAATAATAATTTTATGTTGTGTGTTATGATTGGTGAAATTTTATGGTTAGAGTTTTATATTTATTTTTATTGCTAGTTGTTTTGAGTCCTATTAATGCTTTTGCTGATTATCAGAGGGATACGTTTGATATACAACGCTCTCTTAATGAGCAGATACATTCTCAGTTAAAGGTTCCGGCTGAAGTCCTTAGAACGAAGAATGATAAAGATTATAGTTTTACATTAATGATAAGAACGGATTCTCAAGGACGTATTACTTCTGTTGAGTTAGATTCAAATGAGAATATATCTAATGATGAGATATATTCAAAATTAGTACAGTCTGCAAAAGATACAGTTTGGAATATAGGGTATATTGATGTTAAAGAAGATCTTGTTATTTATGTTCCTTTTCATTTTATAATATCCTCTAAGGACGATGTAAATTGACAGCCTCTAGAATTCAGACTATACTATAAGTACAAAAGAGCCAGTTAACGTGTTCTAGGCGTTAGGCTCATCAAAGAATGTTGAATTTGATAAACCTAACGTGTCTAAGTATTGCAGTACTTAGTCTTAAACGTTAGGTTTATCTTATTTTGTAGCTATTTACTAGTTACTTTTTAAGAATTAACACTACGAGGGTAGCGAATAAAATCATTAATGATAATGCTTCGTATACAGTCATAATGTCACCTCCCTCGAAAAGACGGAGATGAACCTAACTCACGTTAATGGCTCTTTCGTTATTAGTATATAGCGGATTTTGAATATTGAAAAATACGAATTAATTTCGTACAACTTTTACACGAATAAAAGGGAGACTTTATCAAGAGTCTCCCTTTGTTAGTTTTAAATAGACTAATATTTATTAATAGATTTTTATTACTGTCATTCCTTAATTACAGTATGTTTCGTTCTTCAAAGACCGCTTTCACCGTGAACAGTGCGTTCAGCACGCGTGGAAATCCCGCATAGGGGATGCAGTGGGTACAGACCTCTACGATTTGCTCGGGCGCAATACCGACATTGAGTGCCGCATTGGTGTGTACTTTCAGCTGTGCCTCGCAACCGCCCAGCGTTAATAGGGATGCGAGCGTAATCAGTTCCCGTTCCTTGAAATCCAGGTTGGGGCGCGTGTAGATGTCGCCGAACAGCTCGACCAATAAATCGGCTATGGCCGGTGAAATCTCTTGAATTGTGTTATACACCTCCTCGCCGTGCAGCCCGTCAATTTGTTTCAATGTGTTCATACCGATGTTAAAACGTGTTTCTTTCATAATTATTACCTCCGTCTAGACGTATGATATATGCTCGAGTATACTTGAGGTCAAGGTGGTGAAAGTATGAAAATCGGTGAATTTTCAAAATTGGTGGGACTGTCTATTTCTACATTACGATATTATGAGGATCAAGGGTTCCTTCACATCGAGCGGCAGAACGGCATTCGCAATTACCATGCGGAGGATGTGGGGTTTGTGCAGTTTATTAAACGCTTGAAAGACATGGGAATGCCGCTTGCGAATATCAAGCGGTATGCGGATTTAAGGTATGCCGGATCTCATACGGTTCATGAAAGAATGACACTGTTACAAGACCACTATCGGTTTATTGAGGCCGAAATCAAACGATTGGAAGGCTATAAGAATAATCTAGAAGATAAGTTAGAGTTGTATGAAACTTTAATAAAGAGAAATGAGATTGATTAGGTTTTTTATTGTAGATGGTATATAGCACTTGTATCAATGTGGAGGTAGGTACCTCCTATTAATCATAATTTGACGATATATGGTATTCAACCTATAATATGAGTAGATAGCCGAGCGAGTAGAGACGTCAGGCTCATCTCAAAAAACTGAAAAAATCAGGAAATGGCCTTTTCGTTTTATCTAGCTACGAGCTGTAACGAAGGGCTATTTGCTTTTTGTAAAGCAAATAAGGGCAATAAGTGAGCCGAAAGAAATGAGAATTGTCAAAATATCTATGACAATTGATAAAATTTCAAAATCACTCATAGTTTCACCCCCTTCTAAAAAGAAGAGAGGCCCAACCTCGTCGGCTACACTATTATTATAATGCGAACTAATATGCGATACAATAAGCATTGATTAATAGAGATATAACTATTTTATAGAGTAGTTATAATGTTTTAGTGGAATAAAGTTTTATATGGTATAATACTTTCATTATGTAGTGAGAAAAGGAGATCTAAATGGCAAATTTACCTAACTGCCCTAAGTGCGGCGATGAGTACACATACGAAGATGGTCATATGTTTATCTGCCCTATGTGTGGCAATGAATGGACAGCGGCTGACGCGCAAGCTGCAGCTGAAGCAGGTATCATTCGCGATGCTAACGGTAACGAGCTAGCTGATGGCGATACAGTTGTTGTAGTAAAAGACCTCAAAGTAAAAGGTGCGGGCATCTTAAAACAAGGTACACGCGTAAAAAATATTCGCCTCATCACTGGTGCCAGCGATGGCCACGATATCGATTGCAAAATCGATGGTTTCGGTGCGATGGCATTGAAATCCGAAATGGTTAAGAAAATCTAATTATGAATCAATCCCTACTGATTATGCATCGGTAGGGATTTTTTCGTGGTATAATCAACGTATACTGCGTGTAGTGTGAGAGTATTTAGGCGAGAGGAAACTATGTTAAAACGTGTTGTGTTACTAGCCTTATTGGCATCTACGATGGGAATTGTTAGTTCTTTAGCGGCTGATTTAAAGCCTACAGATAAGCGTACCTATGAATTACAGCAACAAATCTCTTATAATGTCATCATTCCTACTGAGGCTTTCAAAACGAGTGCTGACGGTACCTTGATTGTTCCAGTGGAGATTAAGACCGATGATAAGGGCAATATTGTGGCCGTTGAAGCGGGACCTAATAATTGGAAATTAGATCGAGAGGCTTACCCCATCTTTGAAGAGGCTGCCAAAGAGGCGGCTTGGAATACAAAGCATGTGGATACAGAGGAAGCATTGGTGATAACCATTCCAGTTAGTATTGTTATGCTATCCGGTGATAAGCCTAAGAAAAAATAAAGGAGCACTTGTGGAAGCTACAAAAGATTTAGAAAAATATACTTACGACCTACTGGCGGAGCGTGGCGTTACGTTAGAGGATATTGCGGAGCTTGTTTTATACGTTCAAAAACCGTATATGCCGAATTTAAAGATTGAAGAGTGCCGTGAGCATGTGGAATCCGTGCTTTCAAAACGAGAGGTACACAATGCGATAATTACGGGCATTGAGCTCGATAAGTTAACGGAACAAAATAAACTGTCTCAGCCTTTGCAACGCATCGTGGCTAATGATGAAAGCCTCTATGGCATCGATGAAATCTTGGCCTTTTCCATCGTTAATCTGTATGGTTCTATTGGCTTTACGAACTATGGGTATTTAGATAAGGTAAAGCCTGGTATTATCAAAAAACTTGATAGTGAAGAGGGTGGTCACTGTAATACATTCCTCGATGATCTTGTAGGCGCCGTGGCAGCTGCAGCCGCAGGTAAATTAGCCCATAATACACCAGATCGAGTGCGCCATGCGTTGGCTGAGGAAAAAGAATAAATGATTGTTATTGATGTTATCAAGAATTAAGAGTATAACTAGTAGTGTAGTGAATAATTAATGTATTCTTTGTAGACTATATACAGGAGGAACTATGCAAAAGGTTCTAGTTGTTATCGATATGCAAAAAGATTTCGTAGATGGCGCTCTTGGTTCAGCGCAAGCACAGATGATTGTAGATAATGTGCGAAAAAAAATTGAGAACTTTGACGGGCCTATCATATTTACACGTGATACGCATGATACTAATTATCTTGAAAGCCAAGAGGGCAAGTTTTTACCTGTGACACATTGTGTGAAGAATACAGAAGGTTGGCATATTGTGTCTGGCTTAATCGAGGCAGCAGAAGGGCGTCCTATCATGAGCCCTGTATCCTTTATCGATAAGCCAAATTTCGGATCTCTTGAACTATTATCCCGTTTGGAAGGCATGAATTTGGTGAACCCTATTGAGTCTATCACGCTCGTTGGTTTATGTACTGATATTTGCGTTGTTTCTAATGCGATTATACTGAAAGCAGGTTTGCCAGAAATCCCTGTTTACGTAGATTCTAGCTGCTGTGCTGGCGTTACGGAAGAATCCCATCAAGCAGCATTAACAACAATGAAAATGTGCCAATGTATCGTTGAATAACTAACATAAAGGCTATAGGAAATCCTATAGCCTTTTTACATGGAAAATTATATTGGCGATTTTCTATATACAATGTAGAATAAATAAAAAATGATAATTCATATCAATTAAATGAAATAAAGATGCAGGTGCATCGAAACGCTTTCACTAGAACGTACGTACTGATACATATCGTTCCATGCCCTATATTTAAGGAGGACTATTATGAAACCTTTCGAACTCGCACCATTACCGTATGCTTACGATTATCTTGAGCCTGTTATCGACGCAGAAACAATGAAATTGCATCATGACAAGCATCATCAAGCGTATGTTAATAATTTGAATGCTGCTATCGCGAAATACCCTGATCTAGCCTATGGCTGCGTAGACTGCATCCTTGGCGATATCGTTAATGTGCCAGAGGACATCCGCCAAGCTGTTATCAATAACGGTGGTGGTCACAAGAACCACACTATGTTTTGGGATATCATGACAAAACCAGACACTTCTAAGTTGGAAGGCCCTTTGAAAGAGGCTATCGACGCTGATCTTGGTGGCTATGATGCCTTTGTTGAAAGCTTCTCCGCTGCGGCAGCTACACGCTTTGGTTCTGGCTGGGCTTGGCTTGTGGTAAATAAAGATGGCAAACTAGAAGTAACATCCTCTGCGAACCAAGATAACCCTCTACTAGATGGTAAAACAGCAATCCTTTGCTTAGACGTATGGGAACATGCATATTATTTGCACTACCAAAACCGTCGCCCAGACTATATCAAGGAATTTTTCCGCGTTATTAACTGGGATAAGGTTTCTGAAAACTACGAAAAAGCTTTGAAACCTCATCATCAATAAGAGGTAGTTTTTAGCATTGGTATATCTATCAAACTAGTTGATCTCAGAAACATGTAAATCTCTCAAATTTACTATCTCTCAAAATACTAAACCTTTCAAAACTAATAAATCTCTCAGAACTTTCATCTTTCTAAAAACTAGATATATATTTTAATAGATAACGGATAGTTGGTTCAAAGCGCTTTGATTGCTTAGGTGACTTTGAATACTCAGCTATCTGTTATTTTTATATGAAATTTTGATATTTTTAGAAAGAACTTTCAAAAGTATAGCCATGGATACAGATTTTCTAATCGATATCATTTATCATAGGGTCATAGGTTATTTTAGATAAACCTTTCACAGTATATATTTCCTTGTATACACAGTAGTACGTATAGAGGGCTACTCACATAAGTAATAAATAATATTTTTGACACGAGGGGATCAAAATGGAAAAGAAATTAGATTTGTCCAAATCCGTATATGATTTGGTAAAAGAATATCCTGAAGTAACAGAGATTATGAAAAGCTTAGGGTTCAGTGAAATCACTAATAAAGTAATGTTGAACTCTGTTGGTAAAATCATGACCATTCCTAAAGGGGCTAAGATGAAAGGCGTATCCATGATGGATATCGTGAGCGCATTTATGAAAGCCGGCTTTACATTGGAAGGTGAAATGCCAAACCTACATGGTGATGATGCATCTGCTAATGGTGCTCCTGCAGAGGCAGCTACTACTCACACAGAGGCATCTAATGCTAATGACAATGCAGAAGCTAATGCTACTAAAAATGTAGAAGCTAATGTAGAGGATACTGTTACAGATAGCGAACGTGTAGAACAATTGAAAGGCTTCTTGAAACGTTTGGGCACAGGCGAAGAGCTTGGTTCTGTTCGTGAAGACTTTGCGAGCCAATTCAAACATGTTGAGGCTAGTGAAATCATGAAAGCCGAACAAGGTCTTATGCGCGAAGGTACACCTTTAGAAGAGGTACAACAATTATGTGACCTTCACTCTGCATTGTTCCATGGTTCCACCATTCATGAACAAATGGATGCAGAACATGCTAAGGTAGAAGCGGTTCTAGAAGCTCAAGAAAAGAGCAAGAGTGTTGTGAGGTTGGTAGAAACTGCAGGTCATCCGTTAAACCGATTGACAGAAGAAAATAAAGCGCTCGACGAGTTGATTGAGGCTATTCGTCCAAAAGTAGCAGACAAAACTGCCACTTATGATGATGTGAATACAGTGCGTCAACTATCTGTTCACTATGCTAAAAAAGGCGATTTATTATATCCAAAATTGAAAGTGGATTATGCGATCGGTGGTCCATCCATGGTTATGTGGACTGTTGATGGCGATATTCGCGACCAATTAGGTGATTTAGCAAAATCTAGCCAAAGTGTAGATGATTGGTATAGACGTTTTGATGAGCTTCTTACACGTGCTCAAGAAATGATCTACAAAGAACAAAATATCTTGTTCCCAATCTGTGCAGAAAACTTCAGCAAAGAAGATTGGTATCAAATTTACAAAGATACAGCGCAGTATGAAGACATTTTTGGTGTAACACGTATTGCTTGGCCAGAAGCTGATGCCGCATTAGCTGCGCAAACTACAAAACCAAGTGGTGATAATAATGCTATCGGGTTAATTGGTGGTACGTTAACTGTAGACCAACTAGATGCTATGCTCAATACAATGCCAATGGAGGTAACCTTCGTTGACCATGAAGATATTAACCGTTACTTCAACGATGGTGAAAAGGTATTCAAACGTCCTACTACAGCAATTGGCCGGGACGTGTATTCCTGTCATCCGCCAAAGGTAGAACCAATTGTACGCGGTATCATTGATTCTTTCCGTAAAGGTGACCGCGATAATGTGGCAGTATGGCTTGAAAAACAAGGCCGTCCATTCTATGTAAACTACATGGCGGTACGCGACCAAAATAATAACTATATTGGTACATTAGAACTCGTACAAGACATGCAATTTGCAAAGGAACATTTCGATAGAATTAAATAAAAACTAGTGTAATACTAGTTGTGTGATACAGTGAAACTTTGATACAAAAAGGCTGCTCTAACATTGATGATGCTAGAGCAGCCTCTTTTATTTGTACAAAATGAATTTATTAATATGATTAATGTATTTCCTGATGAGAGGTTCCTATTAAGGGAGTACGTACTTGATAATATTATGGGTAGCAGTCCTGATATTTTCAAGGCTAGTAGCCAAGTTTAGGCGTACAAAGGTGGCGTAGTTTTCGCCTCCAAACCATTCGCCAAAGCTTGGTGCAATGCGGCATTTATTTTCGAATAAGTCATGCATATCTTCAGCCTTAACATAGGCACCAAAATCAATCCATGCTAAATAGGTGCCGTCCATAGGGCTGATGCGGATTTGTGGTAATGCCGTACAAAGCTCTTGGCACAGATATTCATAATTTTCACGTATAACAGCCAGTACATCTGTGAGCCATGTCTCCGCCTCTGGATGTGTGTAGGCTACAGTGATGGCCGTTTCGGCAATAACGTCGGAGTCCGTATGGTACACATGGGCTTTATAGGCATTGTATTGGCCCCTCAGCTTTTCGTTGGGAATGATAACCTCTGCGTGATGCAAGCTAGCCATATTAAACGATTTGGACAGGGAAGACATAGCAATAATGTTATCCGCATAGGCACCGCTAGCTACTGTTAGAGCCGATGTAAATGGTGTTGAACCCGTAATGAGATCTTGATGGATTTCGTCGCTAATGATGAGCACCCCGTGACGCTCACAAATGCTAAATAGCTGATTCATCTCGTCTTCTGTCCACACATGCCCTACAGGGTTGTGTGGATTACAGTGAATGAACAGTTTAATATCGTGCTTGGTAATTGCTGTTTCAAAGGCCTCGTAATCTACGGTGTAGCGATTATCGTCACTGCGTTTCATAGGAACGGCGATGATCTGGCGCTGTGCATCGCTAGCGCTCGTATCAAAGGCGCCGTACACAGGACTTAGAACGGCAATGGCATCATTTGGTTTTGTGAAAGCCCCAATACACCACATAATGCCTGTAATGACATTTGGAGCGTTGGTGAGCCAGTCTTTAGAAAGTATACAGTTGTGGCGCCGCTTATACCAATCTATGACTGCTTCAAGATACTTGGGATTTGTCATGGTATAGCCTAAAGGTTGGGCTTTTACATAGGTACAAATAGCCTCTTGTATGCACTGAGGCGGCATGAAATCCATATCTGCTACCCATAGGGGTAATAAGTCGGTGCGGCTAAATTTTAAGTGCTCGCCGTCCCATTTGCGAGAATGGGAACCGCGGCGATAGATATAGTATGTTTCAGTAAAGTCTTTTGTGTTCATAGTGAACCTCTATACGTGTATGTTAATGTGCTGGGAATTAATTACTCTATCTATTATCAGTATACATGCATAGATATATATGTAAATATACACTTAAGAATTGCTGTTACAGTATCTTCTGTTTCTATGCAATCCTTGCATGAATAGGGGCTATATTGGTATACAAAAGGTGCTATATTTGCTTGACTGTTGGGACTTTCACAATTTAGAATATACTATAGAATAGTGTGAGTCTGACCAGTGACCACACGTCTATCGAATGGTTACAAAAGATAAATGTTAGCAGCATGTGGCGGCGTCCCTATGTGAGAGGGCTCATCGGAATGCTTAGGTGCATGCAACGCTGTAAGTATAGTATACTGGATCCTTGTTAGGAGGCATGTGCCATGAGTAACGAATTAAAACCACTACATTTTGATGCGGATTATACAATGGAGGAAGCGCTCGCTGAGGCGAAACGTTGTCTGAATTGTCCAAAACCATTGTGCCGTATGGGTTGCCCTATTGAAAACGAAATCCCTCGTTTTATCCAAGCTATTGCGCGCGGTAACTTCGGCTTAGCCAACGATATCTTGGCAGAACGTACAAACTTGCCATCCATTTGTGGCCGCGTATGTCCACGCGAAAACCAATGCGAAGGTAACTGTATCATGAATAAGGCGAAGAAACCGCCTATCAATATCGGTAAATTGGAACGTTTTGCTGCTGATTTTGAAAGCGTCAATGAACTTCGCAAACCTAAGAAAATTAAACAAGATCTTGGTAAGGTTGCCGTTGTAGGTTCCGGTCCTGCAGGTTTGTCCGTAGCCGGCGATATCGCTAAACTTGGTTATGATGTAACTGTATTTGAAGGCCAATCTGAACCAGGTGGTGTACTTTTATTCGGTATTCCTGAATTCCGTTTGTCTAAATCCGTTGTACGTCGTGAAATCGCACGTCTTGAAGGTTTAGGCGTTAAATTCGTATGTAATACATTTATCGGTCAAGATAAAACATTGGATGAACTCTTCGCTGAAGGTTTTGACTCTATCTTTATCGGTACTGGTACCCATATTCCTCAAGAAGTGCGCATGGAAAATGATGAAGTTCATGGCGTATTCCAAGCTATGTACTTGTTGACTAACGTACAACTCGTAGAAAATGGTGAGCTTGATAAAGCTCAAATTCCTGTTAAAAAAGGCGATCGCGTAATCATCATCGGCGGTGGTAACGTAGCGATGGATGCGGCACGTACATGCGTACGTTTAGGCTGTGAATCCGTAACGGTAGCGTACCGTCGCAGCCAAGAACAAATGCCAGCATTGTTATCTGAATACGAAGAAGCACGTGCCGAAGGCGTTCAATTCCAATGGTTCGCTTCTCCAGTGGGTGTAGAAGGTAAAGACAAGGTAGAAGGCTTCAAATACGAAGTGATGGCTCTTAATGAAGATGGTGCGGGTATCCACGGTACTGGTAACTTCCAAGTTATGCCTGTAGATAAAATCATTATCGCTGCTGGTCACAAACCAAATGCACGTCTTATCGGCGAAGGTAATAACTTGAAAGTAGATGAAAAAGGCTATATCATTACATCTGAAGATCCATATGGCATGACTAATCGTGATGGCGTCTTTGCTGGCGGTGACGTTGTACATAAACCTGCTACAGTAGTACTCGCTATGCGGGAAGCTAAAAAAGCTGTGGATGGCATGGTTAAATACATGGAAATCAAAAAAGCTCAAGAAAGTGCTAATCAATAATCTTATAGAGATAATCAAAGGGGACTATACTTACTATAGCCCCCTTTTTACTACCCTCTTTTTACTATAAGGATTTGATTATTATAGTGTTTTTATAGTGTTTTATTATTGGTTTCAGTTTACGGTCAAAGTGGAGGGTCATGTATATATGTACCTATTATGATGTAGACTAATCTAGTGTGATATTAGAATTCAAATTTGTGTTTCCTGCATAGATAATGTATAGAAATTACGATAAATGCTTATAAAATCTAAGCTTGTCGAGTACAACACTTGTATTTTTAGTCTTAATTACCTCTAGATATACTAAAATTCCACGAATTGATGAAATCGGACATAACTTAATATGCAAAGAAAAAAGCCTTGATAGAACTAATTTATGCCTTAGTTTTTATGGAGGCTTTTCTGTTATCGCATTTCAACTGCTACTAGTCATGTCCTTGGGCTAGACGTATAGTAAAGGCATAACCATGTGTTGAGTGTGAAAGTAGATAGAGGTTGCTATGAATCCTATCCTATGTTGTCGTGATATACAGGTTCGACAAGAAGTTCACAAGCTAGGAGTATTAATTTTGCTTTGGCGTAGACAATTGGGCATGACACAGTATCAATTAGCAGATAAATCAGGTCTAGCTCAATCTTATATAAGTGATCTTGAAAGTGGTGCTATTGATCCGCGGTGGTCCACAATATATAGGGTTGTATCTGGATTAGGGCAAATGAGCGTACAAGATTTTCTAAATGGTCCACAAACCATTAGAAGCCTAAGGATTCATTGATGATAATAATCTCCATGGTTTGCATGTTACGCATCTTTTTATAGTAAATCGTTAAGGCATTACATATACGATCTGGAGAGCCGCAGTCGTAGCATTTTTCGTCCAAGGTAGCACACGGATTGAGAGAGCTCTTTTTGTTTTTCTTACTGTTAAGTGGGGCTGCTACATTTCGTGCTCGATAAATGGCAGACGCTAAGTCAGGCGTTATTTTATTAACTCCTAATACAAAGAATACCTCTTGAGAACCAAATAGAGAGGCTGCCACACGATTGCCTGTGCCGTCGATATTCACCATTTCTCCCGTTTGTGAAAGGGCGTTTACCGAGGTGAGAAATACATCGCGTCCCATGGTGCGTAACGCCGTATCGCGAAAGCTTTCACCAGGCAGTGGATGCTGAATGTCTGTTATGTCCTCGTTGACCTCAGATAAAGCATCATGAATACCTATTTCTAATAAAGTGCGAGAATCGCCAATGGCTACACATTTGTTTTGAATGCGATTTTTTAGATACGCAACGGCTTCGGCGCCCGTTTCAAAATAATGAACTACAAATTTATTGCGCTCTAAAGCTTTAATCGTTTTCTCTATATCGATGGGGGTATCGTTGTTTTGAGGATTGATAACTGCGTTAATCGTCGTTTCTGTATTCGCCATGAGTCCTCCTGAATAGGTGTTTGTGATTAGAAGCTAATGTTTCGATTAGTAGTGTTTGCTATTTACTATTGTATCGTTTTATAGGCTTAGAGTTCAATGAAAGCTATATATCTTCCTTGGTATAAGAACAAATAGAGGTGAGGTATTACAATTTATTAGATTAATTATAGGAATAAAATCCAAATTATGTATCTATACAATAAAACTTTGGAATGAAATCCAACTTTGTGGTAATATTAGTATAAAGTTGGAATGGAATCCAAGTTTTGTAGGTAGTCGATATGATGACTGACAATAACAGTAATTGGGTTCCATCTATGAGCAAGTACATAGATGAGGAGGCCCTTATGAAGTTGATTCAGCGCCATGGGTATATAGAGTTTTTACGACGGAATCGTGAACGGTCTATTATTAAAGTCGTTTCTGGCATACGTCGTTGCGGTAAATCGACATTATTTCGTCTGTTTAAGGATGAGCTACTAGCAGAGGGAGTAAAACCGGAACAGATTATATCTATAAATTTTGAGGAGTTAGAATACGAACCTTTACGAGAGTATCATGCGCTGTATCAATATATATTAAATCAAATGCAGCCTAATCAAATGAACTATATTTTTCTTGATGAGATTCAACATGTCGATCAATTTCATCGTGTTGTAGATAGCCTATTTGTAAAAGAGAACACGGATATTTATATTACAGGTTCAAATGCATATTTTATGTCTTCTGATATTGCTACACTATTGACTGGTCGATATGTAGAAATTCAGATGTTACCACTGTCCTTTGCTGAATTTTACTTTAGCAAATATGAAGAACAGCAGTACTCCTTGATTCCTGCCTATGAGGCGTATCTTCGTGAAAGCTCGTTCCCTTATACACAACAATTGGGTGGCGAAGATTTTGATATTCAAGAATATCTTTGGGGGCTCTTTAATACCTTGTTATTACATGATGTAGTAGCTCGATTAAAAATTAATGATGTCATGATTTTACAAGATATTGTGCGATATATTATGGCGAATGTGGGAAGCTTGCTTTCACCAAATAAAATAGCTAAATCTCTTGTTAGTGCTGGCCGAAAGATTGATAATAAAACGGTAGAACGATATTTACAAGGGTTACAAGATAGTTTATTACTATACAAGGTGAATCGCTATGATGTACGAGGCAAAGAATTACTGCGCATTAATGCGAAATATTATAGTGTTGATGTAACCTTGAGAAATTTGATTGTTGGCAATACAAGCCGCGATACAGGTCATATATTAGAAAATATTGTTTTTCTAGAACTCATACGTCGTGGATATACTGTATATGTAGGTCAACTAGCTAAGGGTGAAATTGATTTTGTGGCAGAAAAAGCTGGCATTACTGAATATTATCAGGTTAGTGAGACTGTGCTCGATCCAAATACGTTAAATCGTGAACTGGCGCCTCTAGAGGCTATCAATGATCAATATCCTAAGTTTTTGCTTACCTTAGATGAACTCAATAAAAATGCAAATTATGACGGAATTCAACAACGAAATGTTTTAGAATGGTTGTTAGAGAGCTGTTAACTTGCTATAATAATAATATTGATATGGCATAAAGCCAATGTTAAGGAGGCAAAAATCGTGGATTTAATTCAAAAATTAAAAGAC
>USQK01000020.1 GCA_900556785.1 uncultured Veillonella sp.
TACTGATTCCTGTAATTATCGGTATTTGTAAAAAGAGTGGTTTTAAACAAACTAAATTGTTGATGCCTCTTGTGTTTGCTGCAGCTATGGGTGGTAATATTTCACTTATCGGCGCTCCTGGCAATATGATTGCGCAAGCGGGCTTACAACAAGCGGGCCTAGGCTCTTTTGGTTTCTTTGATTATGGTCTAGTAGGTTTGCCAATTCTAATTGTTGGGACTATTTTCTATGCTACAATTGGTAAACGTTTCTTACCAGATGCTCCAAGTCATCAACCAGATGGTGCATTTGAAGGCAATGACGATTATAGCCATGTACCGTCTTGGAAAAAATGGACTGCTGCAATTGTATTGATTTTGACAGTTGTTGCTATGATCTTTGAAAAACAATTAGGTGTAAAACTTTATGTGAGTGCCTGGATAGGTGCTCTTGTATTAGTTGCTACTAATGTTATTAGTGAAAGTGCAGCTGTTAGATCTATAGATATGAAAACAATCATGCTCTTCGCTGGCTCTATGGCCCTTGGGGACGCAATGGTTAAAACAGGTACTGGTTCTGTAATTGCAGATCTTATCGTAAACAGCCTTGGTGCTAGTCCATCTCCAATTGTTGTTCTAGTAGTAATCTTTGTGCTTGGTGTATTCATGACGAACTTTATGTCTAATACTGCTACCTGTGCATTATTGGTACCAATCGGTCTTAGCTTAGCATCTCAATTGGGATTCGATCCAAAAGCAGTGCTTGCAGCTATTGTAATCGCTAGCTCCTTAGCGTATGCTACCCCAATTGGTATGCCTGCGAATACTATGGTATACAACATTGCTGGTTATAGCTTCATGGATTATGTGAAAGCTGGTTTGCCACTCATCGTTGTATCTAGTATAGTAGCACTTATATTGTTACCAATTTTATTCCCATTTTAATGAGATAATATAAGTTTTTTAGAAAGAGCCCTAATGTATGTTGCATTAGGGCTCTTTCTCATATGTGCAATAGGTAGGGATAAACGTATTAGATAATATAATTTAGCTATTAGATGTTTTAGATGTATTATACGTATTATACGTATTTGACGTATTAGATTTTCTATACGTCTTAGGCATCTTAGATCTATTAGATATATTACTAAAATTGTTAAGGATTAATATTAGACATACGTAATACTTTCATATATAATAGATTACTGTAGTTGTACAAATATACATCTACAGTAGACAATTAATATTAAATAGTAAATATTAGATAATATGTTAATAGTTGTTATATAGTTGATAGATGGCCATGGTGCCAAGGAGGCTTTATGTTAAGCGATATTGAGATTGCCCAACAGAATAAAATGGAAAAAATTCAGGTCATTGCCGATAAATGCGGTTTAACCCCTGATGATATTGAACAATATGGTCATTATAAAGCGAAGATTTCCTTCGATGCTATTCGACGTTTAGAAGATAAGCCAGATGGTAAATTGGTGTTAGTTACAGCTATTACACCAACACCAGCAGGGGAAGGTAAGTCTACAACGAGCATTGGTCTTGTACAAGGGTTACAAAAAATCGGTAAAAATGCTATTGCTACATTGCGTGAACCATCCTTAGGCCCTGTATTTGGTATTAAAGGCGGTGCCGCTGGTGGCGGTTATGCCCAAGTTGTACCGATGGATGATATTAACCTCCATTTTACAGGTGATATGCACGCTATTACAGCAGCTAACAATTTGCTATCTGCTATGATCGACAATCACATCCATCAAGGTAATGAATTGCAAATTGATTTGCGTCAACTTTCATGGACTCGTGTTCTAGACATGAATGACCGTGCTCTTCGTAATGTAACAGTTGCTCTTGGTGGTAAAGTGTGTGGCTTCCCGCGCGAAGATCACTTTATGATTACTGTTGCTTCTGAAATCATGGCCATTCTTTGCTTAGCCAAAGATCTAGAAGATTTAAAAGAACGCTTTGGTCGCATTGTTATTGGCTGTAATTTAGCAGGTGATCCTGTTTATGTTCATCAACTTGGTTGTCAAGGTGCGATGGCGCTTCTTATGAAAGATGCTATTAAACCAAATCTTGTACAAACATTAGAACATACACCAGCTATCGTTCACGGTGGTCCATTTGCAAATATCGCTCATGGTTGTAACTCCATCGTAGCTACAAAACTTGGTCTTAAATTAGGTGATATCGTAGTCACAGAGGCTGGCTTTGGTGCTGACTTGGGGGCTGAAAAGTTCCTTGATATTAAATGTCGCTACGGTAATATTTTCCCTGATACAATTGTAATCGTTGCTACATTGCGTGCTCTTAAAATGCATGGTGGTGTACCTAAACAAGAACTTAGCACTGAAAATGTTGAAGCTGTTACAAAAGGTTTCAGCAATTTGCAAAAAGCCATCGAAAATATGCGTTACTTTAACGTGCCTGTCTTAGTAGCTATCAATAAATTTGCTACCGACACAGATGCAGAAATAGCTGAGTTAACTCGTCTCTGCGATGACTTTGGTGTACCTGTAGAGCTCAATGAATGTTGGGAAAAAGGCGGCGAAGGCGGCACTGATATGGCTAAAAAAGTCGTTGAATTGCTTGAAGGTTCTAAACCAACACCTAAATTTGTATATGATTTAGAAGATAGCTTAGAGGAAAAGGTAAATAAAATCGTTAAAACCATTTACGGTGGCGATGGCGTTATCTTTACAGATAAAGCTAAAAAGCAAATTAAACAATTAGCTGATTGGGGCCTTGATCGTTTACCTGTATGTATGGCAAAAACACAATACTCCTTATCTGATAATCCAGCTTTATTAGGAGCGCCGAAAGGATTTACTATCACAGTATCCGATATTCGTGTTGCTAATGGAGCAGGCTTTATCGTATGCCGCACCGGTGATGTAATGGTTATGCCTGGCCTACCTAAACGTCCTGCCGCTCTTAATATGGATATCGAAGCAGATGGTACGATTAAAGGTTTATTCTAATATAAATTCCTTGTAGTAGACATTTTCTTAACTGCCCATTGGTAGTGTCTGCTTTCACTAGTTTATATAGTGTGTTACCTGTATATTTTTATAGAAATGACAAAGCGATAACAAGGATAGCTTGTTATCGCTTTTACATGAGGTCTTGTTATGAATTTAGTAGAACAACGTGTTGTAGATTTTGTAGCAGCTACTGCATCTAAAGAACCAACTCCAGGTGGTGGGGCCATTGCGGCCTTAACGGCTGCAACTGGTGCAGCATTAGCAGAAATGGTAGCGAACTTAACCTTTGGTAAAAAAGGCTATGAAGAGGTTCAGTCCGAAATGGAAGAACTACAAACTAAGGCCGAAGCGATTCGTAATCGCATGCTCGAATTATCTCAAGCTGATGCGGATGTATTTAATATCTTTATGAATGCTTTAGGTTTGCCAAAAAATACAGATGAAGAAAAGTCTAAACGTACTGCTGCTATTCAACAAGCTTATAAAGATGCTGCAATGGTTCCCTTTGAAATCGGTGAGTTAGCCTATCAAATCTTTGATTTAGCAGAGTTAGCATCTAAAAAAGGTAATCAAAATCTTATTACTGATGGTATTATTGCTGCAATCAATGCTCGTGCTGCAGTAAAGGCGGCATTCCTAAACGTACGTATTAATTTATCAGGTATTAAAGACGAAGCATTTGTAGCTGATATAACCACAAAAATGAAGGCTATTGAAACAGGTTTAGATGATAAAGAAGCGGCAATTATAGCGTTATATGTATAGCCAGCTCAAAATAGCAGTTTAAAATAGCAGATTAAAATAATAAGATATACGACTGTATATACTAATAAATAAATCTTGGATGATTTCGAACAATTAGGATATTTAAAAATCTAATGTTCGGAAAAAGCTTAAAAGAGAACTTGTTATTTCTTTTGAAAATAATGAGTTCTCTTTTTTCTATTGTTAAAATCCGAACGATAGTGTAAAATGGATGGGTGTTATTTCGAGGTTTGATGTAGGAGACATTATGACAGATCAAAAACAAATGAATACGGTCGATAGTATGTTGCCAATACCACAGCTCTTTGCCTTTGGTTTACAACATGTACTGGCCATGTATGCAGGTGCCGTTGCTGTACCTATTATTGTGGCACAGGCCATGAACTTACCTATGGAAGATTTGATTCGATTAATTACAGCGGACTTATTTACCTGCGGTATTGCCACATTAATCCAAACATTAGGTTTTGGAAAAATTGGTGGACGTATTCCGATGATCCAAGGTGTTACCTTTGCTTCTGTTGGCCCTATGGCCATGATTGGCGCTCAGCATGGTATGACTGCTATTTATGGTGCTATTATCGTAGCCGGTTTATTTACCTTCTTGATAGCTCCATTCTTTAGTCGTCTTATTCGCTTATTCCCACCTGTAGTTACAGGTACAATTATTACTATTATCGGTATTAACTTGATGCCAGTTGCTATTAATTGGATGGGCGGCGGTATAGGTAATCCTCAATTTGGTAGTTTTACCAATATTGGACTAGGGTTCCTTACCTTCTTAATTGTCGTATTTGTTTATAAATTTGCCAAAGGATTCTTTAGTAATCTTTCTGTACTAATTGGTTTGATTGCAGGTACAGCGATTGCGTTTGCCATGGGTGTTACAAACTTTGATGAAGTTGGTCGTGCCCACTGGATTGCGTTTATTGAGCCTTTCTATTTCGGGTTACCAACCTTTGATTGGGCATCTGTACTTTCCATGATTATCGTAATGCTCGTAGTTATGGTAGAAACGACTGGTGATAGTATCGCTATTGGTGAAATCGTAGATAAGCCAATTGGTCGTCAAGAACTTGCTTCTATTATTCGTGCTGATGGAGTATCTACAATTATTGGTGGTATTCTTAATAGCTTCCCTTACACAGCATTCGCTCAAAACGTTGGTCTTATTGCTGTAACAGGTGTTAAGAGCCGCTTTGTTGTAGCTGCATCGGGTGTAATCTTGATTTTATTAGGATTATTCCCTAAATTAGCAGCTATCGTAGCTAGCATTCCGAATGCCGTGTTGGGCGGTGCTGGTATTGCCATGTTCGGCATGATCGTTGCTAGTGGTATTCGTTCCTTAGGCAAGGTTAGCTTTGAAGGCAACCATAATTTAATGCTCGTAGCTATCAGTATTGGTGTAGCTATGATTCCAATTGCAGCGCCAAACTTTTATGCTAATTTCCCTGCGTGGGCACAAATTATTTTAAAATCTGGCATCACTTTCGGTAGTATTATGGCAATATTGCTTAATTTACTACTTAATGGTGTTAATCGTGGTGACGAAATTAAAGAAATGGGTCGCCGATAAAAATTACTAAAAAAGAACTCTGTTCCTTGGAGCAGAGTTCTTTTTTAGTGATTAAATTCACAGGAAATTTGTGTGAATACTATGCTATAATAGATAGATAATTGTAGAATAATTTTGTGATGCTTTCAGTAACATGAAAATTATAAAATGACTGCAATTACATGTTGAAATAAAGTTATGTATATATGTATATATATGGTATGTTCCCATAAGAAGGGAAGGGTTACATGGCAGACGGAAAAATTATTGCTATCTCTATTAGTGAGAGAAAAGGGCAAAAGAAACATAATATTGAATCCGCTAATCTTATCGTAGATCATGGTATGGAAGGTGATGCGCACGCAGGCAATTGGCATCGTCAAATCAGCTTGCTTGGTATTGCAAGCATCGATCATATGCGTGCCCAAGGAGCGGATGTAAAACCTGGTGATTTTGCAGAAAATATCACTGTTGAAGGTATGGTGCTTTACGAATTGGCTGTAGGCACACAATTACAAATTGGTAATGATGTAATTCTTGAAATTACTCAAATTGGTAAGGAATGTCATCATGGCTGTGAAATCATGAAACAAGTAGGATCTTGTATCATGCCTACACAAGGCATCTTTGGTAAAGTCCTTAAAAATGGTACGATTCACGTAGGTGATGAAGTATCTATTATCAAATAACTTAGTCGGATAAACGAGGTGTGTTATGAAAGACGCATGGGGCCGTACAATTGAATATGTACGTCTGTCATTGACAGATGCGTGTAATTTTTGTTGTCCCTATTGTCGACCTGCTGAAATTACACCTCAAAGTCAAACACAATTATTATCAGTTGATGAATGGATGACTATTTTAGGTGCCTTTCATCGTATCGGCGTGAAAGCGGTACGTTTAACTGGTGGCGAGCCATTGCTATATCCTCATATTGAAGAGCTTTTAACTCGTATCAAGGATACTGGTTGGTTTGAAGATATATCTATGACTACTAATGGTAGCTTGCTTGCATCTCGAGCACAACGATTGAAAAAACTTGGTTTGAACCGCGTAAATATCAGTTTGGACTCCCTTGAAAGTGACGCCTTTGCCACTTGTGTCGGTAAAGAAGGTCAACTTGAGTCCGTCCTTGATGGTATTCGAAGTGCTATTAATGCTAACTTTAAGTCTGTAAAAATCAATACGGTTTTGTCTCGACATTGGTCTGATGATGAAGTTAAGTCGTTATTACAGTATGTAGAAAAGTGGCCTGTTGTATGGCGTTTTATTGAATATATGCCATTCCAAGGCGATGCGTTCCATGGTCCAACCTTTGATGAATGGAAGGCTCAATTAGAACGTGTTAGTGGAGGTCCGCTTACAGAAGTACATTCCGTTTATGGCTTTGGCCCTGCTACGTATTTAGCGCTACCAAGTGGAAAGGCTGTAGGATTCATCTTTTCTATGTCTCATAGCTACTGCGATACATGTAATCGCGTTCGTCTTACATCGGATGGGCAAATGCGTTTATGCTTGTTGCGTGATGATGAGGCTGATCTTGTATCTCTTGTGCGCAATGGTGCGACCGAGGAAGATTTAGCTTTGCATATTGAACGTGCATTGCAGCGAAAGCAAGAACGTCATGATGGCGTAGGTATGGAACAACCAGAACGTCCTATGTGGCGCATTGGAGGATAATATGGGATTTTTTGATTTTCTAAAACCAAGATCAAAGGAACATATTGAAGAATGTTGGCCTGGTGGCAAGATGCTTCAAGTCCATATAGAATACGATACAAAATCTGCTGTCATTACCTACAAGGGACGTTATGGATTGCAATTTAATGTGCCAAAGGCTGATGTGACAAACATTATTATTAAAGAGGTAAGTCGTACGCATAGTGTTCTTCAACTATATAGTGGTACTGACTGCGTAGGAACTAGTGATATTCTCCCTACGGAGGCTTGTAATACGATGAAGGATTGGCTAGGACGATATTGATGTATATGTTTTATAGGAATGTAATAAATATTCTTTACATTCCTATAAAATAGGCATATAATTAGTCGTGTCATGGACCACTAGCTCAGCTGGCAGAGCACCTGACTCTTAATCAGGGTGTCCAGGGTTCGAACCCCTGGTGGTCCACCAGAGTAAAGAACTCACATTTTGTGTGAGTTCTTTTTTTGTGTAAATATTTTTCTTTTAGCTTTTTACATATCTTTTTAGCCTTTATATAGTTATTTACATGGTTAAAATACGTTGTGGTTTAATCCTATTTTTCTCAAACGAGTAGTCATTGATTTAATTAAGTTTATAAACTTTGATATTAATTGAATATAGTATTGATACAATATAATATATTTTATAGACAGTAAAACTATAATAGCTTATGATGGTTTTATAATAGTTTTCTCACTAGGAGGTACCAAATGGCAGTAGATGTTTCTAGAACACAAGATGTGTATAAAGATGCTGGCCAAAGTGTCAACTTCACCACTTTGTTATTAAACCGTAAAGATCATGAGGCAGAGCTTGAAGTGATTCAAGATATGGCAGATCGTATTCAAGCCATTAAACGTTCTGTTAGTATTCGCGCTAATGGGGAAGGTTTGGGCATTGCCTTTGGCTTTAGCCGTAAGGCATGGGATTATTTGTTCCCTAATGCACCGGTACCAAAAGAGTTAGAAGACTTCGAAGGCATAAAAGGTGATAAACAAGATGTACCCGCTGTAGCAGCTGACTTATTTTTGCATGTCCGCTCTAATGATGAATCTGTTACGTATACTGTAGTAGATCAAATTATGGAGTTCTTACGCCCTATTACATCTGTTGTAGATGAAACCCATGGCTTCCACTACGAACAAGGTCGTGCGATTATTGATTTCGTTGATGGTACGGAAAACCCTGTTGGCCAAGAGGCTGTAGAGTGGGGCGTTATTGGAGATGAAGATCCTGAATTTACTAATGGCTCTTATGCATTTGCACAGAAATATGAACATGATCTTGATGCATGGCGTGCACTTCCTACAGAAATGCAAGAGAAATTCATTGGCCGCCGCAAATTTAGTGATATCGAATTAGAGGATGACGAAAAAGACCCGGTAGCTCACAATGTAGTGGCTCAAGACAATCGTGATGATGAAGAACATAAGATCGTTCGTATGAATGTTCCATTTGCTCAACCTGGTCAAGGTGTTCGAGGCACATACTTTATAGGTTATGCTCGTTACTGGGATGTGACCAAAACAATGCTTACCAATATGTTTACACAAAATGATAAATTGCTTGATTATTCTAAGCCTATTACGGGCATGCTATTTTTCATTCCGTCTCTTGATACATTGGATGCTATTGCAGAAGGTGAACTATAATCGATTTCTAATTGATGGTGGAGACTAAACATTTATCTAATTAGCTAGTAATGTTTAGTTCTATCTACAAGATTAAAATTTATTATATAATTCTATAGAAAGCGCCCCAAGTGGGCGCTTTTATGCTATAATAAATCTATTAAACTCGTAAAAATCCATTGTAGTTATAAATGAGGTATTCTATGAATTATACTAGCACCCGCGGTACCGTTGCGGTAAATGAAACATATGCATTGTTGCACGGCTTAGCAGAGGATGGTGGTCTATATGTACCATCTTTATTCCCTACAAACTGCTTAACTTACAATGATGTGAAAGATAAAAACTATCAAGAGGTAGCAGCTATTGTATTATCTAAGTTGTTCCCATGCTTCTCTGAAGCTCATTTAAATGAAATGATCAATTCTGCATACTCTGATGCTAATTTCAGTACTCGTGATATTGCACCATTACATTCCTTATTAGAAAAGGTTTCTGTATTGGAATTATTCCACGGCCGTACACAAGCTTTCAAAGATATGGCATTGTCCTTATTCCCATATTTATTGGTGGCAGCAAAAGAAGCAGAAGGTGAGAAAAAAGAAGTTCTTATCTTAACGGCTACATCTGGTGATACTGGTAAAGCTGCACTGGAAGGCTTTAAAGATGTACCTGGTACACATATCCAAGTATTCTACCCAACAGATGGTGTAAGTCCTATGCAAGCAGAACAAATGCAAAAGCAAGAAGGAAATAACGTTAATGTAACGGCTATTCATGGTAACTTTGATGATGCTCAACAATTCTTGAAACGCTTATTCGTTGATAAGGCTACAGCAGAAGAGGTTGCTGCAAAAGGTGTGATATTCTCCAGTGCGAACTCCATTAACATCGGCCGCTTGGCACCTCAAGTGGTATACTATGTAAATGCCTATGCTGAGCTCGTAGCACAAGGTGCTATTCACGAAGACGAAGCTTTCAACGTAGTAGTGCCAACAGGTAACTTTGGTAATATCTTAGCTGCTTACTATGCTAAAAAAATGGGTATTCCTATTGGTAAATTGATTTGTGCATCCAACCAAAACAATGTGCTCACTGAGTTCTTTGAAACTGGCACATACGATATGAATCGTCCATTCTATACAACGATTTCTCCATCTATGGATATTCTTGAATCCTCCAACTTTGAACGTTTCTTGTACTATATCTCTGGTGAAGATAGTGAACGTACCGCTGGTTGGATGAAAGATCTTAAAGCAACCGGTAAATTGACTGTCAACGAAGAAGAGTTCTGTCGTGTTAAAGCTAATTTCGCAGGTGCCTACGTTGATGATGAAGAAACAAAAGCCATCATTGAACAAGTGTACAACTCCTATGGTTATGTAATGGACCCTCATACGGCGGTAGCTATGGGTGCATACATGAAGGAATTAGAAAAACATCCTGAAGATGGTGCACGCCATACAATTATTGCGTCTACTGCACATCCATTTAAATTCCCTACAGCCATTTGCGAGGCTTTAGATATCAAAGTGGGTGACACACCGTATGAAAGCTTAGATAATATTTCTGCTGTAACGGGTGTAGCATTCCCTAAACAATTGGAAGCTTTGAAATCTAAACCATTGCGTTTTACAAAAGCAATCGATAAAGAGGATATGAAACAAGAAATTCTTGATTTTGTAGATACATTCTCTAAATAATATGATGCCGCCTTTCATTAGAAGGGCGGCATATATTTTGGCTTTGTAAACTATGTATCTCCTGTATATCGGATTGCTTATATAGATAATACAGGACAGTAACTATGTAGTAACATTATAGTAGAAGTGTATAGGGAGGTAGTATGGCTAAAAAAGGCCTTATGTACGCATTGTTATCGGCTCTTTTGTTGAGTACGATGAATTTATTCGTAAAGATGCTTGGCTCTAATATTCCTTCTGGGGAAATTGCCTTTTTCCGTGGCTTATTTGGTACTGTAGCGGTTCTTATCGTTATGTATACCCAAGGCATCCGATTCTCTAAAGAAGATAGAGGACATCTACTAATGCGCGGTTTATACGGCGGCTTTGGAATGGTTTGTAACTTTATTGCCTTAGTGCATTTAAAGTTATCTGATGCAACGATTTTATTTCAAACATCAGGTATATTTGTATTGATATTTAGCGCCTTATTTCTTAAAGAACGGGTACCTAAAGGGGCTGGAAAATGGCTTCTTTTGATCTTTGTAGCTGTAATGGTTATGGTAAATCCATTTAGCTTTACTGGCTTTACTTGGTTTGCCTTAGTAGCTATTTTAGGGGCTGCTTTATCTGCGGCTGCGTATACAACGATTCGCCTTATATCTAAGCGAGGTAAACATAGTAATTTCGAAATTATGGCGTATTTTATGATTACAGGTATGATTGCAGGGCTTGTTACAACTGACAAACTCGTTATGCCTCAAGGCACAGATTGGCTTATCATCTTGGCGATTGGTGGTATTAGTGTAGTGGCTCAGTTCTTCTTGACTGGTGCCTTTGTTACAACTAACGCTGTAGTGGCTCAATTTCTACAATATGTTGGCGTATTCATTAGTTCCTTCTATGGATTCCTGTTCTTTGGTGAAAGCTTATCCATCGAAACCGTTGGGGCTGGTATTGCTATGTTTGTGTCCTCTGTTATGCTAGCACGCCTTAAAGAGCAAAGTGGTCCTTTGCGTGAAGGCAAGGTTATAGAGGATAAAATTAAATAAATGTCGAATATATACAATATCAAACGTTGTATGACAGTGGGGGTGCTGATCACATTCGTGATTGGCACCTTTTTACATATAGGTGCGAAAAATATCTGAGATAATGATGTATCGGGTTGTTATTAAAAATATACTAGGGCTCTTTCATTTTGAAAGTAGCTACAGGAGGAGGGGCTATGTATATAAAATGGATGCATATTGAAAACTATCGCAACTTGGCTGATGTGACCTTGAGCTTTCACAATGATATTAATTATTTCGTTGGTGAAAATGCAGTAGGTAAGTCTAATTTTTTAGATCTCTTAGAAATTGTCATGGAGTGTCACGGTTTTAATGAACATGATTTTACAGATGTACATAAACCGATTCGCATAGATTTTGAACTATCACTTGGTGAATTAAATTATAAAAGTATGTTTACCCCTAATGAGGGGCCAATTTATCGGTTACGATTAGAACAAGTGGTACAAGAGGTATATCCACGCCTGTATAGCATGACTGATAAAGGTATTGAGCCTATGGCGCTTTCTATGATTCGTCATGCTTTATATATGTGTCATCGAGATACTTCTGAACAAGAGTTGTTTACTATTCCATCCTCAGTTTATGTAGAGCTAGGAAAACTATTAGAAGACTATGTGTCTAGATTGGAAGTGGTAACCGATGATTTACAACGTAAAATCGTCAGTTTGCGTAAGGATTTAGATCCCTATTGTATGCTCAATATTCAACACCTCATAGAAGTGTTATCCACTTCATCCGCAATGGAACATAAATACTCTGCTGATAATGTGCGTTTAATTATGGCGGTGGCTCTTAAGATTTTGGCGCAAATTTATATGAAGATTAATAGTGCAACAACAAATTTAGAATCTCTTCTCGTATATGATGAAAAAGGTCGTAAGTATTTACCTATTTTTATTAGTGTCGATGAGCCAGAGTTACACTTAAGTCCGTACTTGCAACGAGCCGTGCTAAATTATTATCGCCAAATTGCAACGAATGAAAACGAAGAATTTTTGGCGTTGCTAAGAGATATATTTAACATTGATGGACTTTTAGGGCAGCTCTTTGTAGTTACTCATAGTACGGATGCGCTAGTTGACGACTATCGTCATATAATTCGTCTATACCGTGATGAGAACAATATGGTTTGTACAGCTTGTGGAGTGACCTTTAATTTTCCTAAGGAAGTAGAAAAGCACTTGATTATGCATTTCCCTGAGGCTAAACAGGCACTCTATGCACGGTGTATCATTCTTGTAGAGGGTGAAACAGAGTATGGCAGTTTTGCTGGCTTTGGGAAAAAATTAGGTGTAGATTTTGATTACTTTGGCATATGTCTTATCAATGCACGTGGTGAGTCCTCTATTAGTAAACTACAAAAACTGTTTAATCGATTTGCCATACCTACAGTCGCTCTCTATGATCGCGATGTAGAAGGGAAATATGCAAAAGCCCATAGCAATATATTCTATACAGATGAAATATGTTTTGAAATGGACTTTGTTACTCATCTATTATCCTTGCGTAAACGTTCCATTATAGATGCTATTATCAAGGATATAATCGATGATGCTAGACCAATGGTGACAAAGGATATGGCCCGACGAGGTTATGCCAAGCTAGGAATTACGAAAAAGCAAATTAGACAACGATGTTTATCAAATATTTCAGATCGCAAATTAGATGATTTACATGTCTATTATTTCTCTTGGTTCTATGCTAATAAAGGCGTTATTGTAGGGCGTCGTATCAGCCAATTCTTAGAGGCCGAAATGATACCGCCGGCATTTATTTCAGTTATAGAACGGGCTAAAGCTATTTCCTTAGGTATAAACATATAATAGTATATATAATATATAGGACTATAAATTATTTTTTCTAATTAATAGAGTCTAACCGATGTAGGATTAGACTCTATTTTTTACGTATTTCAAATAGAATTTTTGAAGAAGTATATATCAATATGGTGCGAAAAGTGCGCATGATTACTGGTTTATTACAATAATAGATAGGGTTATGAAAAACTATATTAAATAAATTCGAAAGACTACATCGAAAAATATTGACATCTCTTCATCTTTCTTTTATGATTAGTACAGTTATTAACGCATTCTCAATTAAGTGTATCTAGGAGTAGTGAGAACATGAAAGATTTTTTGAACGATTTTAAAGCTTTTGCATTCAAAGGTAACATGATGGACCTAGCTATTGGTATGATTATTGGGGCTGCTTTCACAGCGTTGGTTAACTCCGTTGTAAGCAACTTGTTCATGCCTATTATCAGTTTGTTCACAGGCGGTATTGATTTCAGTAACTTATACTTGCCATTAAATGCTGCATCTAAAGATGCATTCATGGCTGGTGCTGATATTAATACAGCTCGTGCAGCTGGTTCTGTATTGCCATACGGTACATTCATTACCGACTTGATCCAATTCTTGATCTTGGCATTCGTTGTATTCTTGATGGTTCGCGCATTAGCTAAAATGATGAAAAACGCGAAAGAAGAAGAAGCTGCTGAAGCACCTACAACTAAAGAATGTCCATTCTGTAAAACAGAAATTCATATTGATGCAGTTAAATGTCCTAACTGTACAGCAGATTTGAAATAATTCAAATTTAAAGCTACATAAAAGGAGTAAGGCCTAGGCCTTACTCCTTTTTGTTGTATTACGCCAGCTTTCTAGTATAAAATATAAGTATATAATAGAAATATATAATATTAACTTTAACGCGAAATTCTTGTGCGTGTATTATAAGATGTTTTGGAGGACTTATACATATGGAAAAAAAACCTCTAGTTGTTGTAAACGGTTTAGTCCGTAAAGATGCAATTGCTTATTTAAAAGAGCACGTAGATGTGCGCCAATGGACTGAAAAGACTGTAATGCCTCGTGAGACATTAAAGGAATGGCTCGTTGATGCGGATGGTTTGTGGTGTGTTCGCCCTTTAGATGTAGATGGTGATCTTGTAAAAAATGCACCTAATTTAAAGGTTATTGCTCAAGCAGCTGTGGGGTATGATAATGTAAAAATTGATGAATTAACAGCAGCAGGCATTCCTTATGGCAATACGCCAGGTGTTCTTAATGAAACCGTAGCAGAGCTTGCTTTTACATTAATTGCCACTGCTAGTCGTCGTATTCTGGAAAATGCTAATTTCGTAAAAGAAGGACGTTGGGCTCAAAGACCATCGAATATTAAAGGCTTTGATTTGAGTCGCCGTACCCTTGGTATTATTGGGATGGGGGCTATTGGTGTATCTATTTCTCGTCGTGCTCGTGCATTCGGTATGACCGTGGTATACCATAATCGTAATCAGCGTATTGATGACAAGATTCATAAAACTACGTATATGGAATTAGATGACTTATTAGCTACTAGTGATGTAGTTTGTGTGATGGCTCCACTAACAGATGAAACATATCACATGTGTGATGAAGCATTCTTCAAAAAAATGAAGAATACTGCTTTGTTTGTTAATGTTGGCCGTGGACCTATCGTTGATACAGATGCTTTGATTAGTGCCTTAAAAACAGGTGAAATCGATTATGCAGCACTTGACGTAACTGATCCAGAGCCATTGCCAGCAGATCATCCATTATTGGATGTTGAGAACTGTCTTATCGTACCACATATTGGTTCTTATACTGATCGTACGCGTTATGATATGTCTATTTTGACAGCTGACAATATTATTGCTGGCGTTCATAAGAAACCATTAAAGACCTGTGTTAATGAAGAAGTTAACTATAAGAAACCAGAAATGGATGTAGAGTCTGCCTTAGAAGAGCTTAAAAAAGCTGGTGTAGACTTAGCTGATTTCGACTAATATCACAAGACCTCAAAAGATATGCGGTATTATGCAAAATATGGTAAAATAAAAGAATATTTATCCTATGGAGGTTAGAACGTTGGAACATAAAGATATTGAAAAAACTGTAGCTCCTGAAGAAGTTGTATCTGTTAACTTTATCGAAGCTATCATCAACAAAGATAACGAAACTGGCAAATACGGTGGTCGTGTGTTAACTCGCTTCCCACCAGAACCAAATGGTTACTTACATATTGGTCATGCTAAATCTATTTGTCTTAACTTTGGTATTGGCAAACAGTACAATGGCTTAACAAATCTTCGTTTTGATGATACGAATCCTGCAAAAGAAGATGTTGAATACGTAAACTCCATCATGGAAGATGTAAAATGGCTCGGCTTTGATTGGGCTGATGAACCACGTTATGCATCTGACTATTTTGGTCAAATGTACGAATATGCTAAGAAATTAATTACTCTTGGCAAAGCGTATGTAGATGATCAAACGGCTGATGAAATTAAACAAACCCGTGGCGATTTCTCTACACCTGGTGTTAATAGCCCATACCGCAATCGTAGCGTAGAAGAAAACTTGAAACTCTTCGAAGAAATGAAAGATGGTCAATACGCTGATGGTGAAAAGGTATTGCGTGCAAAAATCGACATGGGCCATCCTAATATCGTTATGCGTGACCCTGTTCTTTATCGTATTGTAAATGCAGAACATCATAACACAGGCAATGAGTGGAAGATTTACCCTATGTATGACTTTGCTCATCCTATTGAAGATGCTATCGAACGTGTTACACACTCTATCTGTACTTTAGAGTTTGAAGTTCATCGTCCATTGTATGATTGGGTACTTGAGGATTGGGATGATACTGAAATTCCGCAACAAATTGAATTTGCTCGTTTAAATGTAACTAAAATGGTTATGTCCAAACGTAAATTACGTGCACTTGTGGAAGCTGGTCTCGTAACTGGCTGGGATGATCCTCGTATGCCTACTATTTCCGGCTTACGCCGCCGTGGCTATACTCCTGCAGCAATTCGTGATTTCTGTGACCGCATTGGTGTAGCTAAGGCTGACAGTGTTGTAGACATTGCATTGCTTGAGTTTTGTATCCGTGAGGACTTGAAACTCAAAGCCACACGCCCTATGGTAGTTATTGATCCTGTGAAAGTTGTTATTACGAACTATCCAGAAGGTCAAACTGAACTTTGCACAGTTGAAAATAATCCAGAAAATGAAGAGTTGGGTAATCGTGAAGTTGTATTCGGTCGTGAAATCTACATTGAACGCAATGACTTTATGGAAGAGCCAGTTAAGAAATTCTTCCGCTTGGCACCAGGTAAAGAAGTACGCTTAAAAGGTGCATACTTCATTACATGTACTGATGTTATCAAAGATGAAAATGGCAATATTACAGAAATACACTGTACATATGATCCAGAAACTAAGAGCGGCAGCGGTTGCACTCGTAAGGTAAAAGGTACATTGCATTGGGTTGAAGCATCTACTGCAGTAGATATTGAATCTCGCTTATATGATTATTTACTTAAAGAAGATTCCGATGGTAAAGACTTCTTGGGCGATTTCAACCATGACTCCTTACAAGTATTCCACAGTAAAGGGGAAGCATGTCTTGCTAATACTGTACCAGGAGACCATTTCCAATTCTTGCGCCAAGGTTACTTTGTAACTGATAAAGATAGTACACCAAATCATATCGTAATGAACCGTATTGTTGGTTTACGCGATAGCTGGGCTAAGGCACAAAAAAAATAATTTAGTCAGGCATATACGTTGCTAAGATAATGATAAAGAACCGCTCCATTAAGGGCGGTTCTTTACTACTGTGTTGTTACTATAATGTTGAGCGTTTGTGACATTAACATTTCATTAGAGGAGACATATGAAAAAATTAGTATTACTTGCTACTGCAGCTGCTGTATTAGTATCTGTTCCAGCAATAGGTTCTGCAGCAAACATTAAGTCCGTTTTGAATAAAAGTCAAACTGTAACATACCAAGGTGTTAAATTGCCTGAAGGTGTTGCCATGTATCCGAACAATCCTAAAGCGCTATTTGCTGGAGATGCTAAAAAGGATATAAAGTCTGTTCTTGTTGAAGCCGGTGCAACTTCTGCAGATGTATATACATTAAATGTTAAAAACGAAAATGAAATGCATTATGCAGTGTATGCTAATGTAGTATTAGGGAAACAGTTATCTAGTCGCATGAGTGAAACAAAACATGTAAATACTGATCCATCTGCCCTTGGTGCATTAGCAGCTGCTATTAATAAGGGGGATAGCCCGGTACTTGGTACTTTTACAGTGGTAAAATCATTAGTAAAACAAGGTAATGCCTATGAGGGTACATTAAAATATAAAAGTGTAGCTAATAATAATTCTTATAATGAAATCTTGCATATTAATCTTTCTGAAGATAAATATACAGGCCCAAACGCACGTTTCATCGCCATTGATGAAGCTAATGATGCTGCAATTTACCCTAAAGTAAAAGGTTTGCTTAATGCCAAAAAATAAATAATTATTGAAAATATATATCAATTATTCTTGACAATTTTTCTCATCAAGAGTACTATGAGCCTATAGGAATTATTCTCATTAGAGGAAATTCTAACGATGTGCAACAGGCAGGTACTATTATGATGAATTCAATTGACCATATCATTGGATATCATTGTGCACCGGCAATTCGAGGTATTAAGCTATCGAACTTGGTTTCTATTCCACGGGACATGAATGAACAAATCCAATTTGTATTGATAGAGTATAATAAAGCGTTCAATGAAAAAGGATTGTTCTTCTTTGAATTATGTCGTTGTAAAGCGCGAAGACTATTATTGGTATTCCGTGAGAAGCAATTAAGAGACTATGTACGGCAACCTGCGGTGATGTTATTTTTGAAAGCCTACGGTTATCATGATCGAATGAGCATTATGGAGATGCTCGAACATCTTAGATATCGTATGGAAGTAAGCATTGAGTTTCCACATGAAATCGGCATTTTTCTAGGTTACCCATTAAAGGATGTGAAATGTTTTATTTCCTATCGTGGTGGGGGATACCGAATGTGCGGAGAGTGGAAGGTTTACCATGATGTGGTAAATGCACAACGCTCTTTCTTGTGTTACAAAGCATGTCGTGAATTTTGTCAAACTCAATTGATGTTGGGAAAAACATTTAGTTCATTGGTCGCAAGAACGGCCTAGGAGGTACAAGATGATTGGTGTAATTTTTTGGTCCGGTACAGGCAATACAGAAAAAATGGCTTATGAAGTAGCTGAAGGTATTAAGGCTGCAGGTCAAGAAGTTGAAGTAAAATCTGTTTCTGAAGTATCCGTAGATGACGCAGCAGCTTACGAAAAACTAGCTCTTGGCTGCGCTGACATGGGTGCAGAACAATTAGAAGAAGGCGAATTTGAACCATTCTATACAGAATTAGAAGCTAAATTGGGTGGTAAAAAAGTAGCAATCTTTGGCTCCTATGGTTGGGGTGGTACTTGGTTAGAAGACTGGGGCACTCGTATTAAAGATGCTGGTGGCGAATTAGTAGCTGATGGCGTAGCACTTTTAGGTGAACCTGATGATGATGGTAAAGCTCAATGCCAAGAATTAGGTAAAACTTTAGCGAACGCATAGTTTACTCTTAACCATTAACATAAATCCTAACAGATAACAGTATATAAAGGCTGTAATAACGATATGTCGTTATTACAGCCTTTTTTGTATGCAATAAGAAGATTATAGACAATTACTATGTATATAGACGTAACTTTTTGGTAGTTATGAATGTAGGAGTATTTATAAAAAATATATATGCATAATGACATAGCAGATTGAATTAATACATATAAAAATATAGATATACATTGATTTTTATAGAGTTTGAATAGATTTAATTATATAGATGTGATAGCACAAAGGTCATTAAAAATTTTTATAACAGCCAGTTTATATGATGGAAATCACAGGGAATGTATATGTTTATAACAATGGATGTATATGTTTGAATGTTTATAAATAACTTTAATGCATAATAGCATTGCATTTTCGTATACATAGACCTATAATTTAAGTAAGGAACCTAACAAAAAATTAGGTTGATACAAAAATAGTTAGAATTATTCTCATAATGCTGACTATGTAAGCGGACTGAAGTTATTTAGACCATAAAGTTAACCGATACCGATGAGAGGGAGGTTATCTCAATGAGTACATTGGAACGGCTAAAAGTAATAGCCCATGGATTGGCCATACAATTCGGACCATCTTGTGAAGTACTAATACATGACTTACAAAGAGATCTCGATACATCACTTGTATATATAGAAAATGGTACGATAACGAATCGCCATGTTGGTGATGGTCCATCACATGTGGTTTTAGATGTACTCAACTATGATGATGGTAGTGAAGGTAGATTTGGGTATCTAACAAAAACTAAGGATGGACGGATCTTAAAATCCTCTACCATGTATATCCGTGATGATAATGGCAATATTGCATACCTATTAGGAATTAATCAAGATATCACAGAGTTTGTTATGATGCATCGATCACTTGAAAGTCTTATAGGGATAGGTCAAGCTGAGACTGGCACTGTTGAAAAAATTACTACAAGTGTATCGGAACTATTAGATGATTTACTACTAGAAGCAGAACGGTTAGTTGGCAAACCTGGACCACTCATGAATAAAGTAGAGCGACTAAAAGCTATTAGCTACTTAAATGAAAAAGGGGCATTTCTTATCTCTAAATCTTCAGAAAAGATTGCGGAGTATTTCAATATTTCTAAGTTTACTCTTTATAGTGATTTAAATACTGTAAAGGAAGAATCATAGGAGGCAAATATGGACCGAATTCAGTGGAAACGTAATACGATGGCACCATCTAGTGACAAGTTTTTGTCCGTTATGGATGTTAGAGAAATTAAGAAAGCTAAAGCGTTTCATGAAAGTTTTCCACAGTATAGTGTAACTCCACTAGTATCGCTAGAAAAATTAGCAGATTATATCGGTGTTAATTCTCTCTTTGTAAAAGATGAATCTTACCGCTTTGGCTTAAATGCGTTTAAGGTATTAGGCGGCTCTTATGCAATGGCAAAATACGTAGCTCAACAAACTGGTAAAAATGTTGAAGATGTACCATATGATGTATTAACTTCTCCACAATTAAAAGAAGAATTCGGACAAGCTACATTCTTTACAGCTACTGATGGTAACCACGGACGTGGCGTAGCCTGGGCTGCTAATAAATTAGGTCAAAAAGCAGTAGTATTCATGCCTAAAGGCTCTACAGAATATCGTAGAAAACAAATTGAAAATGAAGGTGCTACCGTAACAATCGAAGAATTCAACTACGATGAATGTGTACGGTTAGCAACTAAAAAATCTAAAGAAGTTCCAAATGGTGTTGTAGTTCAAGATACAGCATGGGAAGGTTACGAAGAAATTCCAAACTGGATCATGCAAGGCTATGGCACAATGGCTATGGAAACGGCAAATCAGTTAGAATCTGAAAACTGTAAGGTACCAACTCATGTATTTGTACAAGCTGGTGTAGGTTCCCTAGCAGGTGCTGTAGTAGGCTATTTCACTAATTTATACAGCAATGCAACTAAGAAACCTAAATTAGTGGTTGTAGAAGCTGAAGCAGCAGCTTGCTTATATAAAGGGGCTGTAGCTGATGATGGTAATCCTCGTATCGTTGAGGGTGATTTAGAAACAATCATGGCAGGCTTAGCATGTGGCGAACCAAATACAGTTTCTTGGGATATCTTAAGAAATCACGCAGACGTATTCGTATCTGCTCCAGACTGGGTAGCACGTTTAGGTATGCGCGTTGGTGGTGCACCAATTAAAGGCGATACTCCAATTACAACTGGTGAGTCTGGTGCGGTTCCATTAGGTCTTGTAATGGCACTTATGACAATGCCAGAATATGAAGACTTACGCAAAGAATTAGAATTAGATGCGTCTTCAAAGGTACTCTGTTTCTCCACTGAAGGTGATACAGATCCTGAAAGATATAAAAATATTATGTGGTACGGTGAAGATCGTTAGGAGGCATTAATTATGGATTTACAAGCAATTAAACAAGCAGCGGCAACTTATGGCCCAGCGATGACAAAATTTTTACGTGAGATCGTAGCATTCCCAGGTGAAAGTGCTGAAGAAAAAGATCATGTAAAACGTATAGAACAAGAGATGAAAGACCTAGGATTTGATGAAGTTGAAGTAGATCCTATGGGGAATATTCTTGGATATATGGGTACAGGGAAAACCCTCATTGCCTTTGATGGACATATTGATACAGTTGGTATTGGCAATCGTGACAATTGGGATTTTGATCCATATGATGGTTTCGAAGACGAAACTAAAATTGGTGGCCGTGGCGTATCTGACCAATTGGGTGGTATCGTATCCGCTGTATACGGCGCTAAGATTATGAAAGATTTAGGACTTCTAAGTGATAAATATCGTGTACTTGTTGTAGGCACCGTACAAGAAGAGGACTGCGATGGCCTTTGCTGGGAATACATGATTAAGGAACGCAATATCCGTCCTGAATTTGTAGTATCTACAGAACCAACCGATGGCGGTATCTATCGTGGGCAACGTGGTCGCATGGAAATTCGTGTAGATGTACAAGGCGTATCTTGCCATGGTTCTGCTCCTGAACGCGGTGATAACGCAATTTATAAAATGGCAGATATACTTCAAGACATCCGTGAATTGAATGCTAACTCTGCTGATGAAAGCACAAAAATTAAGGGCCTTGTTAAAATGCTTGATCCAAAATTCAACCCTGACCACTATGAAGAAGCTCGCTTCTTAGGTCGCGGTACAGTAACTACTTCCCAAATTTT
The DNA here is from genome assembly GCA_900556785.1 of uncultured Veillonella sp. Taxonomy (GTDB): domain Bacteria; phylum Bacillota; class Negativicutes; order Veillonellales; family Veillonellaceae; genus Veillonella. The sequence continues at coordinate 22,085 of USQK01000020.1, forward strand.
CTATACTTCTCCAAGCCGTTGTGCAGTAGCTGACTCCTGCGCTATTTCCTTGGACCGTCGTATGACTGCTGGTGAAACTTGGCAAAGTTGCTTGGCAGAAATCGAAGAATTACCACATGTTAAAGAATATGGTGCGAAAGTATCCATGTACGAATACGCTCGTCCATCTTGGACTGGTTTGACATATCCAATCGAATGTTACTTCCCAACTTGGGTAATTCCTAAAGATCATAAAGTAACAGAAGCTTTGGAAGAAGCATACACTAGCTTATATGGCAACGAACGTATTGGTGCAGAAGATACAGTTGAAATGCGTAAAGCTCGCCCATTAACTGATAAATGGACATTCTCCACAAATGGTGTATCTATCATGGGTCGTAATGGCATCCCTTGTATTGGCTTCGGTCCTGGTGCAGAAGCACAAGCACATGCTCCTAACGAAATTACATGGAAACAAGATCTTGTAACATGTGCTGCTGTATATGCATTATTACCATCCGTATACTGCAAAGACTAATATCACATACGTTGAATTAGATTTATTTTAACGAAAATAACTGAAAATAGTTGATATTAAGAATTTCATATGGTACCTCAACATTTGATGAGGCATCGTATAAAGTTAGATCCTAAGTAGCCCTTTAGGGAATTGAAAGAGAGGACTTACAGATGACAGACTTCAATAAAAGTATTGAAACTTTACAAAAATTAGACGTTAGTAAAATGTACGGCGAAGATTTCTTCTTAACTTGGGAAAAATCTGATGATGAATTGCAAGGTGTTTGGGCCGTAGCTGATGCATTACGTGCTCTTAGAGAACGCAATATTTCTACTAAAGTATTTGACAGTGGCCTTGGCATTTCTTTATTCCGTGATAACTCTACAAGAACTCGCTTCTCCTTTGCTTCCGCTTGTAATTTGCTAGGTCTTGAAGTTCAAGATTTAGACGAAGGTAAATCTCAAATTGCTCATGGTGAAACAGTTCGTGAAACAGCTAATATGATTTCCTTTATGGCAGATGTTATCGGTATTCGTGATGATATGTATATCGGTAAAGGGAATGCTTATATGCATCAAGTATCTGATGCAGTTAAAGAAGGTCATGAAGATGGTGTACTAGAGCAACGCCCAACGCTTGTAAACCTCCAATGTGATATCGACCATCCTACGCAAATCATGGCTGATACAGCTCATATCATCAAAGAATTTGGCGGTGTAGAAAACCTTAAAGGTAAAAAGATTGCTATGACGTGGGCGTATTCTCCATCCTATGGTAAACCTTTATCCGTACCTCAAGGTGCTATTGGTTTATTCACTCGTTTAGGTATGGAAGTTGTATTAGCACATCCAGAAGGGTATGAAGTAATGCCGGAAGTTGAAGAAATCGCTAAGAAACAAGCTGAAGCTAGCGGCGGTTCATTCCGTAGAACTAACGACATGAAGGATGCTTTCAAAGATGCAGACATCGTATATCCTAAGAGCTGGGCTCCATTCGGTGCAATGGAAAAACGTACAAAACTGTATGGTGAAAATGATCATGAAGGTATTAAAGCATTAGAAAAAGTTCTTCTTGAAGAAAATGGTAAACATAAAGATTGGGCATGTACGGAAGAGATGATGAGTCTCACAAAGGACGGCAAAGCTCTTTACTTACATTGCTTACCAGCAGATATTACAGGTGTAAGTTGTGAAGAAGGCGAAGTAGACGCAACAGTATTCGATCGCTATCGCGTACCTCTTTATAAAGAAGCAAGCTACAAACCATATGTTATTGCAGCTATGATCTTCTTAAGCAAATTTAAGAATCCTGTAGAAACCTTAAAAGAATTAGAACGGAAGGGAACTGACCGAGTTCAACCGTAAAGTAAACTTTAGGGGCCATCCGTGTTGATGGCCCCTTTTTATTCTTAATAGTTTGTTATGAGGCATAACATGAAAAAAAGAGTTGTAGTAGCGTTAGGTGGGAATGCATTAGGTAATTCCCTTCCGGAACAAAAAATTGCAGTAAAAAGTACAGCTAAAACGATTATTGATTTAGTAGAAGCTGATTGTGATGTGGTAGTAACTCATGGCAATGGCCCTCAAATTGGTATGATCAACAATGCGATGGCTGCATTGACACGAGAAGTAGAAGGACAACCTAATACACCATTGTCCGTATGTGTGGCCATGAGCCAAGCATATATTGGGTATGACTTACAAAATGCCCTTCACGAAGAGTTGTTGAATCGTGGTATTGAACATCTACCAACTATGACAATGGTTACGCAAGTACTTGTTGACAAAAATGACCCTGGATTCCAAAATCCAACAAAACCAATCGGTCACTTTATGACTAAAGAAGAAGCTGAATACGCAGAAAAAAATTACGATTACGTTGTAAAAGAAGATTCTGGCCGCGGTTATCGCCGTGTAGTAGCATCCCCAGCTCCTAAAGAAATTATCGAAATCGAAGCGATTAAAGGCTTAGTTGGGAAACAATTAATCGTTGCTTGTGGCGGTGGCGGTATCCCTGTAACTAGAGAAGGAAATGAACTTCATGGTGCAGCAGCCGTTATTGATAAAGACTGGACAAGTAGTTTATTAGCACAAGAAATTGATGCAGATGTTCTCGTTATCTTAACAGCTGTTGAAAAAGTAGCTATTAATTTTGGTAAAGAAAATGAAAAATGGCTAGATGAAATAACCGTGGCAGATGCAAAAAAATATGCAGCAGCAGGCGAATTTGCAGAAGGTTCTATGAAACCTAAGGTAGAAGCAGCTATTGCCTTTGCAGAATCTAAAAAAGGCCGTGTTTCCATTATTACATTATTAGAAAAATCTAAGGATGGTATAGCAGGAAAAACAGGCACGCGTATCGTATTATAATAATATATAGATTTATAAGTATGCATTTCAACTTTTTGTTGAGGAGGTGCCCAGATGATTATTTTAGGGAAAGGTACTATTATTACTCGCGACACTGATAGACGTATCATTTATGATGGTGCTGTTGCTATCGACGGGACTCAAATTGTTGATATTGGTACATATGATGAGTTATGTAAAACTTATGCAAATGCAGAAATCATTGACGCTCATAACGGCTTGATTATGCCAGGTTTTATCAATGCACATCACCATATTTATTCTGCTCTTGCACGCGGTTTATCCTTGCCAGGACCAGCACCAACTAATTTTGGTGAAATTTTAGAAGGCTTATGGTTCTATTTAGATAATAAATTAACAGCTCCAGATGTGAAGGCTAGTGCATTGCTTACATACTTAGGATGTATCGAAAACGGCGTCACTACTATCTTCGATCATCATGCAAGCTATGGAGAAACCGCTAATAGTTTATCTGTAATTGCTGATGTGGCTAAACAGTTTGGTGTTCGCTCTTGCTTATGCTATGAAGTATCTGATCGTAACGGTGTTGATCAAATGAAAGCAGCTGTTGCAGAAAATGTACGTTTTGGTAAAGAAGCGAAAAAAGATCCATCTAGGCTCGCTGCTATGATGGGCTTACATGCATCCTTCACGTTAAGTTCTGAAACATTAGATTATGTAAAAGCACAAAATGAAGACAAGTTAGGTTATCACATTCATGTTGCGGAAGGCCCTGAAGATGTGGCAGATAGTAAAGAAAAATATGGCATGACACCTGTGAGACGACTTGTAGAGGCAGGGATTTTAGGCCCTAAGAGTATTGCAGGTCACTGCGTACACGTAACAGACCAAGATGTAGAATTATTGAAAGAATCTCAAGCCAAGGTTGTACATAATCCAGAAAGTAACATGGGTAATGCAGTAGGCACAACAGATATCTTGAAGCTATTAGGTGAAGGTATCACAGTTGGTCTAGGTACAGATGGTTACACAAATGACATGCTAGAATCTTACAAAGTAGCAAACTGCCTTGTAAAACATGAGCAACATAAACCATATGTAGGCTGGGGCGAAGTTCCTCATATGCTATTTGAAAACAACCGCAAAATGGCGAATGAATTCTTCGACACCACAGTAGGCATCCTTAAAAAAGGTGCTGC
>USQK01000021.1 GCA_900556785.1 uncultured Veillonella sp.
TGCATCTTTATTGCTGCCACAACCAGCAGCAACTGCCATTACACCAGCAAGACCAAAAATGGCTGCTTTTTTTAACATGGATTTATTCATGCTACACCCTTCCTTTGAAACATAAAACTTTAAATCTATATCTATATTATTAGAGTTTTTAATTTTTTGTCAATTAAAATAACTCTATAATAATATATACTATTATAAGTTATTCAGATAGTCGTTCCCATTTTTCATATAATGCATCTAACTCACTTTGTGTTGATTCAATTTGTATGGAAATTTTGGACATTTCATCTAAATCTTGCTGTACTACAGGATTAGCTAATTGAACTTCATACATTTTCATAGTTGCTTCTAATCGAGCAATTTCAGATTCCACCTCAGCTAATTGCTTTTCTATCATATAGGCGTTCGGTTTCTTCTGCGATGCCTCTGTAGATTCTTCTACTGAAAGTATAGGTTCATTAATAGAAGTATGTTTATTATCACTAACACTGTTTTCTAAGTTTTGCTCGTTAGCTATGGCTAACAAATCTTCCTGTTCTTTTAACTTTTCTTTGTAATACGAGTAATTACCGAGATATTCAGTAATTTTCCCATCATCTAGAACAATAGTTTTTGTAGAAACTTGATCCAAAAAATATCTGTCATGAGAAATAATAAAGCAAGTACCTTCAAATTGTTGTAATGCTTCTTCCACAATTTCACGCGTTGGAATGTCTAAATGGTTTGTCGGTTCGTCTAGGATAAGGAAATTATCTCCTTGAAGGAATAATTTTAACAATGCTAACCGAGCTCTCTCACCACCGGATAAGTCTCCTACTAGCTTAAATACATCATCCCCTTTAAATAGGAATGAGCCTAATACATTGCGAGCCTTTTCTTCAGTGTAGTTAAAATGGTTCATAACCTCTTCTACTACCTGCCAAGAATCATGTAATTCCTCATGCTCTTGCGAGAAGTATCCCACTTGTACGCGATTACCGATATCAACGTGACCATTCTCAGGGAATAATTCACCTACTATAGTTTTTACGAGTGTCGATTTACCAGCCCCGTTAGGTCCAATAAGGGCTACTGATTCTCCACGTCGCACTACGAGTGATATATCATCAATGATAGGATTTTCACCATATCCTACTGATAAATGATCTAGAACAAGAACCTTATCGGCACTCATTGCAGCAGGGGGAAAAGAAAATTGTAAATGATGTGAAGTTACCGGTGCATCAAGTCGTTCTAAACGATTCAATTGAGACTGACGACCACGAGCCATTTTAGATTTAATACCTGCCCGGTATTTATCTATATAAGCCTCTGTCTTTTTGATGTACTCCTGTTGTTTCTCATAGGCTACCATATCCGCTTTCAACCGTTCATCTCGCTGTTGAATATAACGACTGTAATTACCACGATACGTTGTAGCCTTATGGTTATCCAATTCTACAACGCCAGTGACAATACGGTCTAAGAAATAACGGTCATGGCTGACAATGAGAATCCCGCCATGATAGGCAGACAAATACCCTTCAAGCCACTCTAACATGTCCATATCTAAATGGTTAGTTGGTTCGTCTAAGAATAAAAAGTCTGGACGCCGTACCAATGCTTTAGCTAAATTAATTCGAGTCTTTTGGCCACCAGAAAAAGCGCTTGCTGGTTTATCTAAATCCTCATCAGTAAAGCCAAGACCATAAATAATGCGCTTAGTCTTTTGCTCGTAATCATAGCCGCCTAACCATTCAAGGCGATTTTGTAAATAATCTAAGCGTTGTAAATCAGATTCACTAGCCTCTTCTGTTTCTAAGCGTGTAGTAAGTTCTTTAAGTTGTTCTTCCAATGCATGTACATCAGCCCATGCCTTTTCAATCTCAGTAGCTAAACTATCATCACCAAGATTTACATCTTGTTGTAAGTAGCCAATGCTTGCAACAGGCGACTTAACTACATTACCTTCATCAAGATCTTCATAGCCTAATATGCATTTTAATAAGGTCGATTTCCCAGCCCCATTAGGACCTACTAAAGCTAGGCGATCACCTTCTTTTATCTCAAAGGACACATTGGAAAATACTTGGCGCACCCCAAATGATTTTCCAAGGCCTATCATTCGAATGCGTTCCATTCACAACCTCCTAATCATTTACCCTTTATTATACCACAGTTGCCCGTACCAACATCAACATCTCTACAGAATCTTTTGTTTTTCTGCTATGACGAAATAATTTGCCCAATAACGGAATATCTCCTAATATAGGAATCTTTTGTATTTGGTGCTGATCGCGATTATCCATGAGACCGCCTATAACGAGTACCTCTCCTGGTTGTAAACGCACTCTTGTATGTGCTTGCCGCGTACTAATTTTATAAGCTTTCATTTCAGATACCATAATCGGTGTACTTACCTCGGCATGTATTTTTGCGTCTACACCGCCATCTGCGGTAATAATGGGAGTATAGTTTAACTTAATCCCTACCTCTTCATAGCGGGTAGAACGCTTGCGCTCTCCATTTACCTCTGACTCTTCTATAACGGGTATACGTTCCCCTATTAATATATGTGCTGTCTCACCATTGAGGGCCATAATGGATGGTTTAGCTATTAGAACCGCTTTTCCAGAACTTTCCATAAAACTTAGTTCTGGTTTTACAAAAAATTTGTAAGCTTCACCGCCTGGTGTTTTACCAAAGGTAACAGCCCCATAGGAATTAGTCTTATCTTCTCCATGTCCAGTCAAGCTGAGCCAGGACCATCTAAATCCTTGCTCTTTTGCATAAGATTGTTCCATAGCAATGATGGTTGCTTCTAATTGTACTTGTTTAGGTTCCTTGTCAACTGCATTGATCAGGGTTTCTACACGCCTCTTTTCTCCGCTCGTTAAATGCATAATTACTTCGTTTTGTTCTGAAAGCACAGCCATTTTATCATTTTTTACTACTGTTCCCATTATATTTGATAAAGACTCTGCAGGCAGATGTTCAGGAGAAACTACATAGAGCTCTCTATTCTCTAGTGCAGTATCCTCAGATTCAATAAGAAGAGTCTTATATTGTTTTGTTACCGTAAAATGATATAACCGCCCTAGCTCTTTAATAATCTCTTCTGGAGACTCTCCTTTTACACTTGCCGTAATATTGCCCTTTAATGACTCTACTCCAATAACTGATATACCATAACTGCGACAAATGCCTAACACAGTATCCTTTAAAGAGGCATTGCGTACAGATATTGTAATTGTTTCTTTATCTTTATTAGGTTCTACGCTCTTTACTGAATTATTTGTTGCATTATTTCCTACATTTTTTATTACCTTATCTTCTATAGTATTTCCTGTTACAACTAACATTTGTGCTAATAAAAAATATATTAGTGCAACTATTAATATAACTATTTTTATGATCACTCGATTTTTAGCCATCGCGACGAACCTCCTTCAATGATTTCTACACCACTTGCATTAATATTAGATACAGATATTCCTTGCCAACTACTCCCTACCGTAACCATCTGTTCCTCTGAGCCTTTTCGTAAAATAGCTATATTTTGATTTCCTTCAATGATGCCCACCAATTCAATTGGTTGTTCTAAAGTCAACGCGTTAGAATTAATACTTGTTCTGGAGTGAACACTTTCATTACTATAGTTATTAATATCATCATGGATCATATTGCTATTCCAATCTTTATTCTTTCTATCCGTTTTTATATTTTTATTCTTAGTACTTCTATGCCGCCGTGAAGTTCTTTTATTACTTATTTTCTTACTATCACTAAGTGATGTTTCATCATTACTAATAGTATCTAAATCGTTATCCATATCTTTCATCTCATCACTTTGGCTTAATAAATCGGTACTAGAAATATCCTTAAAGACCTCTCGCCAAGGATGAGACCGTTCTACACTACTCACATCATATAGTAAGCGTCCTTTAACAATAGAGTCATCTTTCTCATCATGTACGGCCTTATTATCCACACCAGCTTTATTAGATTTTCCGTTATTGTTACCATTTCTTTTTTTATTAGCTCTCTTTGATGACTGCTCTTTTGCATCTACCTGCCTTTGATTATCAATAGCATCCTCTGATTGTGCTGAATTAATATCGATATGTTCATCTTTGTGAGGATAAAAAATACCAGCTGCTATCATTGCTAAAGCCAGTATAAAGAATATAAAAATTACAATTCGATAGTGTCGTATAAGAAAACATTGTCTAACAATCCAGCCTTTGATCTGTTCTATATAGTCTTGTAAGTTCATAATTCACCTCCTGCAGACTATTTCTAGGAGGTCCTTTTAAATTCCTACAAAAAAATGACTCTACCAGTCACCTAGGTGACTAATAGAGTCATTCATTATATTGACAAATCAAACCGATTCGTGCTCATTTTATTTACTATTAAAACCCTCTGGATGAGATGTATGCCATTTCCAAGCATCCTTAATAACATCAGCTACATTACTAAATTTAGGGTCCCAACCAAGTAAGTTTTTAATCTTTTCAGAAGAAGCAATCAATGTACCAGGGTCCCCAGCACGACGATCACCATATTGAACAGGAATATCGATGCCTGTAACCTCTTTTGCAGTTTCAATGATTTCTTTTACGGAGAAGCCATTTCCACTACCAAGATTAAATACTTGGGATTCCCCACCTTTACGCAAATAGTCCATAGCTAATACGTGAGCAGTTGCCAAATCATTAACATGAATATAGTCGCGCACACATGTACCATCAGCTGTATCATAGTCAGTGCCAAATACAGTTATATGTTCTCTTTTACCACGAGCCGCATCAAGAACAAGTGGAATCAAATGAGTCTCTGGATGATGGTCTTCCCCAATCGTACCAGATGGATCGGCACCTGCCGCATTGAAGTAGCGCAATGCAACATAAGTAGAACCATAAATAGAACTATAGTCAGATAACATTTCTTCAATCATTAGCTTAGTACGACCATATACATTTGTAGGATGCAATTGAGCATCTTCACGAATTGGCACTACCTCTGGTTCGCCATATACAGCAGCCGTACTAGAAAACACAAAATGTTTTACACCCGCAGTACGAGCAGATTCAATAAGGTGATAGGAGCCAACTACATTATTTTCATAATAAATAGCTGGATTTACCATTGATTCTCCAACTTGAGAATGGGCAGCGAAATGCATAACCCCAATGATATGATGCTCTTTCATAATATCTACTAACTTAGGATCTGCAATATCCATATTGTAGAATGTAACCCCTTCAGGAATAGATTCTACATGCCCTCTAGATAAATTATCTACAATAATCGGTGTGTAACCGGATTGTTCTAGAGCACGTACAGTGTGACTCCCAATATAACCAGCCCCACCTGTTACTAAAATATTCATAGTTCCCCCTTATGAATTATGTGTATCCTTTGCACGAGCTAATTTAGGACCGATGAGACGCTTATAAACTTCAACCCCTGGTTGGTCAAAGGCATCAACACCAGCAAAAATAGATTCAAAGTAAACTGCCCAACAATGCATAAACATAATTTCCCCTAAATGGAATGAATTTAGTGTTGGTACAGTTATCGTCATATTAAAACGATTATCGCTAGATAAGGCCTCTCTATTAGCATCTAAAGCAATATTCAAAATATCACAAATACCTACATTTCCAAGTGCTTGTAATCGTTCATATTTACTATGTGTATTAGGCACTACAAGATTATGTTTCCAATCCTTAACCTTAATAAATTGAACCACCTTATTAAGACGGCCCTCTTGATGCTCTTGTACTTGAGCATGCATATCCATAGTCCCTACTGCAGCAACCGGCGTACGACCATATGGTAAGCAAGTATTACTCATCTTCCCTAAAGATTCGGATAATAGTTGTACATACCAATCAGATAAGGAGTGAAGCGCTTCCCCATAAGGCATAAACACCTCAATAATACGACCGTACCGTTCAGACGCAATATATTTTAGTAAAGCACTTAATAAAGCAGGATTTTTAAAAATATCCTCTTCTTGACAGGCCGCATCCATTGAAGCTGCACCTGCCAAGAAACCTTCAATATCAAATCCTACGAGAGCAGCTGTAACAAAACCTACTTCAGTAAATACAGAGAAACGACCACCTACACCATAAGGAATGCTATAGGTCTTCCAATTATTTTCTATCGCCATGGATCGTAAAATCGTAGGATGTTCATCATCAGATACATCTGTAACAGCTATCACTTCGTAATTAATATTACGATCTTGTAAAGCTTTCTCCAAAATCATGAAGTTAGCCATAGGTTCAATGGTAGATCCAGACTTAGAATTAATAACGAGCATCACCTTATAGTCAGGTCCTTTTTTCTGAGCTTGACACTCTAACGTACGAATTAGCCCTACTAAGTAATCACCATCCACATTAAAGCCTGCAAAATACATCCTAGGATAGCCGTCGCGTTCCTCTGCACTGTAGTTATTCCAAAATGCTCCACATTGTACATCAAAAATAACTTTGCTTCCCAAATAGGAGCCCCCAATACCTAGAGATACAACCGTATCAATATTATGGCGTGCATAGTCACGTAATTCGTAAAGCCGCTCTAACATATCTGGTGTATTGATACCATCTTCTGAAATATATGGAAGTTGGTAAAACAACACAGGTTCAGGTAAACCATCTTTAGAAACATGACCTTCTTCAAAGCCTGTAGAACGCAAAATATTTGTATGACGCCATACATTTTGTATAGCTCGTTCAAAATTATTCACATCGCGTTCTTGTATGCAACTTTCATTATATATATTAGCATAATCTAACTCAAAACCTGATTGTAATCGCAACATCAAATATCTCCTTCACTGACATTTTATGTACAATATTCTTTTATTATACCATAAAAGAATGAATAAAATATTAGTTTATACAATCATTTTACCCACAAGCCATAACCGAATCCAACTGCATATACAGACCAAAGTAATGCAAAAGGAATGGCTAATTTAAATTTAAGCTTTAACGTCTTATGACGCCATAGGACCATGCCTAATAAAGCACCAACACCCCCAAAGGCAAACGCTAAAAATAATAATGTAAACTCTGAAATCCGATCATATTCATTAATGGCACATAATTTATCGTATCCGTACATACTAAATACGATAAGATTCCAGACACCTACAGTTACCCAAAATTGTGTATCACTCATATCCCCAAACCTTATACCTCTTACTTATGATGAGCTTTAAAGTATTCTAATGTCTTTTGTAAGCCGTCCTCTAATGTTGTAGTAGCAGTAAAGCCAAAATCACGTTCAGCTTTCACATTACTTAAGCGCGAATGTTTAATATCTCCTATACGCTCATCTTCATAATAAACCATAAAATCTGTCCCGCTAATAGTCCGGAATCGCGTAATCAACTCATTCACAGATGTTCCCTTATTGGTAGATATATTATAAATACCTGTGCATTGACCATTCCCCATAGCCTTAATGTTAGCATCTACCACATCATCTACATAAATGAAATCTCTAGTTTGCTCACCATCACCAAATACAGTTAATGGTTGCCCTTCGACAATCAAGCGGTTGAAAATACTGATAACACCACCTTCACCACCATCACCTTGACGTGGTCCATATACATTAGCATATCTAAAGCATACTGTATTTAATCCAAAAGCTTCACGATAAATACGCAAATACCCTTCAGCGGTAAGCTTGGTTAACCCATAGAAGGATGATGGCATACCACTAAGTTCTTCAGTCAATGGTAACACTGCTAAGTCCCCATAAACAGCAGCTGAAGAAGGCATTAAAAATTGTTCAACTTTCACCTTACGACAGGCATCAAGTACATTTATTAGCCCTAGTAAATTAACATCACAGTCATATCCAGGATTCTCCATTGAGGACTGCACCATAGTTTGAGCAGCCTCATGGAACACAATAGAGGGCTTAAACATTTCAAATACAGATAATAATTTTGGGTCTCGTACATCCATCTCAATAAATTGAGCGGACTCATGTACAAAAGAACGCATACCAGTAGATAAATTATCTATAACAAGCACATTGTGCCCTAATTCAATTAATCGATCAACGAGATGAGAGCCAATAAATCCAGCTCCACCAGTAACACATATATTCATAGTACCCTCCTTTCTGAGAAATCTAAATTCCCGCACCTTTTTTGGCTAATACATCAGCCATTTCATTATATGTATCGCCCGTATGTGCTGCCACCTTGTGAAAGTGTATGCGCACACGATTTTTTATAGAGTCATAAAATGCAGCATATTGTTGAGTTAGTGCATTATTGCGTTTCCATCTTTTGGTAGCCCACATTTCAATTCCCATATAATCATAATATAAGGAACATTCAGGAATACCATGATCAACAGCATATTTCATAACATACATCGCAGCTAATAGCTCGCCAGACACATTCCAAAAAGCCGTATATCGTTCATCAGTAGAGGGAAAGGAAAAAGTCTTTCTAGTCCCATTCAAGAAGATAACACCACCTGCGCCAACAGTATTAGTCCCTTTATTATAACTACCATCAATATAAGCAACTACATGATTTCGGTGAGTAAAATCTGGTTTTGCCTCACCTGCGGATACCTTATTTTGAATGCCAGAACTAACCTTTGTAGTTATCTTCTTTGTCCCTTGCAAAGATTTTGATTCACCCTTATGAGCGCTCATAAAATCACTTAAAGATAAACCTGAATCTTCTACAAAGGCACGAGCTTCTGCTTCCGTAGGAAAAGACTTGTAGATAGCCCCACCAAAGCCTTTTACCTGTTTCTCACAGTCAGCCCATGTGGCATATACACCTGGTACACGACCCTGCCGAACTGCATAATACTTTTTTGCCATACGTACCTCTTAATGATCCATTGTAAGTGCTATAAATTCAGCATTAACAACAGATGCCAAATCTTTTGGATTTACCTTCATTTGCATCCCTCGAAGACCAGCACTTACATATACAAAGTCTTGAGGCTCCATAGTAGCATCAAAATATGTGGGAAATAATTTTTTCATTCCCACTGGAGAACATCCTCCTCGTAGATAGCCCGTAATACCTAGCAGGTCCTTGACATGAACAAGCTCTACAGACTTATTATGACTGACACGAGCAGCTTGTTTCATATCTAATTCAGCTGCAACAGGAATGCAAAATACTACATATCCTGTTTTATCGCCCTTACCAACTAAAGTTTTAAAAACTTGTTTTTCATCAAGCCCTAATGCGTCCACTACATGAAGACCCGCTGCCCGTTCTTCAGACCACTCATATTCACTAATACTATAAGGAACCTTATGGGTGTCTAAAATACGTAATGCGTTTGTTTTTTTATGTTTCTCTTTACTCACTATATTCCACCTTATATATTAGCGTAACAAATAAATCTTATCAATATATAATAAATTTCTATATATCAATAGAAATAGCCTTATTCTTATTTATTTACAATTTTATTAATATTTTTCAATTCAATGCGTAAAGTTCCATCATCATTAGTTTTAATTTCAATGAATTCACGATTTTTCATATATTCTACGGGAAATGAAATTTCGATTCCCGTGTCAGTTTTAATTTTGTGATGCTCACCGACCTTCGTAGCAAACTCACGGTTTACAGGTAGAGGCCTCATCATATCTGCATCAGCTAACTCCTTTTTAGCCGCCTCTTGTTGAATGGGATTCGCCTTAAATACCTCTTCCACAATACGAACAGGATCCACTGTATCAGATACTTCAGCATTTTTAGCAATCATAGACTTTGCCGTCGTCAATTCAACAACACCATCCGACTCGTGTGCTTGAGCTACCTTGTCTACAATGGCTTTTACCTTTCTCACCGTATCTCGAGAGGATTGATTAGTACCTAATTGTAACACCTTATCGGCTAAAATATAGGATACTTCACCATCAAATTCACCTTTCGGTTCAAAAATACGAACACTAAAATCAAGTAGATTAATAGATGCAAAAGCTCGTAATTTCTGTGATGGCATCGGCAACACAGCCTTATGAGAAACAAGTTCTGTGGCTAAGCTGCCATCATCTTCACTAAATAGTTGATGTGTAAAAGCATCATGAGCTTGGCACAAAAGAATACAGATATAAGATGCATCTGTAATAGCTTCACAGATAATCGTATCAATAACAACAGAATCCGTTGCTTGTTTCATATAGGTAAACAAGCTTTCACCTAAGTTCTTAGATAAATCTATAAACTTAAGATTTCCATTTTTATAATCAACTAATTGTTTACCAAATGGACTTGCATCATGCAAGGTACCTGTTCTAGCAGCTGGATCTTTGAACGCCTTAACTACATGATTGGCAATATAATCTTGTATAGCTTGATCTCCAACCTTTAATTCATGTTCAGAGTATACGGCTAAAGAGGACGTAAAGTCGAAAATCTCTAGTGCCGCCTTGTTAATCTGCATGACGCCTCCTTATAATAGCAAAAACGATTACCCTTTATTATACCACTCTTTTAGCTTTCGTTTATCAACTTTTGAGCATTCTGTAAGTGGTAACATAGGAATTTCTAGAACTGCTTTTGGCCATTCCACTGAAGGTCTTTCGTGATGAATAATTTCTATAATTTTACTTAATTCAGTATGATCCTCTAATACCATATAAGCAACAAAGTCTTCCCCACGTATATCATCATTTATCGTAATAACAGCCACTTCAGAAACGCCCTGTAAGGATTGTAAATACAATTCCATTTCGGGAATAGAAATTTTATAGCCTCCTTTATTGATGACATCACCTTGTCGCCCGTTAAACATAAGGTATCCATCTCTATCAATATAGCCACAATCATTTACTGTATATGTATCCGGAATCCCTTCAATATGATGCTTTGTAGTCACATAAATAACACCGTTCTGCTCTTCTATTTGGACAGATGGAAATGGTCTTCCCACAGTACCTTCTCTATCTAACCACTCTTTACCTGTACAATATGTTATATAGTTAAGCTCAGTAGCACCATAATAAAGAATGAACTCCATATTCGGACATATTCGTTCTAACTGTTCCATCAACTGTCGATCCAGTACTTGTGATCCTGCGATGATATAGTTAATAGAGTCTACTTTACTTTTGCAATGACGTACTAATAATCGTAATTTTGTTGGTAATGCATATATATGGTCCACATGATATTCTTTAATAAGCTGTATCCATCGATTTGGGCGCAACGAACTCGTTGTAATAACTGTTCCTCCAGACCATAGTACAGCAATAACCATATTACTAACACCAGTGAAGCTAAAGCTTCCATGTAAGAATATTCTTGTATCTTTATTTATATGGAAAATATCGTTTTGGATATCAAAGAACTCTCTCCATGAGCTTTCACTACGCCACAAAGGTTTTGGACGCCCAGTAGTCCCAGAGGTAAGTACACCAAAGTCAGCTAAAGGTGCCACCCCTTTATATGCTATAATACGAGCCAATTCCTCAACATACTCTGTATCCATCTCGTTATGGCATACCATAGGAATATAACCGGTATACAATCCCGCCAACCACTGTACAAGTTGTTCCACAAATGATTGACTCTGAATTAAAGCAACTATATGTTTCGGTGATTCTTTAGTTTGAGCAACATTTACTATACGTCTAGTATCATTAATATCTATGGATAAAATAGCATCATACAAATCACCGTATGTATACTTTTTATCATCTACAATTATAGCAATCTTGTGAGGATCTAATTCTTTATATTGTCGTAAACGTTCAATAATTGTCATTTTACATTCGTTCCATAATTAAAGCAGTTCCTGTACCGCCTGCGCCAGCAATAGCACATAAACCGTATCGACCATTACAGGATTCTAAAGCCGCCATGCAATGAAGAGCTAAAATAGCCCCAGAGCAACCATAAGGATGTCCATAGGCTAATGCACCACCAAGCATATTATATTTCTCCATATGATCAGGGTAGGACTTCTCAAAGAGAGCATCAATAATGGCGAAGGCTTCATTCCATTCCACCACGTCCATATCATCCATGGTTAAATCTGTCCGTTTTAAAATAGCTTTAGTACTTTCAAGAGCACCTTCTGGACTAAACTGAGGATTTCCAGCCCAAGGCATGATACTATGAATTCTAAACGGTCCTTTTTCATTAGATATGTATACAAAAGCAGCACCATCATGAGTTAAACAAGCATTGCCAGCATTTGTAATAGAGCCCTTACCTAATAATGGTTTCATCCTAGATAAAAGTTTTTCATTCATCTTTGGCCTAATACATTCGTCTACACACTCTTTTCCATCTATAGAAAAAGGCATTATATAAGATTGCAAAAATGAATTATCTAAAGCCTTAGTAGCTCTTTGATGACTTCCAATAATATATGGATATAACTCTTCCTTAGTTATATTGTGCTTATGGATGGTTCTTTCTGCCCCTTCTAACATAGCTAAAGGAGACCAATCTTGAGGAGTAAATTGAGCCACCTTATATAAACCGTCTCGGTCATCTCCAGTTGCATAGATTCGGTCTGGTTGCAGTGAAGAGCTTTCAATGCCACCAGCAATAGCAGAATTCATCACGCCTGACGCAATATGTGTATAGGCCATCTCAATACTCATCAATGCTGATGCACATTGCATATCAATTGTTACAGCAGGCGTCGATACCGATAAATTAGATATTAAACCCATTAATCGTCCAATATTTCCACCTGTACCAACTGCATTACCACAAAAAATACCATCTACAGAGTTAATTTCATGTCCTTTAATTAACTCATTAATCAATTGTGCACCCAATATCTCAGGTCTTGTATTTTTATATTGGCCGTTTAACACGCCTATAGGGCTTCTAAGCCCACCATGAATATATACTGACATATAAGCTCCTATAACAAAATGCACAAAAGAGGCATCCCAAGGAATGCCTCTTTTCATTATTACATGCTAAATTTTAATTTTAGTTGCTAGCCAGGATGCAACGAGACATTTTACGATATCCCCAGGAATAAATGGGAACATAACTACAGGCAACGCCGCCCAAAGTTCTGTTTTGGTAACAATCATAAAGCCTGCCACACCAAATAGGTATACTACAGGAATTGTAATTACAAGAGAGCGCCATGCATAAGAGAAAAAGCTCTTTTTAGACCCTTTAAATACACTTAGTAAAGTATATGCTATTGGCCAAGAGAAGATAAATCCCCCTGTAGGTCCCAATAATTTACCAAGACCAGCTGTACCTCCAACGAATACAGGTAGACCAACGGCTCCTAGCAGAACATACACGACAAATACTATAAAAGCATCCTTTGGTTGCAATAATAAGCCTGTTAATGTTGCCACCAAAGTCAATGCGGTTACCATTGCCGGACTAAATGGCAATGGAAATGAAATATATGCTGAAATACATAATAAGGCTGTCAATAAAGCCATTTTTGTTAAACGTCTTGCTTCCATAATTACCTCTAACTAATACATCTTTGTTTCAAAGATGTTGAATCTTCATTTTCACCAAAAAAAGTAGCAGAAAATGCCAATGTATCACCTACATAACCTTCTACATGAGCATCCTCAGGGACTTCCACTAAAGTCACCATATCCCCTGCAATGACAGGGGCATGAAAATAAATTGCCATCTGCTGTGCAGATTTACTAATATTCCAATAATTCCACAATGTTTCAAGAATCATACATCCCGGTACCACATAAGGATCCTCTCGATGAATTGGATTCGTGTCATTAATATCATTTACGAATTGTACTATATCTTTCTTGGAAAACGATATAGCGCCACTAATTTCATCATTATGTACGGTAGTGCGAATGCTAAATTGTTTCGGCACTGGTCGTAAATCAACAATTAAAAAACCTGATTTATCCAGAATACCAATTGTAGTAGTTTTAGCGATTTGATATAAAATACCACAGATAGATTGATCACTTCCTGAAGCATCATAATGCATATGCTTAATAACACTATGTCCTGGTAGATCTAAGTCATTATTACATAATGCTTTAAATAATGTTCTCATATAATCACAGTCCTTTATTTATTCAATAAATTGATTATAATCAACATCTTTTCATTCGTCAACAAAAGTCATTATCCATTTGTTAACAAATATAACATAATAGATCTATATTAGCTAAATGTACTACTAAAAGAAAAGAACCCATGATATATCATAGGTTCTTTCATAAGGTTAAATCTTATAGATTTGTTATTTAAGATCTAGCTCTTTTAAGTATGCCTTGAAGTTTTCACCTAATTCTTCATTGCGCAATGCATACTCAACAGTAGCTTTCAAGTAACCTAGTTTATCACCTGTATCGTAACGAATGCCTTCATAGGCCAATGCATACGTGTCAGTTTTAGATGCTGCTAACGCATCAGTCAATTGAACCTCATTACCTACGCCTGGTTTTGTATTTTCCAAAATATTGAAAATATCTGGCGTTAAAATGTAACGACCTAATACTGCTAGTGTAGATGGTGCATCTTCTTTTTTTGGTTTTTCCACCAAATTATGAACGCGATATAAATTATCCGCCAATGCTTCACCGGATACGATACCATAAGAGCTAACTTTATCTTCCGGTACAAATTGAGCCCCTAGAATAATACCAGGATGTTCATCGTAACACTCAATTAACTGTTTTAAGCATGGATTTTCAGGATTATATACAATATCATCACCAAGCAACACAGCAAATGGTTCATCACCAATAAAGGCTTTAGCACATAGTACAGCATCACCAAGACCACGTGGTGCCTTTTGGCGGATAAAGTGAACCTTAATATCTGCTAAATCCTTAATCATAGCCAACTGTTTATTTTTACCTTGGCTTTGTAACAATAATTCTAATTCAACACTGCTATCGAAATGGTCTTCAATAGCACGTTTATTACGACCTGTAATGATTAGGATTTCTTCAATACCAGAATCTAGTGCTTCTTTCACAATATATTGGATAGCTGGTGTATCTACAATAGGAAGCATTTCCTTTGGTTGTGCTTTAGTAGCTGGTAAGAACCGTGTACCAAAGCCAGCTGCTGGAATAACGGCCTTTCTAATACGTTGCATAGTTATCTCCTAATTAAAAGTCTTTGCCCACAAATTTGATCTTCCATTGATCATTGTTGCTTCTATGAGCATCTCTATATGTCAAATACATATCAAAGGAATGCAAATCACGATGCCATGTATAGTACACAGAATCAATGTCACCACTCATCATATTTGTTTTCACACTGACAGAAACATCATCCAAGCGAGTTAATTTATAAGAGCCACCATAAATAAGCTCCTTAGGAAGCTCTGTGGTATCGAATCGATATGGAGAGTTGTTATAAGAAATATTACGTTGATTATAACTAACCCATACATTAGCACGATTTCCCACTTTAGATTGGAAACGAGCGCCCCAATAAGGCATGCTACGAATCGTACCATTATAACCATAATAATCTCGTTGGTAACCACCTAAGAAACGTAAATCTGCATTTTTCCAAAGCTTAATTGGATCATGAGATACTTCTGTATAATACTCTTTATGAGAACCTTTTACAGAACCCTCTTTCCAATAGCCCGCGTTTACACCACCACGTACAGTAACAGGAGATTTACCAACATGATATGTATGAGTATCTAAACGAACTTCACCAATCTTTTCTACCCATACAGTTTCATCGTTATACTCATTAGATTCTTTACTGTAACCTATGGATGCAGTAGCCCAAGGCAAATAATGTCTATAGCCTACTTTTGGTTTAAATCCAGACTTTGAATACCAACGGTAATCAATATAGGCTTCACCATGCTTACCGATTGGATACTCTGTACTACCATGCAAACCAATGCCATCATCACTACTATATGTAGGTTTTGGAACCAAGGAAAAAATACTAAATTTACCCTCTTTATCATGACGAAGAGATGCTGTATAAGAAGGCAAAGATAAAACCTTGAAGTTTTTAATATAGAAGGATGGTTTTTTGATAACTACTTTATCGCCAGGATATACCTTGATATCTTGACCTTCTACACGATAGTCAGGTGTATGTTTAAAAGCCATCGCATGTTTTGTGGTAACCATGCCTTTTTCCATATGACCAGTTTCACCATCAAATGTAGCATTTTGCCCTTTTACATAGTAAGGGTCATTCCAACCAAAAGCTTGATTGGCTGTAAAATGGTGATCACTAGTACGATATGTCATATTTTGACCTGTAATATCCTTAGTTTTACCACCATTTTCTAAAAAGTGATATCCACCAACAGTACGATATTCTGTAGTTTTCGTATTACCTTCTATACGCGGAGACATCAAAGTTTGATTACCTTGGGTCACTACTACATCACCTTGTGCATATACATCACCAGTGGACCCTGTATAGGACATTTTATCTGCATCAATACGAGTCGGCAACTGTTCTGTAGGTTGATTGGACTTTGCCTTTTCACCACGACGTACAACACGGATATTACTATTGTCAGGTGTAGATGCTTTAGAGATTTCTCCAAGATAGGATTGATCAACGCTATCCAATTGATCTTGATATACCGTGGTTGACTCTGTAGCGGCCCATACTGGTTGTGCTAAACAGAAAACACATGCCGCTGCCAGCCATTGTACTTTACGTTTCCTCATGGTTACTAGAACTCCTATTACTTTAAGAATTTGTTAATTATTGATTACGCTTTACAACAACGATAGGTTGAGAAACATTTTCTACAGGTTCTTCTGGCTCCTCAACTGCTGTAGTATCTTCAGCTATAGCTGCATTTTCATCAGTATCATTATTTTCTACATATTCTTCAGATTCACCTGTTGTATTAGGTACAGTTACAGCATCAGCTAATTCATCATCACTATGAGCTAACCCATCGCCACCAATAACAAGACCTTGAATTGTTACGGAATCTTGAGGTTGTACATATACAGTAGCACCAGCTGGGTACTCAATATTTTTACCTTTGATGAAAGCGCCCCCTACAAGCCCAACAGGACCGAGTAGAACTGCGCCCGCTACAGATGCACCTGCTGCTTTAACTTCACTACGGGTTTTATCCTTAGCCTCTTTACCTTGTACAGCAGTAAATTCTGTACCATCAATAGCTGGGATTGTATCAAATGTAATATCTAACGCACCATTACGACCAAAGGAACGAGCCTTTTTCAAAGAAGTAATTGTTCCGGAGCCTACAGTGCCCGCAGGTACTAATAAGACATTGCCATCCATTACATTTTCTGCAACAGTAAAGGATATAGTGTCACCTTCATGACTAGTTTTAGAAGAAACCGCTTCATTTAGAGTCACTTTGAACACTTGATTACCAGACAATGTACCTACTTGGTTAGTAAGAGCCACATTGCTACCATATACCTTTGTCTTCAAAGAGATAATACGTTTTTGTAAGGAACCGCTACCAATGCGACCATTAACGCTACGTTCCATCTTTTCTACACGGTCTACAAGAGATCCTGCGTTAATGCTATTTTGATATGTATATTCCAATGCATCCATTTCTTCGCGCAAAGAAATATTAGTACCACTGCCTTCTACAGAATTGTAGAGGGAGTCAACACGTTTACTCAATGTTGCGGAATTACCATTGAAACCAGTACCATACACGGTTTCATCAAGTTGATTAATGCGGTCCACAACAGCACCATCTTGTACGGCTCCATATACAGTAGTTTCTAAAACATTTGTT
Organism: uncultured Veillonella sp.; assembly: GCA_900556785.1. Classification (GTDB taxonomy): domain Bacteria; phylum Bacillota; class Negativicutes; order Veillonellales; family Veillonellaceae; genus Veillonella. The sequence goes on from USQK01000021.1 coordinate 17,718, forward strand.
TTTTCAGTTACTGTACCAGGAGCGGCAAATGCAGTGCCTGAAATTAGGGATGCCATTAAAAGTGTAAGTACTTGTTTCTTCATAAATTCCTCCACAATGTATCTAATGTATAACTGTTATACAACAGAATAAGCACGGGCCTAAGACCGTGCTTATTCCCTGAGTCTATCAATTTATATGCTCAGTGGCCATTAAATTTTCAAATCAATAATCGCAGATACACCTACGCCTTGAACACGAGATGCACCAACTGGGTTTGTGCTATTAACAGGAACTAATCCTTTTACACGAACCATACCATTAAAGCTACCTTCTACTTGAGCAACAGCTTTAACTTCTTCAATGCTAGAAGCAGGCCCAGTAACTTGAGCCGCACCGATATAACCTTTTGTACCAATACTGATAATAGGAACTACTTTAGTTGTATATTCAGTACTCAAGTTATTTTGTTTCAATAATTTATTTAGGAAAGAGTCAATTTGTGGACCAAATTTATTAACAACAATGCCGATACCACCAATTTTAGCTGCACCACCAAGAATGCTACTAAGTCCACCAGCTTGAGTTGTCAAGATGCCACCAAATGCAGTTGTAGTTAAACAAATCCCTAGAACAGCTGTAATAATCTTCTTTTTCATAATAAGCCTCCTATAGATACTTATATTTTAACAAATTCTATACATAGATTCTAGTGAAAGTATAAGAACTTACACATAAAGATACTAGCATTGTATAAAAGTCCGATGAACAATCAATGAATTTTACACAACTTAATTTAATGCTACTATCATAAAGGATTATTGTCAATATCTACTATTCTTCACAATCTATAAGTACAAAAATTCTTTTTATACATTTAAAATCAGCTAAATATAAAATAATCTTAGTCTATATAATTAACAGATACGAGGGACTTGATCTTCACCTAACAAATCAATTAAACGGACACCACCAATTGCGGTTTGCAATCCAACCTTGCCAATATTTTTATCTAATGTTTTACCGATTAATACAGCTTCTTTACCTTCTTCAAAGCCACGAAGAATAGATAAAACTTCATCAGTAACCGATGGGTCTACCACGAGTACTACCTTACCTTCATTAGCTAAATATAATGGATCATACCCTAAAATATCACAAACAGATTGCACTTCAGCGTGAATCGGTATAGCTGCTTCGTCCACCTTAATACCAACTTGACTTTGGTCTGCAATTTCTTTTAAAACAGTACCTAAACCACCACGTGTAGGATCTCGCAATAGAGCCACTTGAGGCCCCACTTTATCAAGTACGGCATGGACCATATTGTTTAAAGGGGCACAGTCAGTTTTTAAAGAATCAGATAGGTCTAATCCAAACCGTTGTCCCATAACAGCAATAGAATGATCCCCTATAGCACCAGATAAGATAACATCCATTCCCGGCTTTACGCGATGTGGACCAATATCTATCCCTGTTGGAATCATACCAATCCCCGCAGTATTTATGTAGATTTTGTCTGCCTCACCCTTTTTAACAACCTTAGTGTCACCTGTAACAATTTGTACATTTGCAGTTTTTGCCATATCTGACATGGTATGAAGGATTTCATCTAACTCATTAAAGGCAAGGCCTTCTTCTAAAATGAGCCCACAACTCAAGTATTGTGGAATAGCACCATTCATAGCTAAATCATTCACTGTACCACATACAGCTAATTTACCAATATTTCCGCCAGGGAAAAACGCTGGTTGTACTACATAGGAATCTGTAGAGAACGCCATACGTCCTGCTGTAACGGGAAATTGAGCACCATCGTGTAAAGGAGCTAATAAATCATTTGTAAAATATTTCAAAATAAAACGCTCGGTCAACTCATGACTATATCGACCACCGTTTCCATGGACTAAGCGAACTCGCTCCATATTAATCCTCCCACGTCGATCCACCACTGGAATAACCATATTTATACCATGCAGCACAACTACCTTCTACAGATACCATGCAGGCACCAACTGGATGGTCAGCAGTACAACTTTTACCAAATAATGGACATTCACTCGGTTTAATAAGACCTTGCAATACACGGCCACATTGACAACCCTTCGGATCAAGAGAAGGTCGTTCAAGATGGATAGGTAATGCACGTTCTACATCATAGGCTGCATATTCGTCCTTTAATCTTAAACCAGAATTTGGAATGACACCTATACCACGCCACGCATCATCACATACATCATATACCTCTTTGATCATCGCTTGCGCTACGGGATTACCCTTCTGCATAACTACAGAATGATATGTATTGCCTACTATAAAATTACTAGTTTTACGTTGCTCTAAAATATTTGCTATAGCAGATAAAATTTCAAGTCCATCAAAACCAGCAATACATGATGGTATGTGATATTCTTCAGATAAGAATTGATATGGTTCTTCTCCAATAATAACACTCACATGACCCGGCAAAATAAAACCATCAATATGACCTTCTTGTTTATCTAATAAAGCTCGCAATGCAGGAGGCACTAATTTATGAGATACAAGAAAGAACACGTTCTTCAAGCCTGCTGCATGAACTGCTTTTACAGTTGCACAAATAACGGCAATAGTCGTTTCAAAGCCGATAGCTAAAAATACGATTTTCTTTTCCGGATATTTCTTACTAAGTTCTACTACCTCTAAAGGCGTATAAATAACATGGATATGGGCGCCCTTTGTTTGAGCTTCACTAAGACTACTATAACTACCTGGCACCTTTAACATATCCCCAAAGGTTGCAATAATAACATCATCACGTTCAGCATAAGCCAAAGCCTTATCCATATACGTTTGATCCGTTACACATACAGGACATCCTGGTCCACTAACAAGTTCAATGCCACTTGGCAATAACTGACGAAGACCTTCACGGAAAATCGATACAGTATGTGTACCACAAACCTCCATAAGTCTCACGGTTTCCCCTGACTTATGAAGAGCATTGATACGTTTTAACAATGCATCAGCACTGTTCTGCTTTTCCTGCAAAGTAAGCTTCTTCAAGTTCTTCTAGCTCCTTAAAGGCCTCTAATGTTTTTTGTGCCTCTTCTTCATCAACAATTTGTACAGCAAAACCTGCATGGACTAACAACCAGTCCCCTACCTTTGCTTCTGGTACGAGGAGTAAGCTGCAGTCACGGGTAGCACCTGTTAATTCTACAGTGCCAATAACATCATTCACAGCTATTAACTGTGCTGGTACAGCTAAGCACATATTATCTCCTTATATATTACTTTAATAACTAATTCTATAAGTTTACTTTTATGTAAGCAAACTCATTATATATAAATATTTCTAATATTATTGTATCACAATTATAGTATTTATTAAGTGATACTAGCTACATGAGTATATAACTATTTCTGATTACCAATCCATAATTGTCCGAGTGCTAAGCCCCCATCATTGGAAGGAACAGCCTCATTCATATATAAATTGCCTACATGCCAAGCGCGATATATTAACTCTACTAATTTGCGATTTTGAAATACACCGCCTGATATGGCCGCATCACTAATATTATATCGCTCCATTAAATCGGCTGAAGTTTCACATAATGCAATGGCAACGGTTTTATGGAAAGATGCTGAAAGATGAGCTTTAGATTCACCTTTAACGACACCATCCATAATAGATTGAACAGTGGGAGTAAAATCAAGAATTCGACCGTCATAGTTATAATCAAGCAATGTGCCTTTTTCATCACCACATAAAGATTCTAATGCAATAGCAATTTGCGCATCATAGGTATGAATCATGCCTAGGCCTAAAAGAGAACCTACTGCATCAAATAAACGTCCACAGCTCGTTGCTTGAATCATAGGCATTGTAGATTGTAATGCTTTATCTAATATTTCCCAACCTTTAGGTAGCCTGTTCATCCACTCTTGGTAAATAGGTGGAATATCATTACCATAATAATTTCTGATATACCATAAGGCTTGACGCCATGGCTCAGAAACGGCTTTTTCTCCACCTGGTAACGGCGCTTCATGGATATGAGCTAATCGCTGATATTCGTTGCCTTTACAAAGAAGGAATTCACCGCCCCATACGCTTCCATCTGGACCATATCCAGTACCATCCATGGCAATACCTAGTACAGGGCCTTCAAGATTGTGTTCTGCCATGACTGATGCAATATGAGCATGATGATGTTGGACAGGTATAACAGAAATCTGTGAACTTTTACCAATACGTTCCCCTAAGTGAGAAGAGAAAAATTGAGGATGACTATCTACAATGATTCTCTCTGGTTGTATAGAAAATAATTTCTCATATCGGTCAATAGTCCACTCCAAAGTTGCATGAGTGGATGCATTCTGTAGATCACCAATATGTGGTCCTACAAGAACTTCAGAACCTTTATTCATAGCGAAAGCATTTTTTAAATCACTCCCCATAGCTAATATCGGAGTTTGCCCTGAAATTTCACAATGAATAGGTTCTGGTACATAGCCACGACTACGACGAATAAATCGAGGTTTCTTACGAATAACAGTTACAACAGAATCATCGAGAGGTGCATAAATTTTCCGATTGTGGACCAAAAAGTAATCAGCAACTGCCCCTAACTCTTCAAATGCTTGATTATCATCATATAAAACGGGATCACCGCTACGATTTCCGCTCGTCATGACCCACGCTGCATCTGATGGTAATAGTACCTCATGCATCGGTGTATATGGTAACATTACGCCAAGCATATGATTATCTGGCGCTACATGGGTACTCAAATGGACTAAGCTATCCTGATTTCTTTCTAATAATACGATAGGACGTTCCATTCCAGTCAAAATATCTAGTTCTACATCACTAAGATGGACTAGCTCGATTGCCGTATCTAGAGACCCCACCATAATTGCTAGTGGTTTATGTGGTCTGTTTTTACGCTTACGTAAGCGTTGGACCGCTACATCATTTCGAGCATCACAAACTAAATGATAGCCGCCAATCCCCTTTATAGCGATAATACTACCTTCGTTGATTAATTCACGAGTTGTATTCCATACATTTACTGTATCTACAACCGTACGATTAGGTTTATATAGAGTATAATGTGGCCCACAAAGAGAACACGCATTAGGTTCAGCACGATAACGGCGCCCCTCTATATCCTCATATTCAGCCTTACAAGCTTCACACATAGGAAACTCATCCATCGTAGTTCGCTCACGATCATAAGGTAGAGATTTAATAATCGTATACCGAGGGCCACAATTTGTGCAATTAATAAAAGGATATTCTTTCCTACGCTTGTCCCGTTCTAGTTCTTTAAGACAGTCATCACATGGCGCTGTATCAGCACTAATAAACGTACTAACCTCTTCACCTAATGGAGAGGGCTTCACAGAGAACTCAACTTCATTATTTTGTATAGTAAGATGTTGTACCCGTTGACTTGTAATGCGGCACAATCGAGGTTGGTCATCTTGAATCGCATCTAAAAACAACTGCAAATCACTAGTACAACCTTGTATCTCGACGTAAACACCTTGACTATCATTATATACAAAACCTGTTAAACCTAGGGAATGTGCCCACATAGAAACAAGGGGCCGGAATCCGACCCCTTGAACTATACCGGTATAACGAATTCCCCAGCGTTCTATAGTTTGATTACTATTTTGTTTCATATAAACTCCTACTATAGACGGAGAATTAATGGCTATTAACCTAATGCTACAGGAATACTGCCATCAATGCCAGCTTGTTCTAGCTCGGCTTGAATCATAATAGCGCATTCAATACGTTTCTTTTGTAAGCGGCAGCCAAATTCATAAGGTGTTTCTAAATCGCCACCTAATGTAATGTTGTTAGCATGACAACCACCAGAACAGAAGAATTTCGCCCAACATTCAACACAAGTTGGTTTAGAGAATACATGTGTATTACGGAAATCTTTAGGAATTTCTGTATTTTGTAAACCATCATACACATTGCCAAGCACATATCCATCTTTACCTACGAATTGATGACATGGGTAAATATCGCCATTTGGTACGACTGCCATATATTCATGACCTGCCCCACAACCACGAAGGCGTTTAGCCATACATGGACCGCGATACAAATCCATACGGAAGTGGAAGAAGTTAAACTTCTCGCCCCAACCATCTAATTGACGTTGTAAATAAATATCTGCTAATTTTTCATATTCTTTTTCCAATACAGGCCAATCCTCTTCGCGAAGAACATAGTCCCCCTCTTCACCTACTACAGGCTCCATGGATAAATGTTCGAAGCCAAGATCAGACATAGCCATAACGTCTTTTGTAAAGTCTAAGTTTTTATGTGTATACGTACCACGTACGTAGTATTCAAGACCATGGCGTTGTTTTACCGCATTGATAAGGTTTTTAGCAATATATTTATAAGATTCCGCACCACTACCAGCTACAGGACGCATCGCATTATGTACAGATTCACGACCATCCAAAGATAATACAAGGCTCATCTTATGTTCGTTTACATAGTCGATTTTATCTTGTGTTAACAGCATGCCATTTGTAGTCAATGTAAGCTTGAAAATCTTATTGTGCTTTTCTTGAATGGATTCAATATATTCAACTGTTTGTTTAACAACATCCCAGTTCAATAAAGGTTCTCCACCAAAGAAGTCTATTTCACAATGTTGACGAGGGCCACTCATTTTAATGAGGAAGTCCACTGCACGCTTCGCCACATCAAAACTCATTAATTCACGTTTTACACCGCCGTAATCACCTTGGCTGGCAAAACAGTATTTACATGCTAAATTACAATCATGAGCAATATTTAAGCATAATGCCTTAACAATAGGTTTTTCACCTACTACGAGTTTAAACTCTGTACTCATCGGAGCAAACAATTGCTCTGCTTTAATGAGCTCATCTAACTCATCCATAATCTCATCAAGTTCTACGGCATCTTCTTTAGCATCTAATGCAGCATGTACTGCATCGCGATTAGTGCCATTATATATGTCAAGAACTCTATCAATGAGTTCGTCGATAACGTGAATAATACCACTATTAACATCTAAGCAGTAATAGTTATCCTTCATCCGAAACTTATGGATCATTGGTTTTAATT
>USQK01000022.1 GCA_900556785.1 uncultured Veillonella sp.
TGAGATGAGGTTTCTCATAGCATAAGCTAGTAAGATCCCATGTAGACGACATGGTTGATAGGCCAGGTGTGGAAGAGCCGTGAGGTTTGGAGCTGACTGGTACTAATAGATCGAGGGCTTTACTTAAATAAAACAAATTAGTCTAGAATTTCTAGTGCAACAAATATATATAACTTCTATGTGGTTTTCAGAGTACAAACTCTGACAGATTCAGTGGCGATGGCTATGAGGATCCACCTGTTCCCATCTCGAACACAGTAGTTAAGCTCATAAACGCCGAAAGTACTTGGCTGGAGACGGCCTGGGAGGATAGGAAGCCGCTGATTGACTAAAAGAAAAAGGTCTACCTAAAGGTAGGCCTTTTTCTTTTTACTAGTCTTCGACTAGCTAATCCTGCTAGAGCCGTCTCCAGCCAAGGTTGTACAAGTATTATCTATGTGTATTTAACAATACAGACGGCGTGGGAAGCCTAGGGCAATAGGGCGTAAAGGAGCGCAGCGACGCGTACGTCCATTGCATCAGGTTCGACGAAGCCCTAAAGGATGTGCTGTCCATTAAAACATTGTATTATATATTGCCATGGGCGAGTGTGATAGGAAGCCGCGGCTAGTGGTAGGAGGCAAATCATATCCATCCAGTAACGCGGTGCGAAGTACCAATGTTACTGAACCGTACAACTGTTGAACTTCTTCAAATACTTGTAATTAACCGATACCACAGTGCGTAGCACCTATGGTATCGCATCGTAAAATGGTTGAGTAACTCTAACTTTATGTAAATTACTATTCTACTACCTCCCCTTGATATATCGAAAAAAATAGATATAATAGTATTGAGATATATGAACAATCATTCATATATAATACAACTATTATGAATCCTGTAAGAACAATTGAAAGAATTATTAAAGCTCCTGATATTCATTGGGTAGGCACTGGATTTAGAGTACGTCAGTACTTCCCTGATAGCGATGAGTCACCTATGCTTGATCGTATGTCTCCATTTTTGTTACTCGACTATAATGAGCCATATTATTTTGAGGGCAGTCCTTTTGATACAGGTGACACTCCACATCCCCATAAAGGCTTTGAAACGGTAACATTTTCTTTTTCCGGCTCCATTGAACATAAAGATGCAGCTGGTAATAGTGGTGTTATCCACTCTGGTGATGTGCAATGGATGACTGCAGCTAGTGGTGTTTTGCACAAAGAGTTTCATGAAAAAGAATATGCAAAGCGGGGACGTTTGTTCCATGCTTTACAATTATGGGTAAATCTACCAGAACGTCATAAAAATGATGCACCTGCATATCAATATATACCTGCTACCACAATGGGGCGGTATCAATCTCTTGATGAAACAATCGATGCTATCGTTTACACCGGTGCTTTCAGACATATAACAGGTCCTGCTAAATCCCATACACCGATGAATATTTACAAATTAAAACTTCAACCGAATTCATGGATCTCTATTTCTGAGAATATGACTTGGAATACAGGCTTTCTTGTGATTAATGGTACAGGTACTGCCAATGGTGAAAGCATAGAATCTGGAGACTTTGTACTTTTCAACAATGATGGAGAGCGCTTTGAGGTAGAGTCTGGTGATGAAGGTCTTGAAATCTTCGTTCTCGCTGGAGAACCACTCAATGAACCAGTGGTAAAACAAGGGCCATATGTTATGACAAATAAAACAGAGGTTCTCCTCGCTTATGGAGAATACATAAACGGTAAATTTGGCCGCGAAGAAGCTATTATGTAATACGTAAATCTTACTCTACAAGAAAAGATACACCCCCTATAAGCCACGTTAACTAGCTTATAGGGGGTTTGTTTTATACTAAACTTATCTTTACTTGTTTATCTAAAGCAAATGCAATCTTACAGAGAGTACTAATACTTGTATTTGCACCTTGTTCTATTCTTGCAATTGTGGATTGAGGGACACCAGATTTTTCAGCTAAATCACGTTGTGTTAAACCGGCTGCTTCACGAGCTTTTGCAATCACTATAGCACTTTCTAGATTAGCTGATTCTTTTTCAAATCTGGCTTTAAACTTTGGATCTTTTAATTGTTCTTTCAGAAAATCGTCAAATTTAATTGTTGGCATAATATTCCTCCTCAAACTCGCGCCTAATTTGTTTGGCATGAATTATCTCTCTTTTAGGTGTTTTCTGCGTTTTCTTAGTAAATCCATGTGTAATAATATATCTATTATTAATTACATGAAAGTATAATGCCCTTTGAATACTATTAGGACATTTAAGACGGATTTCATATAGATTTTTATCCACTTTCTTTACCCACTGCATATATTGAGCAACTAACAATCCTGAATCCTGGATTTTATGTATTAATGAAAACATTTTATCCGAATCAGATTCAGTAAGTGATTCTAAAAATTCTAGAAATTCATTATGTCCATTAGGTCTTGTATAGAACTCAAACTTAGGTTTCTCCATCCCAATCCTTCTTTCTTCTATGATAGCATATATGCTATCATGCTTCAATTTTAAATAGTTTTATATCCTCTAAATTCTTATCTTTACTATATAGATACGTGAATAGTTTTTGGTAGCTTAAAGAATTAATGGGGATGATTTAACACCTTTGTAATTACTATTCAAGTTTATATTGATTTGCCTATCTTTTAAGAGCGTTCAACTGGAATTTCAAGTTATATCATGTTTATTGATAATACATATATAGTTATATATATCTTATATTCACTTATGTGCTTTAAGATACATCATTTCTCAATACATATGTTATACTAAAGTTCAAACTATACTTTAATAGGAGGTCTTATGTCTAAGAAAATTGCGGTTCTCGTGAATGAGGATACAATGCAGCGCTGTTCTTGTGGCGGTTGCTTAAAAGCATTTATGAATAAAGCGGATTCCTTTGAGCGTTATGCAGATGAGGATATTGAGTTGGTAGGTTTCACCCATAGTGGTGGTGATCTAGCCAAGAAAATCGAGTCTTTCAAGAAAAAAGGTGTTACTACCGTCCATCTTTCTACATGTACGCGTGGTAAGAATGAAAATTATGAAAGCATTGCAGAGCAGTGTGCAGAGGCAGGCTTTGATGTAGTGGGCTATACCCATGGTGGTGCCGTTTCTAAAGATGGTAAAGAAGCGATAGTACTTTCAGCTAAACCAGTAGTGGACAATGAATAACTTGTACAATCTTTGATTAATTTTCGATGGTTGAGTAATGTATTATATTTGAATGTTAAGTAGTTACGTTAAGTAGTTAAATTAAGTAGTTAAATTGCTCTTCATAACTGACGTATAGCTAACAGATGAATGATTGTTCCATTATTCATTCTATATTTACGATGAAGATTTACTATATTCATAGTGTGTAAATGTTAGAGTACTATTTTGATTAATTATGATATGGTTATATCATTGAAAGGTTGAGAGAATGAACAAGAAAATTACAGCAACTACATTATCTGTAGCTATGGCTGCGACAATGGCGCCTGCTATTATGCAAACTGCTCCAGTGAATGCTGCATCTAGTGCAGTACAAACATTGGCGGGTGGTGCTGTTGCTATGGCTTATGTATCTACTGCATTAAATAAAATGGATAACTCCGAACAAGGCCAACAAGAAAGCTTGGCACGTACTAAGGAGAAAACTGGTTACCTGAACGATAGTGCAGCGCAAGCACGTGTACAACGTATCCTGAAAACGTTAGAGGCTTCTCCTAGCGTAAAACGTTCTTACGTTGTTTATGCAAACCCTGATACAGAGTTTAATGCCTTTGCAACGCTTGGTCGTGTTATGTCTGTTAATAAAGGTGCTTTAGATACCCTTGATGATGATCAATTGGCGTACGTAATGGCCCATGAAATTGCTCATGGTGAGCATAAAGATATTATCAATGGCGCTAAAAAACAAATCGGCCTTTCTACAGCAGTCGGTATTGCAGCTGGTGGTAGTGAAGGGGCAGCGTTATTATCTAACGTAGCCGGCAACTACTTGTCTAACCAAGTATTTACAATGAGCCAAGAAAAAGCAGCCGATGAACTAGGCTTCAAGATTTTAAGTGAATCTCCTTATAATGTGGGCGGTGCAGCTGGTTCTATGGCGGTACTACGCAATAAAGTGGGGGAACACTATCGTGAAGGGCTTTCACAAGTAGTGGCACCTAATAACCATCCTAAGTTAACAGATCGTGTGAACAATAATATTGCTCGCATGTACACATACTCTGGAAACCACGTAAACGTGTCTAAAGGCGCGGTTTACGTCAATGGCGATAATATCTATAGCCCAGCAGGTAGCGGCCGTTATACAGGGGAAGAACGTGCGTATTACATGGCTGGTAAATTGGCACGTTTGTACCATAACAACCAAATTACGCCAGGCTCTGCATCCTATAGCGGTGGCACTGTAACGGTAGCCGGACAATCCATCGTATCTACCCCAAGTTCTGATGTAGCACTACAAGTGGCAACAAACCTTAATAATGCCTTTGTTAAACCAGCAGGTGCAGCGGTTAATGCTAAAAATCCTGTAAAAGTAAAACAAGAGAAACCTAAAAAGGCTAAACAAGAAAAGGCTAAACCTGTGAAAGCAGAAAAAGCTAAACCGGCTAAAGGTAAAGAAGTAAAACCTGTTACTAAGGCTTCTACAACAAAACATACAGCTAAAGCTACAAATCATTCACACTCTACGGACAATGGACGTAAAACAATCGATAGATAATTTGAGTATTTAGTTGTTTGATTGTTCATGTGGCCTACAAGACCGAGCTCAATGGGGCTCGGTCTTTTTTGTATGCCTTGAAGGCTACTGTATTACTTTATGGAACGAATAGTATATATGTGAGTCCGTATATGTTATAAAACTATAGATTTTCTATAACAAAAGCACTATAATATTATGTATCTATATATATCTATGTATTTGTATAATATGTTTTGTGATGTATCAAATATTTCCTTGTAAAGTAAGTGTTTTTGTTACTTTCACAGTTAGCATAGCCTCCCATCGAGGCAGTTTCTTTTTTAGAGGAGTTGGATCTGAATGAAACAACCAGAATTGTCGCCGTATATGATGGCTCGAAAGCCATCTGGCATTCGCCTAGGACAAATTAAATTCTTGGAACGTAAGAACCCACCAATTTTGGTGAATGGTTCTATTGGTAATGTAATGCGTCCTATGCATCCCGCCATGCAGCGTCGGTTGTTCGATTTGGGCGGTGTGAATAGTCCGTTCCATAATGGTATCGTGCCATACGTACCAACTACGGGGACTGATGAATGTCGCGAAGCATTCCTTCACATTTTACGCAGCCAAGGTTTCGATACAACTGGTCTTGATGTACTCGTAACAGACGGTGCATCCATGGCGATGGAAATCATCATGCTTGGCGTATGTGGCGGTGCTGGTGAAGAGGAACGCCCTCTTTTAATGTTCAACCCATCTTATACAAACTATGATGCAGTAGGTCTTCGTATCGGTCGTAAAACAGTCACTGTTGAGCGTGAGCTTAACGAAAATGGCGAGTTTGAATTGCCATCCGTTGAAACTGTTGAACAACGCATTATCGATACAAAACCGGGTGCGTTGCTCATCATTCCTTACGATAACCCAACAGGTCAATTATTCAGTAAAGAAACGTTGATTGAATATACAAAATTATGTGTTAAACATAATTTGTGGATTATTTCTGACGAAGCGTACCGCGAATTGGCTTACGAAAAAGGGAAAGAAACATCTAGTATCTGGGCTTTAACTGATAAGGATGTGCCTGGTATTGAAGGCCGTCGTATTAGCCTTGAAACGGCTAGTAAGGTATGGAATGCTTGTGGTTTACGCATTGGCGCCATCATTACAGATAATAAATTGTGCTATGAAAAATCTGTAGCTGAATATACAGCGAACCTTAGTGCTAATACACTAGGCCAATATATCTTTGGTGCTTTGGCTCATGAAAGCCACGCAGAGCTTCATAACTGGTATGAGCAACAACGAGACTACTACCGTAAGATGATCTTTGAACTCTATGAAGGTTTTAAAGCGGTAGAACCTGATTTCATCGTATCTCGTCCAGAAGCGTCCATTTACTTTGTTATCGACGTACGAAAGGTAGCAAAACCTGGCTTTGACGGTGTAGAATTTGCCTCTTGGTGTGCTGAACATGGTGCAGTAAGCCTTGATGACGGTAAAGAGTATACACTTCTCATGGCTCCACTCAATGGTTTCTACAGTGGTAAAAAAGGTGAAGATAATCCAGGCAGAACGCAATTGCGCGTATCCTTCTGTGAAAATCCAGACTTATTGCGCTTGGCACCTGAATTATTATCTAAACTATTCAGAGCTTACGAAGCACAACGATAGAAGAAGTATAATTCTAATATAATAGATGCCCTCCTTTTGGAGGGCATTTTTAGTTGAATTATTATTACCATAATATTGTTAGTAAAATTAATAAAATAATGATAGAATTATGATATAAAAAAGAAAAAGAGCTATAATTACATGTATTATAGCTCTTTTTCTTTTATCCCTAAGTATAGTGAATAAGGGAGAATTTTATTTTCTGTTTTCATCATAATCGGATCCCTTAGTATTGATTTCGGCAGCGAGTTGCTCGCCAGGCGCAGAGGTTTCCTCTGGTGTAGGATACGAAGTGTCTTCTAAGTTAAGCGTTTTTAATAATTTATCGATATCATCCGATTGGATGGATACCTCTTTGTTATACCATTCGCCGAACTCACGAATTACTTTTTCGTTACGGCGGAAATAGGTATACTGATCAATCTTGCGAGACTCTACGAGTTTCGCATTTTCTAAGATGCTCATAAATGTAGAGATGGAAGATTGAGATACACCACAGCGCTTTTGAATACTCTTAACACTTACACTGTTAGGGAAATCGATAAGAGTTTTAGTGTGTACTTGTACACCGAATTCTTTCTCTGGGTGCTTTAGCCACAATATAATATCTAACCGATGTGGATTTGATAATGCTTTCAAGATTCTTAACGGGTCCATATGGCCTCCTCTGGTAATTCCAAAATAATGAGTGCCTAACCTTGACCGTGGTCTTGCATTATGCGGTCGTATTATACGCGTGTTGCTCCGTATAGGGTTTTTCCTACTTTTATCATACGCTACTTTTCCTTTGAAAGCTAGATAAACTTATAAATTTCACGAATTGATGAATTTTATTGCACTTATCTATAAAAGATAGTGTGCAATAGTATAAGCATAAAATGAGTATATATACATCATATAGTGTGATATATAACACAATTTCGTAAAATATAGAATATATTTATTTTTTTTGCCGATTTTTTAAAGGTGTTTTCGTTCTTCATAGAGAATATATATATACTGTATAAACTTATGTAAGTTAAGCTTTCATTTAAAGGAGCTGAGTATATGGCAATTGATCGCAATGAAACATTTGATGTTATCGTTGTTGGCGCAGGGCCAGCGGGTTCTGCGGCAGCATTACGCCTTGCGGAGCAGAGGGTAAAAGTTTTACTTATCGAACGTGGGACCGCACCAGGTGCTAAAAATATGATGGGTGGACGCATCTATACACATTCTTTGGAGCGTCTTGTACCGGACTTTAGAGACCGTGCGCCGTTGGAACGAAAGGTAACAAAAGAGCGCATTTCTATTGGTACAGGTAATGAAATGACCACCATCGAGTATAGTTACGAAGATGGTGAACCTAATGAAGAATCCTACGTAGTATTGCGTGCTAAATTTGATAAATGGCTAGCAGAAGAGGCAGAGAAAAAAGGGGCTCTCCTCGTATCTAATGTACAGGTAACAGAGCTTATTACCGAAGGTGAAGGAAAACATCGCCGCGTAATAGGGGTTCGTTGTCACGATGATGAAGTATATGCAAAACTAGTTGTTATCGCAGAAGGTTCTAATACATTATTATTGGAACAGGCTGGTCTTACAGGCCCTACAGATCCAAGAACAATGGCTGTAGGGGTAAAAGAGGTATATAAACTCAAAAAAGAGGATCTTGAAAATCGCCTTATGCTATCTGGCGATGAGGGGATGGCGTGGCTTACATTGGGCGATATGACCGATGGCCTATTAGGTGGTGGATTTATTTATACGAATAAAGATAGCCTTTCTGTAGGTATGGTTGTAGGCCTTGAAGATATCGGCAAAGCTACTAAATCGGTAGATGATATGCTGTTAGCTTTCACAAGCCATCCAAGAATCGCACCACTATTAAAAAATGGACAATTGAAGGAGCATAGTGCGCATCTCGTGCCAGAAGGCGGGTTCAAAGCGCTGCCTAAGTTGGGCGGTAATGGGTATGTTATCGTTGGTGATGCGGCGCGCATGTGTATGAACTTGGGGTATACCATTCGTGGGATGGACCTTGCCATCGAATCTGGCATGTGTGCAGCCGATGCGGTTAACGTAGCCTTGCGCGATGAAAATATGGAACGCGTTGCTAAATTGTATGAACGTCAAATCAAGAATTCTTGGCTATATAAGGACATGAAGCTTTATAAAAATATGCCTGCCTTCCTCGCATCCAACCCTCGTATATTCAAAGAGTATCCAGCTCTTGTGAATAATGTGATGCGCGATGTATTCACTGTAAACGGTGATGGGGCAGTACCAATGATGAAAAAATTGATGAGTAGTGTAAGTGATGTAGGTTTAGTTACCTTGATTCGTGATGCTTGGAAAGGGGTGCGTTCCCTATGAAATTAGAAGAGCGCTTGGGCGCCAATAAATACTATGTAGATGAAACGTCTCCTCATATCATTGTGGATGGCGCTGGCTTTGATCTGGAAGAGAAAATGAAACTCGTAAATGGCTGTCCTGCTGGTTTATATACATTACAAGAGAATGGCGATTTAGCCTTTGATTTCGCTGGTTGCCTTGAATGCGGTACCTGCCGTGTTCTCTGTGGCGAAACCATCGTAAAAACTTGGAAATATCCGCGTAACGCTAAGGGCGTAGAATTTAGACAGGGGTGAGTGTATGGAGTTATTAGTATGTATCAAACAGGTTCCAGATACATCTGAGATTAAGCTGGATCCGGAAACAAATAATCTCATCCGTACAGGCTTGCCTAGCATTGTAAACCCTGACGATATGCATGCGTTAGAGGCGGCTCTTACGGTGAAAGACCAATATGAAGGTAGTCGTGTAACCGTTTTATCCATGGGCCCTCCACAGGCTGAAGAAGCGCTTCGCCAGTGTTTGTCCCTCGGCGCCGATGATGCGGTACTCGTTACAGACCGCGCGTTCGGTGGTGCTGATACGTTGGCTACTAGCTATACCATTGCGTCTGCCATCCGTCATATTCAACGGACTATGAACCGTCAATTCCAAATTATCTTCTGCGGTAAGCAGGCTATCGATGGCGATACGGCACAAGTAGGCCCTCAAATTGCAGAGGAACTCGGTATGGCACAAGCTACCTATGCCTGTGAACTATCCGTTGATCAATCTGCCCGAAAAGCAGTTGTGAAACGACAACATGAAAATGGCTATGAAATCGTAGAGGTTCCGTTGCCATTGCTTGTAACAGCAACAGCTGAACTCAATGAACCACGCCAACCAGGTCTTTGGAGCTCTATTTATGCGAAACGTTATACCATTACTCACGTTACATTGCGCGATATGCCGAATATTGATGAAAGTCGTATCGGGCTTAACGGCTCTCCTACGCGGGTGCGCAAGGTATACCAACCACCTCTTCGTGGCAAGGTAGAAATGTTGCCATCCATCGAGGAAGGGGCTAAAAAGGTTCTTGAATTGGCTTATCATATTAAGCCTGAAAAATTTGCTCATTTATTGGTGTCAAATGATGCACCGGTTGAGGTAGTTGAGGATAATGATGAGGGCGTAGATGTAAAAGACCCAGTACAACGGGCTGCATCTGTGGAAAGCGTGTCCCCTAGTGAGTTTAAGGCGGTAGCAGCTGCTAAAGGTGATGAAAGTTCTAAAGGAGGTGACCGGTAATGGCCGTAACAAATTTTGATGAATATAGAGACGTCTTTGTTGTAGCCGATACCATCGATGACGTGGTACATCCGGTTACGTATGAACTGATCGGTCAAGCTCGCCGCATTGCTAAGGAATTGGGCCAGCTCGTTCAAGTTATGCTCCTTGGTGAAAATGTGCAAACCGAAGCAGAGGAACTGGTAGCACATGGTGCTGATATTGTTCACGTTTTTGAAAGCCCCCTTTTGAAATACTATACAACGGATGGCTATACTAAGGTATTAACAGACTTCTTTGAAGACCATAAGCCGAATATCCTCTTGATTGGTGCCACTAACAACGGCCGTGACTTGGCGCCTCGCATGTCTGGTCGTATGCAAAACGGCGTTGTTGCGGACTGTACGATTTTGACAGTAGATACGAATGAAGGCCTTGTTGAATGGACACGTCCTGCCTTGGGCGGCAATATTTTGGCGGAAATCATTTCTCCAAACCATCGTCCTCAAATGGGCTCTGTACGTCCTAACGTATTTAAAAAACCTGAACGCATCGCAGATAGTTGGGGTCGTATCCAAATTGAACAATTTGACCTCAAGCCTGAAGATATTCGCATGAAGCGTCTCGACTTCATTCCGTTCAGCAAAGATGGTTACAATATCCAAGAAGCAGATATCATTGTAGCTGGTGGCCGTGGTATGGGCTCCAAAGAAAACTTTGATAAACTTTACGAACTAGCCGATGCTATCGGTGGCGTTGTAGGGGCTACACGTCCACTCGTTGAAAAAGGATGGATTGAATTGCCATACCAAGTAGGTCAAACAGGTAAAACTGTAAGCCCTAAACTATACTTGGCATTCGGTATCTCCGGCGCTATCCAACACGTGAGCGGTATCTCCGGTGCTGACACAATCGTGGCTATTAACAACGATCCAAACGCAGAAATCTTCCAACACGCTAACTACGGCATCGTAGGGGATTGCATGGAAGTGTTAAATGATATGTTGAAACATCTTAAATAAAGAGCTGTAATATTTGAGCTCTCCTCGTCAAACCTAATAAAACAATAGGGATACCTATCCTCAGCCTTCATGGGTACGCGTAGCGCCCAAGGCGGCTTCGAATAGGTATCCCTATTTATTTTCTAACTGTGGTAGAGCTCAAATATTTTTGTCTTACATACAGATGCGCCAGCATATCATCCTAGGGAATAGTAGAAGGCTCTAAAGCGAGCTAAGTCGTATTCAGAAAGGGTATCCTCTTTTTATTATCATATTCATAAATCCATAAGCCACTTTATGTATTCTTTTAAATCCTATCTGCGCCGACATATCATTTAGGGGAAAAGGAGAGAATGCTATGCGTAGCGCCCAAGGCGGCTTCGAATAGGTATCCCTATTTGATTTCTAGCTGTGGTAGAGCTCAAATATTTTTGCCTTACATACAGATGCGCCAGCATATCATTCTAGAGAATAGCAGAAGGCTCCAATGTATACACTATTTTTATCGATTATAGGGGGTAGGGTAGCGTTTTTTTATTTTCATAATGGTATAATTAACTTATTAGAATAAAACGGATTGATGATGTGGAGGCTTTTATGGCTCATAATATTTTTGTCACTGGTGCAACGTCTGGTATCGGTCTTTGTATTGCTGAGGCTTATGCAAAGCATGGCGATAATGTGTTGATTTCTGGTCGTCGTGCTGAGTTATTGGGCGAGGTACAGGCTCGTTTGTCTAAGGAATATGGCGTGCGTGTTGAGACTTTAGTTCTTGATGTGCGTAGTCGCGAGGATGTTGAAAGCAAGGTTCCTGCAGCTATCGAGGCTTTTGGTGGCGTCGATGTGCTCGTTAATAATGCGGGTCTTGCACAAGGGCTTGATCCTTTCCAAGATAGTGCTGTTGATGATGCGGTGACTATGATTGATACCAATGTGAAAGGCCTTTTATATGTAACAAAAGCAGTACTGCCTTTTATGATTGATAAAAATGAAGGTCATATTGTAAATATGGGTTCTACTGCAGGCATTTATGCATATCCTAATGGTGCAGTGTACTGTGCTACAAAGGCGGCGGTAAAGACATTAAGCGATGGCATTCGTATGGATACCATAGCTACAGATATTAAGGTTACTACCATTCAACCAGGCATCGTAGAAACTCCATTTAGCGAAGTACGATTCCACGGTGATGCGGAACGAGCTAAATCTGTCTACGCTGGTATTGAGGCTGTTCAACCAGAGGATGTGGCCGATGTTGTACTATATGTAACAAACCAACCTAAACGCTTGCAAATCTCTGATGTAACCATCATGGCGAACCAACAAGCGGCAGGCTTTATGGTGCATAAGAAATAATAGGCTAAATACTAAGCTTGTTAAAATGATATAGGTAGCATTTATTACTTGAAATCCTATATCATTTAGGATATACTTATTAAGCATATTTTAATAAATATAATTTTACAAAACTTGTTTTTGGAGATTGTTGTTATGACAGCAAAGATAAAGACATTACTAGTGGCTTCTTTAGCATGTGTAGCTATTGGTTCCTATAGCATTACTAGTGCTCACGATCCACCTGTTGGAGATCGTTCTGTGCCTATGACTGGTGGAATCTCAGTTGAACCTAGGGAACCAAATTTTATTATGCCGAGTCCTGTACATGTGTTCACCACTGTAGAAGCAGCATCTGAATATATAGGGTTTAGACCTCAGATGCCAAAGCTGTTGCCAGTAGGATTTAATATTCAATCTGTCATTACTATTGAGAAAGACATTTTGCAGGTTGTGTACGTGTATGAACCCGGTATAGATCCGTACGTAAATAAAGCCGGTGGTGCTCTTATTTTTTATCGTACCTCTACTACATTAAAAGGTGATATCAGCGATGACCATAAGATTCATAAGGTTATAGAAACTGAACGTGTAGATGGTACAAAGGTTACTTTCAAAGGTGGTAAGAAAATGGTTTATCTTGCATCGTGGATGAAAGATGGACAAAATCATTCTTTAGAATTTCAGCGTCCCGTTACACGAGATATGGTAAAAGCTATGATCCGTAATATTGTTGAGGAAAAATCACATACAAAATAAATGTGTTTTTAATAATTTTTATGTTATGCGAAGGGAGATTATACCCATGGTCAAAAAATTTGTATTACTAGCAGTTGCGTGTGCTTGTGTAGGTTCTTACACTGTTGCTGGTGCACAAGGTACTTTAGATGTAAAACCAGATCCAGCTAAACCTGTAGTTGCAGAACAGGCAGCTCCAATGGTTGGTATGCCAAGCCCAATTCATGAATTTGCTACTATTGATGAAGCTGCTAAATACATGAATATTATGCCTCATCTACCTAAAGTATTACCTGTAGGCTATAATATTGAGTCTGTAAGCACAATCAATAAAGATGTTTTGCAAGTTGTGTATGTTTACCAAGCTGGTGAAGATACAACGCGGAACCAAGCGGCAGGCAAACGTATTGTGTATCGCGTAGGTACTACAAAAGGTGATATCAGTGGTAATCATAAGGATTATCGCGTTACAGCTGCAGAAAAGGTAAACGGTACAAAGGTTACTTTCAAAGGCGGCGAAAAAATGGTATATCTCGCTGGTTGGACAAAAGATGGTCAAAACCATGCGATGTACTTTGAACGCCCTGTAAATCGCGACATGGCAAAAGCGATCATTGCTAACACTGTAGCACCTACAGCACATACAGCATATACAAAATAATATAACAGTCCAGCCTAGTGGGATAGGCATGCGAGCTGTGGTGAAGCACTCGCATGGACACTGTAAGGGTTATATAAGAAGCGGCTCCTCTTATGAGGGGCCGTTTTTATGTTGGTATGCAAAACTTTCATAATGATAACGATTCTAAATACCAGTATGGGTATATCTATCTAAGTATTACATTGATAGAATATAAATATAGCTATTTTGTGATAAAGAAGGCAGGTGATGTATTGTATCGATTAATACTACAGCGTTTGGCGAGTATTGTAGGTATTTTATTGGTAGTTACTATCGGTACATTTGTATTGATAAAATTATCTCCTATCGACCCCGTGTCGATGAAGTTTAATCTTGTAGGGGCTACACCAGATCCAGTTGTAGTTGCACAAATACGAGAGCAGTTAGGGCTCAATGATCCTTGGTGGCAGCAATACTTACGTTGGTTAGGTCAAATTGTACAAGGGGACTTTGGTGAGTCTATACTTTATGCAGTGCCTGTGGCCACGTTGTTGAAAGGGGCGCTACCAAATACATTGGGGCTCGTATCTTTAGCGCTTGTCATGGGGGTTGCAGTAACAATACCTCTTGGTATAGTATCTGCAAAATATCAGGATTCTTGGATCGATCATGGTATACGTCTAGTAACGTTCTTGGCCTTAGCTATTCCTGGGTTCTGGGTCGGTTTATTATTACTGTACTTATTCGGTGTTAAATTACAGCTAGTGTCGGTAACGAATACCAATGGTTTTTCTGCCTATGTATTGCCCGCGGTAACCCTTGCTTTATGGATATGTGGCCTCTATATTCGTCGATTGCGCAATGCTATTTTAGAAGTGTCGCGACAGCCCTTTGTACAGGGGGCGCGAGCATTAGGCTTGCCAGAATGGATGGTCTACACCCGTTACATATTCCCTCATGTGGGACTTATGTTATTGCCCATGATGGGGGTAACGATGGGTGCCATGCTAGGTGGGTCTGCCGTTATTGAAACGGTATTCTCCATAAAAGGTATTGGTTACATGATGGTACAAGGCATTATGGCTCGCGATTATATATTGATGCAGGGCTATATCATCTGGATTACCTTGGTGTTCATCGTAATTAATATTATCATTGATGTATTGAGTGTTTGGCTGAATCCGAAGCGAAGAGCCGCCATAAAAGGAGGCTCTTATGAATAGACAAAAGCCCTATACTTTATACGTTATGTTAGTATTAGCAGCTCTATGGATCGCATTTTTCTTATGCGCTCCCTATATAGCACCATTTGATCCTGAAACGACGAATATCGCGGACCGCTTACAAGATATTAGTAGTACCCATCTATTAGGTACTGACCAACTCGGTCGTGATGTGTGGTCTCGTATTTTGTACGGTGGTAAAGCCTCTTTAGGGATTGCTTTCACCATCATTGGCATTAGTGGGGCCATCGGTATCGCTATTGGTGGGTTAGCAGGATTCTCTACACCTAGCATTGACCGTTGGTTATCTCGCTTGATTGATTTGGTACTAGGGTTTCCGAACATGGTGATTGCCATTGCTTTCATCGGTATTATGGGACCTAGCATAACGAATGTAATCATTTCCTTGTGCATTACGAAATGGGCGGAATATGCCCGTATCACTAGAGGCCTCGTACAGATTGAACGCCACGCGGAGTATATTACCTTTGCTCGTATGTCAGGTGCTTCAAATCTACGAATTCTGTGGCGCTATATTCTGCCGAATGTATTGCCACCGTTGGTGATTGTTATTATTCAACATCTAGGAGATGCCATCATTTTGGTAGCCAGTTTCTCGCTCATAGGCATCGGTGTGCAACCGCCGGATCCAGAGTGGGGCGCTATCTTGTTGAGCTCTCGAGATTTTCTACAAACGGCGCCGTGGCTGCTAATTTACCCGGGGCTCGCTATTTTTATTACTGTTGTTTTATTTAACTATATTGGTGATGCGTTGCGCGATGCCCTCGATGTATCTCGTTAACCGTGCTGTGTATAGATTTTTTATGGTGAAAGCCTCGACGAGGCAATGTATTTTAAAGGAGATATTATGAAACGTTGGTTATTAGCATGTCTAACTATGCTGTGCATGGTAGCTCTCTTGGTAGGTTGCGGAAGTGATACCGCTAAACAAGGCAAACAAGGGAAGCATATGAATGTTGGTTTGTATTGGTTTGGTGAAACATTAGACCCAACTCACGAGTGGGATGCGTGGACATTGACGCGTATCGGCGCTGGTGAAACATTGGCAACGGTAACACCAGATATGAAATTTGCCCCACAATTAGCAGACTCTTGAGAAAATGTGGACCCTACAACATGGAAATTCCACATCCGTGAAAATGTTAAATTTCACAATGGTACTCCAATGACGCCACAAAAGGTAAAAGAGTCCATCGAGTACACAATGAAACAAAGTGCTCGTTCTGCAAAAGCTGTTAAGATTGAATCTATCGCAGTAGATGGTCAAAACTTGATTATTAAAACAACAGAACCTAACGGCTCCTTATTGTCCAGCTTGACTGAACCAGCTTTCGTTATCATGGACACTGCAGATCTTAAAGATGTAGCATCTAAACCAGTTCTTACCGGTCCTTACAAAATCACTACTTTCAAAAAAGGTGAAACAATTGAACTTGCAGCCTTCGCAGATTACTGGGGCGGCAAACCAGGTCTTGATTCTGTAACTGTAAAAGATATCGAAGACAATAACAAACGCGCTATGGCGTTGCAATCTAAAGACGTAGACGTAATTCAAAAAGTGGACTCTGCTAACCGCAGCTTGTTCAAAGATGGTTTCAATATTCAAGACGTTGCTGGCGTTCGTGTGTTTATGTTGAAAGCAAACAACACAGAAGCATCTCCATTACATGATAAAGCTGTGCGTTCCGCTATTGCTCATATCATTAACTATGATTCCATGGCTAAAATCATTGGCAATGGCTCTACACCAGGGGCAGCACCATTCCCGCCATCTGCCAATTTAGGCTATGATGCGATTGCTAATAAACCGATGACAGATGTAGCAAAAGCTGACCAAATCTTGACTCAAGCTGGTTACGCTAAGAATGCAAACGGCATGTATGCAAAAGATGGCAAAGAATTAGCGATTACTATTGCTATTTGGGGTAAAGACACAAGCTTATACGAAGAAATTCAACAAGAATTAAAAAAAGCTGGTATTGCTGTAACTCTTAAGAAATTACAAAGCCCTGATGAAGTAGATACACTTGGTACAGATGGTTTCGATTTAGTAGAACGCAATGTAGTGACTATGTCTACAAACGATCCTTACTGGTTCCTCAGCTTATTCTACAAAACTGGTGCGAAATCAAACATTGGTGGCTACTCTAACCCTCAAGTAGATGCGTTAATCGACCAATTGTCCGTAACATTTGATCAAAACGAACGCTCTAATATTGCAAAACAAGCGCAACAAATCTTAGTTGATGACGTAGCAGATATCTATTTGTTGTATCCAAGTGCAACGGTTGTATCTACTACAAAAGTTAAAAATGTACCAGTACATCCAATCGATTACTACTTATTAACAAAGGATTCTACTATTGAATAAATCTGATTGCATAGTATTTGACAATGTATCAATTACATACGGTGCGGAACAGGCCGTGCGCGATGTATCCTTTTCCGTGTGCACCGGTGAGGTATTTGCCATCGTTGGTGAAAGCGGTTCAGGAAAATCGACGTTGATTCGCGCCGCCTTCGGTATGCTGAAGAATGCTACCATAAGTGGTCAAATTTTGCTGAACGGTGCGGATATTACGACGTTGAGCGATAAGGACTGGCGACAAATGCGTGGCATGAGTATGTCGATGATCTTTCAGAATCCCGGTACCTATTTGAATCCGGCTCGTACCGTGGAGAACCATTTCAAAGACTTGTTGCGCGCCCATGATGAACCGTATGATGTGAATCGCGTACTGCATATGTTACAGCTCGTCCACTTGACGGAAGGGGAACGTATTCTACAATCCTATCCGTTCCAACTGAGCGGCGGTATGCAACAACGCTTGGCAATTGCATTGAGTCTGATTCTGAAACCGGACATTGTATTTGCTGATGAGCCGACCAGTGCTTTAGATATGCTGGTGCAATCGTCGGTATTGGACTTGCTGAAAGAAGTAACACAGGCCCTCGGAGCAACCGTGATTCTGGTGACCCATAACATCAAGGCAGCTGCTCGCATCGCGGACCGCATCGGTGTGATGAATAAGGGCTGCCTCGTTGAAATGGGCGTTACCGAAGAGGTAATGGCGCATCCTAAAGATGACTATACACGTATATTGTTGGATTCCGTGATGAAAGTGGTGTAATATGATTCAAGCTGAGCATATATGTAAACAGTATACGAACCACAATCACACGGTGTACGCCGTTGATGATGTGTCCTTTACCATTGCTGAACATGAGCGGGTAGGCATCGCCGGCGGTAGCGGTTCCGGTAAAAGTACGCTCCTTAGACTTATAGCGATGCTAGAAAAACCTACATCGGGCACGTTGCGACTCTTCGGTGAAGATATATGGCAGATCCAAAACCATACGGAAATCTATCGCTCGCTGCAGATGATGTTTCAAAATCCGTTGGCGATCATTCCGCCGCGGATGAACTTGGAAGCCTTTCTGCTAGAGCCGTACATTAACTATGGTCTTATGGACATGGCTGAGGCGAAAGAAGATATTCGTAAATGGATTCAACATGTGGACTTACCGGGATCGATTATCCAGAAATACCCTCACGAAGTCAGCGGAGGTCAGTTGCAACGTGTTGTACTGGCACGAATCATGCTGATGAAGCCGAAACTGGTACTCTTTGATGAACCTACATCGGCCCTTGATGCGGTGAACCAGAAACTCGTACTCGACCTATTGCAAAAACTACATACAGAACAACCCTTCGCCTATGTATTTGTGAGCCATGACATCGGACTGCTACAAGCCGTAACAGATCGAATCCTGGTGATGAAAGACGGACAAATCGTGGAAAACATCGAGTCAACCCGACTGAAAGAAGCGGTACACCCGTATACACGAGCACTGGTGGAAGCGAGTGTGTAAAAACGAAAGAGCCCCTGTTTGGAACAGGGGCTCTTTAATTATCTTTCATAATCCTCCCTTACGATAAAAGAAATCACATGTTTTCTTTCAGAAAGAGGGGGTATTTATGACAGCAGTAAAGCATGAATGGCGTAAGCACGAAAAGGAATTGTATTGTCCAAAGCAGCAGGCGGTGCAGATTACGGTGCCGAGCATGAAGTTCCTCGTGCTGGATGGCGTGGGAAATCCTAATCATGCGGCTTTTGCCGATGATATAGAGACGCTATATTCGTTGTCCTATGGGATAAAGATGCTGCCGAAAAAGGGTGTGACGCCGGATGGGTACTTTGATTACACCGTGTATCCGTTGGAGGCGCTCTGGAAGCAGATTGAGCATACGGAGCAGTTTGATAAGAATAATCTGCAATATCGGGTGATGATCAGACAACCTGATTTTGTGACTCCTGACGTGTTGGAGGCGGCCATTATGAATGTATCCAAGAAAAAATCGTTGTCTCGATTTAAGGATGTGCGGCTCGAATCAATTGAGGATGGGGATTGCGTGCAGATATTGCATGTCGGGCCTTATGATGATGAACCGGAATCGTTTATGAAAGTAGATGAATTCTGCGCTGCTCATAATTTACAACGTGCTAACGACGAGTGGCATCGGAAAATCTACTTGTCTGATGCGCGAAAGGTGGAGCCCGCTAAATTGAAAACTGTACTGCGTGTGCAAGTTAAATCAATGCAGTTTTAAAAATTTAATAGTGGATAAATTCTTGAGCCTTCTGTGTTACAATGATAGTAATATAGAAGGCTTCTTTTAATTTAACATATACTAATTTTAAGATTTGATATACATATATTGAATTACTATGGGCGTAATGGTAGAAAGGCTTTCAGATGAATAATATAATTATTTATAATACTGAAGATGGAAAAGCTAAAATAAATCTTATACTTGATGATGGTTCTGTTTGGTTAAGTCAAAGTGAAATAGCAGAATTATTTCAAACGACAAAACAAAATATTAGCAAGCATATTAAATCTATATTTCAAGATTTGGAATTGTCTGAAGAAGAAACTGTCAACTATAAGTTGACAGTTCAAAATGAAGGTACTCGGACAGTTGAAAGAAAGTTAGCTTATTATAATCTAGATATGATTTTAGCCATAGGATATCGTGTTCGATCGCCGCGAGGAATTCAATTCAGAAAATATGCATCAACCGTATTAAAGGATTATTTGATAAAGGGGTTTGCTATTGATGATGAGCGACTGAAAGAATTAGGTGGTGGCAGCTATTTTAAAGAGTTATTAGATCGGATTCGAGATATTCGCTCTAGTGAAAAGGTTTTTTATCGTCAAGTGCTGGACTTATTTTCTACTGCTGTTGATTATAATCCGATATCCGTAGAAGCAAAATCATTTTTTGCTACAGTACAAAATAAGATGCATTTTGCTGTTCATCATAATACGGCTAGTGAAGTTATTTATAAACGTGTAGATAGCAAAAAAGAGTTTATGGGATTGACTACTTTCAAAGGAGAATTACCTACATTGAAAGAGGCTCAAATTGCTAAAAATTATCTTACAGAAAAAGAATTACAAGGGCTCAATCAATTAGTTTCAGGATACTTGGATTTTGCGGAAAGACAGGCCCAGCGTGAAGTCCCTATGACAATGGCTGATTGGATAAAGCATATAGATGCGATTTTGTCAGCTACAGGCGAAGCTGTATTACAAGATAAGGGACATATATCTCATCAACAAATGCAAGCGAAAGTCCTTTCTGAATATCAAAAATACCAGAATCAAACTATTAGTCCTGTTGAACGAGATTATTTACGGGAAATAAGAGTTCTTGATACATATGTAAAAAAAGGTGGTAAATAGTTTTACTTGTGAACGAGGTATCTTATGGATCTGAATGGTTTTTTCTTATTATTCCCGAGCATTTTTATATTGCACGAACTTGAAGAGATTCTTCTATTTCCACGATTCATGCGAAGGAATCCTAAACTGCAACAACAATTTTTAGCAGCCACTTATACACCCTTCAGATTTAATGCCATCGTCTGTCAGGAATTCATACTCTTGTTGATTGTGCTGGGCTTGAGTATGTATTTTGAAAGCTTCGACATTTACATCACTGTCATCATAGCGTATATATACCATGTGATTGGGCATGTAATTCAAAGTATTTTTCTGCAACAGTATATACCGGGCGTTTTTAGCGGTATTGTCACGGCTGGATATTGCACATATCAGATATATGATGTGGTATCGGCGAACTGTATGCTATTAGGCTATTCGTTCGTAACACTGTTGATTATTTTCGTTAATATCGCTGTGAGCTTTAAAATGCTTCAACGGATACAAAAGAATGTCTGAGTAGACTGTGGAAGTAAAGCTTTCACAAATATATTGTTCCGTAAAACGGCTTCTCCATGAGAGGCCGTTTTTGTATATGATGAACTGTAAAATATATTGCGACAAATAAAAAGACTCATATTGGAGATCTCGTGTAAAATGTAAATAACCACAAATACATGACACGGAGGTCTCTAATATGAGCTATATACATCTTACCATAGAAAAACGAAGTCAAATAGAAGTTTTACGAAAAGAAGGATACTCTGTTCGTAGAATTGCTAGCTTAATCGGTGTCCACCATTCTACTGTAGCAAGAGAATTAAATCGTGTTGAAGGTGAATATTCTGCGATTAAAGCACAACAGTTAGCAATTAGTAAGTTTGCTAATAAAGGTAGACCAACAAAGTTAACACCTCAATTAGCGGCTTTAATTGAATCCAGGTTACAACAAACTTGGTCTCCAGAAGAAATAGTTGGTGCTGAATTAGTTGGAGCTCTAAGCTTTAAGACAATATATTCTTGGATCCATCGTGGCTTTCTTGCTGTAACAGAAAAAGTATTTCGCGGGAAAGGCAAAAAGCCTGGTACACAAGAAAAGCGTGGACGGTTCAATGTGAAAAAGACCATTAAAGACCGACCTAAAGAAGTTGAAAACCGTAAGACTTTTGGTCATTGGGAACTAGATACAATGGTGTCTTCCAGAGGTCAAAGTAAAGGTGGTTTAGCTACATTTGTTGAACGTAAAACTCGATTTTATGTAGCAATGAAGATGGATGACCGAACTAAGGATTCTATGTTTTTAGCTATTAGTTCCCTATACAACACATTAACAAGTAAATTACTTAAAACCTTTACCGTGGACCGTGGTAAAGAATTTGCGTGCTTTGAACAGGTTGAAACCGAGTTTGGGATACCAATGTATTTTGCTGATGCTTATGCAGCATGGCAACGTGGCTCTAATGAAAATAGTAATGGTTTACTTCGAGAGTTTTTTCCTAAGAAAACCGATTTAGCTAAAGTAACACTAGATAAACTAACAGAAGCACTAGTGCTGATTAATAATCGACCTAGAAAATGCCTTGGGTTTAAAACACCATTTGACATGTTTAAACATGGAATTAAAAAATTGATTTAATTTTGTCGCATTACTTATTGCAATTCATCATATAAAAAAGTGGTTATCAACCTTGAGTTGATAACCACTTAATGGAGTATAGTAAGCTACATGATTTCCGCTTTCAAATCAATAATATTTTTAGCAGCTACACAGCCAGGGCAGTCGCAGAATTCTGCGCCTTCTGCTTTAATGTCTTTAGCATGTTGTAATAGGTTAGCTGCTCCTTCTTCGCCAAGGATTTGTGTAGCAAGTTCAGACCCTGCAAAGCCTATTGTTTCATCGATAAGTGCAATGTTTTGTTCTGCTACGGATACGAGTTGTTTTGTAAGTTCTTCTTGTTTAGGTGTACCTTCTGCATTAATCCAAGATTGAGCGAATTCCTTTACTGTTTCATTGCTTGTAGGTGCATTTAATAAAGCTTGTACGAGTTGTGTTAATTGTGTATGTGTCATGATAATCTCCTTAATATAACTAGTAAATATGAGTTTCGAAAGATGCACTTACTATCATAGGAACACCTGTTCATTTTTATAAGTTCATTATAGCACTTACAATAATTTTGAATAGTAGAATGATTTGCGATAGATACTATCAAATGTGATAGATTTGTGATGATAGCTGTTTCAAATTTTAGTGATATAATTTACTTGATATATATAGTTTGTTTGTAGGGGAATATATAATGAAAAAGGTTGTATGTGCATTAGCTACGTTAGCTTTTATAGGTTCCATTAATGTTGTGTCCGCAGATGATTCGACTCGTTTTAGACTCAATGGTAATTCGATTTATGATCAGCCCTATGGTGACAGAAATGAGTTTCCATGTCCTGACAGACTCGGTAGTTGTACTATGACGGATAGCGATTATAGAAGCACTCGTAAAGGTCAATCTCTAGAGGTGTTTGATACCCTATATGAGGCTAAGCAACATTTGAACTTTAAACCGCAGTTGCCAAGTGGTTTAGAGGGATTACGTTCCGTACATGTATCCATTGTGGATCACGATGTATTACAAGTTGTGTATGCCTATCATGAGCTTTTAAAAGGAACATATTTTGACCGTGTAGATGATATGCCGCAGTATATTAAATACCGAGTATCTACCGTATCAGGTAATATCGCAGGTGACTATAAGGATTATGTACCTCAGAAAACAGAGATTATAAATGGGATGACGATAACCTATCGAATGGTAGATGACGCTGTTTACTTAGCATCTTGGGAACATGAAGGACAAAATCATGTGTTCTTATTTAATGAGCCAGTTTCTGTTGAGCGTGCTAGAGAAATGATTAACAGTGTAGGTACTAATTAAGTTTATTGCTGTACTATCTTTTTAAGCCTGATTAGCTTATAATATACATATAAAGAGAGCCCATTAACGTGATTAGGGCGTTAGGCTCATCTAAAACTGAACAAAATTATGATGACGCCTAACGTGTTAGAGGACTGCACTCCTCTATACGTTAGGCGTTTATCGTTGTACTACTTAACTAGTGCAATGATAGTGACTACTGATAACAGAACTATGATAATTACATAGGTAACTTCATGATTTGTCATAGTATCACCTCCTCGCGGAGATGAACCTAACTCACGTCAACAGACTCTCTTCGTAATAAGTATAGCAAAATACTCTTTACACAAATAGCGATATACAGTCCTCTTTGGTGTGCTTCATATTAAAAATAACGGAGCTTATATGAACGCAGATAATTATAAGATTTCAACGTTGCCATATATAGAAAATGCTAGCAATGAGATAATGGAAAAGTACAATATAAAAGCACAATATGAAACGGAACCACCTCATGGAGATGCTATATATTCTATTTCTATAAAGGGGAAAGTATTACCGTTTTGGATTTATGGTAGGGACGTTACTTTCATAGGTAATAGTATGGTTATGGTCGAGTCTGTAAGATGCAAAACCTGGGATCCCATTGAAACCATTATTATTGATTTAGAGAATGAAGTGTATGCTAGTTTACAGGAATGGTATACAGATATTTCATTTGTTAATAATCGAATAGAGTTTTCCAATCAAGTGGTAAAAATGGATAAACGAATTTTAAATAATTTTGAGAATTTAGAGTGGATAAGCTTTTAAGAGTGATTGCGTAGAGGATTTATTGACTACACTATAGTGAAGTGTTATTCTATATATGACAAGGGATGTCAATATGTGACATAGTCTCATATGAACGAAAAAATAGCAGGGTGGCAGCCCTGCTATTTTTATTGTGCTAGTTACTAACGAGAATGGGGTTATAGGACAAAACGTGTTGGTTTTATAGGCGATGGAGCCAGTAAAATACTGGCTACCTCTTATCAATAG
>USQK01000023.1 GCA_900556785.1 uncultured Veillonella sp.
CTTAAACTAGTCGTTTGGGTTTGTTTCTTATGATACGTAGCCGATCCATGAGTAATCGTATCTGCTAATGTGGTCTTACCACAACCGCTACGACCTACTAGAAGGATACGTTTTTCTTTCTTTTCGGTGCTCATAATTACCCTTTCATTAGGATCTTGTTAAATCCGTTGGAAAGAATCCTAATATGCGTTGCAGACCTTCAATTACGCTGCGCAAAGCAGATTCAACAGCAGATACATCACCAGTTATGAGAAGTGCCCCCGAAAATCTATCGATGAAACCGATTTCGATATCACCAGATTTACTTGCAATATCGGCTGCAATAATGGTCCCTTCGCCAGGTGTTATGGTAAGAATTCCAATAGCATTGCGTCCTTTTTCCTCAAGCCCCATTTTTCTAAATAGATCTGGCTTAGGATTGGCAATAACATGAGCTATCGTAACCTGCTTTCCGGGTACAAACTCTTGAATGATGCGCTGTTTTGCATCAATTACCTCTTGAAAGGCCATATAATCTCCTCCTAATGTAATATGTATTCTTTAAACTATACTGACATGTTATAGTTTGTCGTTGTTTTATATACTCTAGCTATAGTTAAGGTGCCACTAATTGGAAGAACAACACAGCTAAACCTGCCCCAATCAATGGACCAATAAATGGAACCCATGCATATTGCCAATTCGCCGTTCCCTTATTAGGAATAGGCAAAATAGTATATGCCAGGCGAGCACCGAAGTCACGAGCTGGATTTAACGCATAACCTGTAGTTGCACCAAAGGACATACCGATGGATGCAATGAGGATACCGCTAACCACTGGAGCTAAGCCATCTGCCATCTTGCCCAAGCAAAGGGTTGCTAGAATGAGCATAAAGGTAGCAATGATTTCAGACATCAAATTGCAAGGTTTATGGTCAATAGCTGGACCAGTCGCGAAGATGCCTACGCAGTTACCTTCATCAGGGCCTGTTTCCTTGAAGTGCGGATAATAGAATACTGCTGCAATAGTAGCACCTACAAAAGCGCCGGCAATTTGAGCGATAGACATCGGAATTACTTGTTCCCATGGAAAGATACCTGCTACTGCAAGAGCAAAGGTAACGGCAGGGTTCAAATGACCAGGTCCACCTAGTGTAATTCCTATATACACAGCGAAGGTTACTGCAAAGGCCCATCCAAAAATAATGTGTAACCAGTTAGTACCATAGATACCAACGATGGTTTTCTTTAACAAAATCGATGCATTTGTACTATTACCAAATGCGAGTAAAACGGCAGTACCAACAAACTCACTAATATACATTTGCGTTACGTCCATTATCTTCACCTCATTGAGTTAACAAAGATTGTAATGCATGAGATGCAATGTCCATATCTTCTGCCACGGTACCACCGCTAATGCCGAGTCCACCAATCATTTTTCCATTAATCATGATTGGATATCCGCCACCAAAAGTGCAAATTTTACGGTTTACCATGGATTCTATGTTGAATAGATCGTCATCAGGCTGTGCGCTTGGATGTATTTCATGAGTTGCTGATTTAAGCGCTACTGCGGTGTACGCCTTTGCCTGTGCGATGTCGTTACTGATGAGCAATGCATCTGACATACGTTGGAAATACATTAATATACCGTTTGCATCTACTATAGATATAACGATAGGTACGCCTATGGACCGAGCGTAGTCCAATGCCGCTTGTGAAAGCTTCGTCATAATATGCTCTAACTCTGTTCCAGTTGACATATCAATAACTCCCCTTTCAGCAGTATGCTCTATATTACTTACGCATTGATTGCTTTCTGTCAGTATTTCCTCACAACTAGTTGCTACACGTTCTGAAACGCGTTCTACAATTGTTTCTACAAATTGTATATAGTCTTCCATGCGAGCCATGATATATAGAGCATCAGATAGTCGATTAATAAATTTACGAACCTCATCGCGAATAGGTTCTACAGAACCTAAACTTATAAGCAATCGTTCACCACGACGACAAATAGTACGCGCCACGTGTAGCTCTGCAGCAGATAAATAATTTCCGCTTAATATAAAGCTATGTTGCTGTGGCAATCGCTTTGTATAGTCATCGATCATGTATTCCAATTCGCTTATATCTTGTTGTGAAATTAGATTACTACTTTCACTTAGATTTTCCACATGAGGTGTGGCTACCTCCGCACATAAGCGGAATAGCTGATGTTGTAATGTGTGAAGCACATGTTTATTGTCTGGTGAGACGACTAATTTCTCACATACACTAACCTGTGCATTTAATTCATCAAAGGTTCCATATGTGTCCACACGAAGTGAATTTTTAGGTACTCTAGTGCCATCAAATAAGGCCGTTGTACCTGCATCACCGGTTTTCGTATAAATAGCCATATGCACCACCTCTAAAATTAGTTAGATTTAAAAAGCTACTTCCAGTCGTTCATCAGAAACGAAAGGATTACCTTTTACAAGGCGGGCTGCATTGACACCTAAGGTGCGTAAGCTATCTGGATATTGAGCATAGCCCGTAAGTCGATAAATAAATTGATGAGCCGGTATGTTTTTATAGGTTAACACAATCGCCTCATCATCAACGCCTATCCCAACAGATAAAGCCGAATTACGAGATGCTAGGTCAGCCAATGTCATATGCGTACCACTATGGAACTCAATGACAACAGGTAGACCTTCCTCTTCAATTCCATATAGAACAGATTTTAGTATATCCGCACTGATATGCTGTGTGGCATAGAGCAATATGGTTGGCTTACTGACGATACTTTGATCCATCATAGGCCTCCCTTCTGTGCATAAGATAATACCAATCCTGTTGCTACCGCATTTCGTGCCCCTTCAATTCCTCGAATATTGCCTCGCCCTGCTACTAATGCATATTGTGAAAGTGCATCGGTTACGAGTTGAGGAATTTCAAAGTCTAATGCAGAACCACCGACTATAACTACAAATGGTATATCTCGCACATTATGAGTAGGACTCACAGAGGCCAAAGCGCGGAGTGAATTTGTTACAAATACCCGTTTCTTTGCGGTTTGACGGACACGCTTAATTGTTTCTAATGGTATATCTCGTTCTACAGGAACAAGTCCATCAGGAGTGACAATAACAACGCGACCAAACAATGTTGCCGAGAGTGGTTCATTAAAGAACTGCACCGTTCCATCTTCGTGACGAATGTGATATACGCTGAGTACTTGAGCTAATGGATCTCGTTTGATGGCTTCTGCAATATGCATATCCTCTAAACCAAGTTCAGAATTGATGAGCATAGTTACCATATTTCCTGCCCCAGCAAGATGAATGGCTTTAATTTTTCCTTCTTGGTTAATGATGGATGCATCAGTTGAACCAGCCCCTAGATCGAGTATGGCCATTGGTTTTGCTGTCCCCGGCGTTGTCAATGCGCCTAAGATAGCTGATTCAGCCTCTTCCCCACCGATTTCAACTGGTATACCTAGCTCTTTTTCAACCTGCTTTGCAATGATTTCCATTTGTAAATGATCTGACTTAACCATGGAAGCAATACCTACGGCTTGTTCCATAGAGAACTCACCTGCAAGGCCGCCCTTTACATTGATAGGAACAGATACATCTACGGCTAGCAAGTCTTGGATGAATACATCTTGCGGGGATTTATTTGTCAATTGAGCCATTGTAAGGCGAACCTTTTCAAGCATGCCACCTACGTTCGTACCTGCTTCACCACTGATATCATCGATAGGATGAACAGATTCGAGGGTTTCCATAATTCTCTCTGCCCCAGCAGATACATCGACGGATACAGTTCGATCATTCCCCATAACAATGATGGATCCTGCCGGTATTACCCGCTCCTTAACGTCCCCTGCCGGTGTTTTGATGACTACAGCTGAGCGATTTCCGATAAGAGCTCTAGCGATAGGTACAATATTCTTTGTTTCCTCTGGTGAAAGCTCAAATACAGTGGCAATCCCATAAGGATTCGATAATTGTGATACCACTTGCCCCGGTTCTACAACCTCTACCGCAGAAAGCATGCCCATTGGAATTTTATCGATATACGCAACCTCATCTACGATAGGAATTTTATGATCCAATCGATTGTTAACGAGTACGCCGTCATCGGCTTGAAGGATAGCAGCTCGAATATCATAACCGCGCTTACAGTACGCATTAATTAGCTGTGCTACCAATTCGAAATCGATAATCTTTGGAGCTACCACGATGTATGGCTGACCTTGTGGCTTATCAATCAGTTGCTCAATGGGAACTGTATAGCCTACGCCAAGGCCTAAACCACCTGGAGTTTTAGGATTGTGACCAATCATGGTAGATTCCGTAATTATGGTTTCTGTAATCGTTTCCATAGCCACATCACCGATAACTGGTGTAGCCTCATTAATGCGAACTAAGTCAATGTCTCGTAGTGTAAGATTAGCAGACCTAATTAGCGACTTGAGGGCATCCATGAGACCTACGATATTTTCGCGCGTCCCTTTAATACCAGTGGTACTAGCGATGGCAGAAGATAAGAACTTTACCTCTCCATTACTATGAATTTCGGCCAAGGCTGCTTCTGTTGTAGAGTTTCCGATATCGATGCCAACAATTCGTTTCATAATGACATCTCCTATAGGTTAATTATCACCTTTAAGTTTTTTACGACGTTCATAATTTTCTGCAGCTTCTCGTACAAAGTTTGCACAAATCGGAGCCCCTAAACCATCAAGTTCGCTAGCAATATCTAACAGTTCTTGTTTGGAAGAACGATATGGACGAAGTGCATTGTACATTTCAAGTAAACGTTTATCACTTACCTTTGTCATTTCTGCAGCGCGAGAGAAGTTGAATTCAATTTGATCTCGGCCCCCAGCCTTAGCAATTTGACCTTGAGCTTTCAAAATAGATGGAGAAATTTTTAAATCGTCCATTGTGATATGACCGGCCATTACGTTATCCATCGTAATATGGCTTAAGTCTCGACCTTGACCAAGATCAATCCATTCTGGATGTTTTTTAGCAATCGGATAATCCTCGATGGTAACCATCCTATCTACAACTGTTGTATTAGGTGTAGATGATGTATGAGGCGCAGAGTATTGTGTGGTATTTCCCTTTGCCCCTTCTATTTCAGATACGATCTGCCGAATTAAGGCTTCTAATTCGTTAGCCATAGTAAACCTCCTTATACAGTGACACGAACTTCATCAGCTGGCTTACCTTTTACTACATGCTTAGTTTCCTTGATATGAAGCAATGCAGATAATGCTTGGTATTTTGGACGAGCCATTTGATCGTTCAATGTTGGTACTGGTGTTGGGGATTCGCCCTTAGCATATTTAGCAGCATTTTTACCGATAGCACGGTATGTTTCAGCTGTTAATAGAGGTGCTTGAGGGAATAATTCCAAATTTGAAAGTGGTTGTAAATCGCGTTGGTGAATCAAAGTAGTACCTTTAGATTGAATACCGATGCATACACCAGATCCAGAAATAGAATCGCCTTCAACGGCTACGGCCGCTACGTCAGAGGAACGGTATACGCGAATTACACGAGCTTTTAAGCCTTCTTCTTCGATACCAGCTACTAATTGGCGAATTACCTCTTGATGCGGTACACCAACGATAGTTTGTCGTTGACTACGGCCAAAGGCAGGGCCAACAGCAATAACCACTTCATCTGCACTTGTACCAGGTTGTGCAGGGCCACCAGTTTGGAGCCAGCTATCGTCACCAGTTGGATCTTCATGTCTAGGAGCCGCACTTGGTGTTGTGCTTTTACCAGCACTAGCCTTGAATTGTGGTGCTTCATGAACACCACCCATTTCTTGTAAAACGTCTAGGATAATAGAACGTAATACATCTCTGTTAATTTCAGCCATCATGACACCTCCTTATATATCCCGTGGATCAATGGCGTTTGGAATATTTTTAATGCGTTCCCAATCTTCACCTTCCACACGATAACCTGTGCCAGCACCTTGATAGTCATTTTTATTGTTAATCGCGGAGATAACGTTGAAGTCACGGTCAAAGATAGCCGATGTTTGTAAGTAATCACCGGAGATTTTTTGTTTTAATAGATTCAAAATACTTTGTGCTACATCTTGATGACCTTCTTTAGCTAAGCCTTTTACGAAGTCAACGCCTGTAACACCGCGGTTTAACAAGTCTTGAGCCGCTTTAATATCTGCAACCTTATCGCGAGGAGGCATGTCTTTAGAGCCATTCGCATAGGTAGCAGCCTCTACCTCTTGATCTGTAATCGGAGGCAAACCTAAAGCTTTGAACAAAGCTTGTAGTGCACGAGCCGCTTTATTACGAACCGCTACTACTTCTTCTTCGCGAGCAGGGATAAGACCGCCATTTACCTTGAGGTCACGTTGGATAACTGTCCAGTCATCAAAGTCCTCAGCATCCCAGTTGGAGCCAGCAAACATGTTATCATAGTTTGGTGTAGAACTATAACCAGAGCAGATGAAGTCAGTACCTGGTGCAAATTGCATCAATGTACGAGCTGTTCTACGCAAGTCGGAGTGGCTGAATGTTTGGTCATTACTAGATGCACATTCTAGGTCGAGCATAGCTGCTACAAGGTTTTCTGCTAATACAGCACGGATACCAGAAGGTACGGCTGCTGGAATACCGATACAGCTTACAGAACCATTTTGGATACCTTGTACGCCAGCCCCTTTTGTGATGTATAGGCAACGGATTTCAAGGTACAACATAGATTTACCTTCTGCTTGGCCCATTTGTACTTCAGAACCTGTACCAGAAGTAAAGCGCATTTTAAGGCCACGAGATGCATAAGCAGATGCGAGGAAGCCTTTAGACCAAGGTGTATCATCACCATCAGTAAATACATCTTCTGTACCATATACAGAAATAGTTTCTGCATAAGCTGTGAAGCCACGCATACCAAGTTCCAATTCTGTTGCTTCCTCCAAGGAGCATTGAGTCAATACGCCTGGTCGACCACATTGAGAACCTACAAGTAAGCTGATGGCATTAAGTGGTGCATAACGAGCAACGGCAACTGTTGTTTCTTCTTCTGCGAACCCACGAAGTGCACCTTCTGCAGCATCCGCGGCGATTTGTACTGGGTTATCATTTACATTCGTTACATGGGCTTGGTTAGCCATTGTACGACGAGCACGCATTTTTTGCATACATTGCATCATTTCAACAACGTTCATGCAAGAAACAACTTCCAGCATTTTCGCTGGGGTAATAGATTTACAAATCTTAACGATTTCTTCACGAGGCACTGATGGTGTAAGCATCATATTAGCAATCTCTTTTGAGTCCTTTGCCATCGCTTGTTGAGCACCATCGAGAACGATACCGTAGTTCGCAATAAATGTATCGATAAGATCAAAATCTTCGCGGCGTTTACCATCGAGTTCAACGATACGACCGCCTTCGATTTTGAGGCTAGGCTTTGGATCTTGAGGAGATTCCATGGCTATAAAACCTTCCTCTACCCATTCCTTTACATAACCATCCTGATTAACAGGACGTTGACTTAAGACTTCGAAACGTTTTGATTTCATAGGGCATACCATCCTTTCAGATTAGATATAGGAAGGGGCTCCGTTCACTGGTTCGTCACCCATCGTACCGAGCAATTGTTTACCTACTTCACGAGCAGAAATAACCGCTTGTCGTACAGCCCCAGAATCGCCAGAAATCTGTAAAATTACTTCGTTAGAATTACTTGTACCTGCAGAAGGAGATGCATAACCGATTACATCAACGTTTGCAGATTTGACAGCTACATCGGCCATAACTACGCCAATAGCTGCTGGAGCACCTACGATAAGACCAAAAGCTTTACCTTCGGGAGCGCCAAATGCTGCATTTACTGCATGACTAGCGCGTGCTGTATATTGAAGTTCAATATGACCAGCATCGTTTGCGTATACATCGCCAAAAGTACGTTCCACTTCAGCTAATGCTACTTCAATAGCTCGTTTTACATCGGATACATCATCACCACCAAAAATGATTAACGACCCATGGCCTGCGCCACCTTTAGTATCACGAGGTAATTCAATGCTAACAATTTCTGTATTTGTTGCTTTTACTGCTTCATCAGCAGCCATAATGTGTGGGCCTGCACCAGTACGAGCACCTAAAATACCGATGGAACGATATTTTTTCTTTAGTTTCATCGCATCTAATACTTGTTGATCTACGTTAGCAATTACGAGACCTATAGTATCACCAGTTTTACTAGTCCCTACAAATTCAGTTAATCCACATGTTGTCGCCATAATACCCTCCATACGTATAATGAAAGTATCTATGTACAAAAAACTATGTTGCGATATACCATTTTATATTTTTAAATATTTCTTTAACCATTCATATGTATGCAACACTACTTCTGTACACCATATATTGCTATAGAGCATGCCTTGCTATTCAGTCACAACCCATCGGACTCAATCCTTTCTAAATACATGTACTATAAGGCTTTTATCTACCTTTATTATAAAAATTATTAAATGTAACTTTTTTATGTATATTCGAAAAATGCGATTTTTCTATTACTAAAATACGACAATCCTGTTATACTTATACATATAAAAGCAAGAAATAACTTAATTTTATAGGTATATGAATTTTAGGTGGTATGTCACTTTTCTCTTTTCACAGGTTTAGAGCAGACCCTTTAGATAGAGAGCGAATAGAGCTATTTTAGCGGTGTGCTTACTAGACCTCTTAACACATTTGTGATTGGAGGTTTTACTATGATTTGTACGAATGAAGATACTAAGCTTATCAATGAAATCATGCGCGATTTCACAAATATAACAAAAATCGCCGCCATTTTTGTAAATAATCGTGGAAAAGTATTATCTCAAGAATATAACTTTTCTCCATTTTGCAAGGTTGTAAGGCGCAATTCAACCTACGCCAAACGCTGCAATCAATGCGACTTATATGGTGGACTAGATGCTACAAAAGAACTATCCTCCTGCCCATATCGCTGTCACATGGGCCTTATAGATTTCTCCGTGCCCATCATGAAAGATGGTGCCATCTTAGGTTTTATCATGGCCGGGCAAACGAAAACAGAGGATACGACAATTAAGCCCATCTTACCTACCCAAACCGATTGGCATGATGATACTAAACTTCGCGCCTTGTATCGGACCTTGCCTGTTTTGACTGCAGAACAAATTTACAGCGCTACAAAGGTTTTACGGATTTTGGTAGAACACTACTTCCCATTTAACGATGCCATAGCTGAAGAAATGCCTTATGAACAATTGCCAGACTTTGTAGAATCAGAACGCCCTATTAATCGTCCAGAAATCCGAAAAGCTATGTTATATATAGAAAAAAACCTGAGCAAACGAGTGTCGCTCAGGAGGCTTTCGGAACATATTCATTTAAGCGAATCCTACTTCTCTAAAATTTTTAAAGATGATACAGGACTTTCAGTAGTGCAATATATAACACTATTGCGTATACAAGAAGCCAAAAAGTTATTAGTATATTCCCAACTAACAGTTAATCAGATCAGTAAAACATTGGGCTACAACAGGACTAGTTATTTCTGTAAAATTTTCAAAATGGCTACCACTGAAACACCACATTCATATCGAAAAAAATATGCTAAACCAATTGATGCATAATATAATAAAAAAGCGTAACACCAATGGTGTTACGCCTTTTTGTATATAGAAAACCCCCGGATAGTCCGGGGGTTCAGTAAAAGCTTTAGCGTTGCGTCTTCGAAAAGTTACTCCTTTAGGGTAAGATTAGATTGCGGTCCGTCAACTGCAATTAAGACCCTAAAGGAGGCCATATAATGTATGACAATCAGAGTTTAGCACATACTAAATGGAACTGCAAATATCATATAGTATTTGCACCAAAGTATAGAAGAAAAGTATTTTTTGGACAAAAGCGATTTGAAATCGGAGGTATAATTCGTGAATTATGTAGATGGAAGGGTGTAGAGCTTTTGTCTGCAGAAGCATGCCCAGATCATATTCATATATTAGTAGCAATTCCACCTAAAATGTCAGTCTCATCATTTATGGGATTTCTAAAAGGTAAAAGTAGTTTAATGATATATGAGAAATGGGGGAATATGAAATTCAAATATCGAAACCGACAATTTTGGTGTCGAGGATATTACGTCGATACAGTCGGAAAAAATGAGAAAAAGATAGCGGAGTATATTTCGAATCAATTAAAGCAAGACGAGATGTCAGAGCAATTAGTTTTAGACTTTCAAGACCCGTTTAACGGGTAGTTAGTATTAGATTGCAGATGACGGATCGACATGCGCTCCCACGCGCAGCCGGTAGCATTCGCCTTATAGGCGTAAAGAAGAACCACCGGCTAAGCCGGTGGGTAGCTTTTTTGTATCTATAGAGTTTGTCATGAGAAGGTATTTTATCAGATACATATGTTATTAACGATCAATCGATTAGAACGCTGGGATTATAGCCCCTTTGTAGTGTTCTTCGATGAACTTCTTAACTTCTGGAGATTGTAATGCTTTAGCTAATTTTTGAATAGCTGGTTTATTTTCATCACCAGGGTTTACGGAAAGAAGATTTGCATATGGAGAATCCGCTTTTTCTACGAATAAGCCATCTTTTGTAGGATTAAGACCTGCTGGCAATGCATAGTTAGCATTGATTACAGCTGCATCTAAATCTTGAATGGAACGAGGAATTTGAGCTGCCTCTAACTCTGTAATTTGGATGTTTTTAGGGTTGCTAGTCACATCAAATGGTGTGTTAGTCAAACCAGTTGGGTCTTTCAAAGTTACAAGACCTGCACTTTGCAACAAGAGAAGTGCACGAGCACTGTTTGTTGGGTCAGATGGAATCGCTACTTTTGCGCCATTTGGCAAATCTTTTAAATCTTTAATTTTTTGAGAGTAAATAGCCAATGGTTCGATGTGAACTGGTGCAAAGCTTACGAAGTTTGTACCATGATCTTTATTGAAGTTATTTTGGTAAGGCACGTTAGCAAAGAAGTTTGCATCTACTTCATGGCTAGATAATGCCATGTTTGGTTGAATGTAGTCTGTAAATTCAATGATTTGAAGATCTACACCTTCCTTAGCCAATAAAGGTTTAATTTGATTTAAGATCTCAGCATGAGGTACAGGGTTTGCTGCCACTTTTAACACCTCTGCTTTAGAACTACCAGCACTGCTGGAACTTGCGTCATTTGTGGAAGAACCACAACCACTAATCAATAAGGACGCGCCTAGTACGGCCGTCGCTGCTAATGCTAACCATTTTTTCATGTAATCCTCCTATCTACGATGAACACCTACATCTATTGACGAGGACTCATGCGTATACAACACACGTAGATATGTTAATAAATCTATATATTCTTACACTGTATCTACATTTAATTATTTAATAATTTCGATGTGGTTAGTATAGCAATTTAAATCCTACTCGTATAATAGTTTTTATATATCCATGGATATAACTTTAAACTATAGCAAGATAAGAGTAATTACATTTAGCTATGCCAAGTACATAAAAACGGTACTAAGATGATTCCCCGTACTACTAGGTAATATACCTAATAGGTACAATCAAACTTAGTACCGTTATAAATATCGCTCTATATAATAAACAATCTAATCAAAATCAAAAGATTCAATTATAAAGTTGACGTTGTTTGCTCCACAGAAATAGTTACAGGTGCTGATAATTTAGCCTCTAACCAAGCTTTTATTCGTTCCGAATCTGCATCAGATACAGTGGACGCGGTATGGATAATCACCATATAGCGATTCGCTTTAGGCTGTTCTAAATTATCTATCAAAGGCATGCCTTCCACTCTGCTTACAAACGGGAATAACGCCTTTGCTTCAGCTTCTGTCGTTTTCATAGTGTTTATAGTTTCACTTACTAGTTGATAAGTCGGCTGGTACAGATTACTCAAGTTTGTATATTTTTCATGATCCTCCGAGGCTTTATTCAAGCTCGTCTTATCCACAGCAGATTTTTTCTCATCTACACTATTAACAAATCGCACTGCATAAGACTGCAAATACTCGTCTTTCTGTAATTTATCATCCAACTGGGATCGTTCCTCTGAAGTCACAGGAGCTCCTACAACTACTATATCTACTAGCTTATTCACTCGGTCCAATGAATAATCAATCACTAATCGACGCCCATCTTGATTAATATTGGTCTTAATAAACTGCTCTATATGATTTGACTCAGAATACTTGATGGTCATATCATAGCCTGCATAAATGCTTGGTATAGCCATAATAAGACCAATCACAAGAAATATTAGCTGATTACGACGATTAATCTCTTCTGCTTGCTTATGGGATGGCAAACTATATACACCTTTTAAAACAATAAAAGATGCAAAGAAGATGAAAAATGCATTTATAAAGAATAGATACCCAGCCCCAAAGAAATAATGCCAATTTCCATTAGCCAGTCCATATCCTGCCGTACACAGTGGTGGCATAAGTGCAGTCGCAATCGCTACCCCTGGTATGACATTATCTAAGGTCTTACGCGTTTGACCAATAATCCCAGCTAACCCACCAAATATAGCAATGAATACATCAAAAATATTCGGTTCTGTACGCGCTAATAGTTCAGATGTAACTGTCTGAACGGGGGAAATATAAAAATATAAAGTAGATGCCAAAACAGCAATCGTAATCTGTAAGGATAATCTTAAAATAGCGCTTTTCACAACTGTAAAATTAAGCGTAGCGAAGCCAAAACCAGTTGCTAGAATAGGTCCCATCAACGGCGATATAAGCATAGCACCAATAATAA
The DNA here is from genome assembly GCA_900556785.1 of uncultured Veillonella sp. GTDB lineage: Bacteria > Bacillota > Negativicutes > Veillonellales > Veillonellaceae > Veillonella. The sequence continues at coordinate 12,799 of USQK01000023.1, forward strand.
CTGCCGTACTATTCATATTCAACCCAATAGAGGCAATAAACATGGAGAGGATCAGGATAACCAAAGCAGGTCCCTTAATCTTAGCCCCACCTATCAACCTTTTAGCAATGGTTGCATCATCGGCTCGCTCAAAATGTATATCAAAGTATTTATTTATTTCCATTCTTCTTCCTTATAATTTCATTAGCTCTGCAAAGGTGCCCACATTTACAAACATATGCTGCGTTGTTTTTAGCATTTGAACCATCAAGATGGCCCCCGTGCCTTCTCCCATCGACATTTGTGCTTGAATAGGAACCATGTCTTGAGTGATCCCCACCTCAGCCAAAGCGATTTCCGTACCTTTTTCTTTAGAATAATGCGATGGCAATGCATAGTCCTTAATACGAGCGTTTATGTGCGTTGCACAAGCAGCTGCCACAGATGTTATAAAGCCGTCAATAACAAAAGGCTTTTCAAAATCTACACAAGCTAGCATGGCTCCAAGAATAGCCGCAATATCAAAACCACCTACATGAGCTACGATTTCACGAACTCGGTCTGGTTCACTTTCAGAATCAATACTAGCCTTGTGCTTGTCTAATACAGAACGTACAAAGTCAACTTTTCGTTTCATCAAATCTGGTTTATCTGGCCAGGAACCAGGACCCACGGTTTCCGTCGGATCAGCCCCAGTTAAAGCAGACAACACACAAGCAGAGGTTGTGGTATTGCCTAACCCCATTTCACCAAAGGAAAAGAGATTGATTCCTTTTGCCACATAATGTTCAACTCGTTCATATCCAGCTTGAAAGGCACGATTAAATTCATCCTCTGTCATAGCAGGATGGTTCAAAATATTCTTTGTACCCTTTGCGACCTTGCGATCCACGCCGATGCCATCTTCTGAAGCGATACCTACATCGACGACCTCATATGGAATATTGTTAAAGTTACAAAATTGCGTTGCCGATGAGCGACCTAGTAACATATTGCGCGACTGCTTTTGTGTCACCTCATAGTTATAGCCTACATAACCTTCCATATTACAACCATTATCGGCGGAAAATATGATATGCTGCGGTCGGATTTCACCATTAATCTCGCCCCAAGCTGTACAAATCTTACGGAAATATATTTCCCACAAGCCTAGGCCACCAGGGATTAAACATTTCGGTTGCAGAAATCTATTTAATTGTTCCTCTATTGGTAATACTGAGTTATCTTTCATTTTATTCTCTAGTCCGCACATAATATGCGACTAGCCTTCTATTAATTCGATATTATTCTATATGAAAGTATAACACAAATTACATATCTAGTAATGTGAGGTTTGTACTAGTACTCATATATACGAATTATCCTCTCATCAGGGAATAATCTATGCTTTTTAGCCTTAAACTCTGGATTGTTATTAGAATCAAAATATTCAATCGTGTTTCTTAGCTACTCATGAGTAAAAGGACTCGTACTTGGATTATATACAAGCTGATTAAATACAGCATACCGTCCATCATATGCAGCAAATAGTAAATTAGATTTCTTATCTGGATTGTATGAATCCACTAACATTCCAGGCAATCCATTATTCCATACCGCTGAATAAGTAGGATTTTGTAACTCATCAAAGATTCCCCATAAACGCCAATATCCTTGCAATGTGTGATAGAAATTATACTCTTTATCTACAAGTACTTTATTTTCTATATCTTTAGTATCAGGATGATCTACGTCTAAAGGAATAATCTGAATAGAATACCAAATATCTCCTATCTCATACTCTATAAAAATAATGTTATCTAACATATAGAACATCTTCAACTCTGCATCTTTAGGAATGCGGAATGTCATGCCTTTACGAGTAATTGTGTCTGTATATGAATCTATATCATTTAAATTCTTCTTACAAGGAACCTTACTTCCTACTGGATACGATAAAAGAGTAGTCTTCTTTTCGTTATGAATCAACTTATCCGTTGAATGATACAATCTCCCACGAATTAAACTTAATTCTTGAGCATACCCTTCTTCTTCACGTAAATACCCCATAGCTATGTCCTCGGTCCTCATTCGTTCTAAATGTCTTTGTAAATCAGCTTCAATCTTATCATTAGTTTGTTCACTACTAACGCACTTCTCTTTAGCACTACCAGAAATATCACTTTGAGTAACCTGCTCTTTTGCATGTACTTGCGAAGCCATAAGACTTAGCATTAACAGTGCAGCAATGTATGAATATATTCTTTTCACAATACAACTCCTTAGCTTTATAACAACCACTACATTAAACTTCAATCTCTACTAGTATTGTACCTTTTAATACTTGTACAGTCATCAAAAAAGGTTATCCCGTACGGGATAACCTTTTATTTGAGTTATATAATTAAGTATTTTTCTTAAGTTTAACTAGTTGCTAAAACTAAGCACCTTGGAATTGAGGCATATCATCACCACTGGAGTCGTCCAATTTGCCTTGAAGATCATGGTCAACCATAGCACATACGGATGCGTCGGACCATACGTTTTCAGCGGTTTCAATCATGTCAATAATTGTATAGATTGGCAAGATAATACCAAGCAAACCAATTGGTGCACCGATGGAGCTCATCAAGGACAATGTTAAGAAGTAACAGCCCATTGGAACGCCGGCATTACCAATGGCAGCAAGTACTGCAATGAATAACCAAGCAATCATTGTGCCCATAGTCAATTCAATACCTGCATTTTGCATTACAAATAAGGATGTGACAAGAATAAACGCTGCACAGCCATTCATATTAATAGTTGTACAAATTGGCAATACGAAACGAGCTACTGCAGGGTGAGCTTTCAAATTATCCTCAGCAGATGCCAATGTTACAGGCAATGTTGCAGCAGAAGATTTAGTGAACAATGCAACCGCTACAGCTGGGGACATTTTACGGAATACATCCACAGGGTTCAAACCACGGAATAACAAGAACAATGGAATTACGATAAAGAATTGGATTAAGTTACCGCCGATAACAACAGCAGTGTATTTACCTAAAGCACCAACGATTACGCCCGCTTCGATTTGAGCAGATAATTGACCTGCGAAAGCAAGGATGCCGATTGGCAACACATAAAGTAATGCTTTAATCAATGTAAATAGTAGTTCTTGTAAGCCGAACAGTACTTTCAATACTGCTTCGCGACCTTCTGTACGAGGCATAAAGGCAAACGCTAAACCAACGGAAGCAGAGATAAACATAACGGACAATACGTTACCTTCCAAATATGGTTTCATAATATTGTTAGGAATAACGGATAAGAAGTGATCATAATATGTTACATGACCTAATTTTTCAGGTACTTGCGCTGCACCAGCACCAATTACATCAAGTGGTAAGTTACCTGGCGCAATCCAAAGGAATAGGCCAAGGCCTACGGCTGCTGCACAAATAGTAGTAAGCAATGTGTATACTACTGCATGTCCAAAGATACGGCCTGTATCTTTTTTATTACCTAGCATAGATAATGTAGTAATTACTGCTAAGGACACAGTTGGAATTGCAATGAATTGGAATAAACGTGTAAACACGGCTGCAATAAAGTTAAATAATTCATTTAAGGCTGGAATATGTTGCCAGCCCAAGATAGCACCGATGACGAGCGCGCCCATCCATAAGATGAACTGACGCAATTTGCCTTGACCGCGGCTTTTTAAGGTAATCTCTTGCGCTAAGGCATCGACGTTTTTGTTGTTTTGATCTGCCATAAAAACACCTCTCTAAAAACTAAACTATTAGAGACTAAAAAAAGAAATCCCAGCCCTAGGGCTGGGATAGTGAATATCCGAGTCTCTCTTTAATTCACATTATAAAGATATGTTTTAAGACTGTCAATTCTAATATGTGAATATATTCTAATATATTCACATATTGTTCCAAATTTTTTATAGTCACTCTGAAAAAACTAATGATACATATCTATATCTATAGTAATCATTCGAGTTCGCTCTGGATTAAACATAAAGTAAATGACTCTTGGCTGATCATGATCAAAATTATGATAAATAACATATACTATATATTTCTCAGCTGATACTCGAGTACTATAATAAAAATCTTCCTTAGGATCATCACCGACACTTTGTGTACCATCAATTATCCAGGGAAATAATTTCCAGTTTTGTCGTTGAATGGTGATAATCTCATAATAATTGTCTATATCACTAACCAATACATTTTTATCTTTTGGATATGTAAACGAATTAAGTACTTCAACTGTAGTATCTTTGTCCCTGCCATTTATAAACGAATACCAAGAATTAGATTTAACAATTGCCTCATACCTTGAAATCGTAGCTTTATCACCATCTAATACTAAACAGCTTTGATTCCCACCTATTCCAATTATTTCAGCAGAAGAAATCACTTTCAAACCCTCTGGTAAAGACTTAGGTGTTTGTAACGGAGCCGGAATATACCCCGCCTTAGATGAAGGCCATGTAGAGTGCCATCGTTGTGTATCATAATGAGATACCCCTATAGCAGAAAACACTAAAGTAACAGCTAATGTAGGAAGCATACACAGAAAAAAGGTTACATAAAAATATGTTAAAAATCTTTTTCGTATAGCTTCCTCACTATCGATTACACCACATTTTTCAAATAACAATACAATCGTAGCTACTAGCAAAATCAGATAGTATAACCCAGAATATGATATCTCATCCGAGAATAAAAATGTGAGTACCCAAAGAGTTATAAAGAACCATATACTCTTTCTATAGGGAGCAGAAAAAAATAATTTCTTCAAGTAAATTAAACACTGTCGCATTTATGTTCTCCACAACAATACCTATTCAAATTACTTAGATTGATAAAACACAGCCCGTGTCCCATCATTACTGATCAAAAGTTCCACAAAATGAGGTCTTTTAGTATTTCCATCGTCTACAAAAACATATAATCTATGATTACGAACGGAACTAGTAGTTTGATTAACTACCGATTTTGTTTCTTTTCTAGGTGCAAAACGCAACCATTCAATGAAATCTCGCTTAGGTAAGTCTATTGGCACTTCATTTATGCTTTCAATAATATTGTATTCACTAGGATGCGATATAGACGTTTTTCGTTCTCCCGTATTTAAATCACGTAAAACACCATGCTTATCGATTTGTACTTGGTAAATAGCCTGTGTCTTTGCAATGTTCTCATACTGTGCAATAACTGCAGGGTCCCCTTCTAATACAGTATATTTTATAGGATATGCATTAGCCCAAACTAAGCTATCACCAGATGCAGATGCTCTTATAATTCCTTCTGGAAGTGCCTTAGGACGCTTTAAGCCTTCTGGCAATTCCTTATCATTAGGCCAACCTCGTCTCCAGTCCATAGTCCCAAACGCAAAATCATCAGTTTGATCATGAGTCGTTTGAGTATCGTACTTAAACCAATCAGCTACGAGCCAAGATATACTAAGGGTTACGACAATAAACAAAGCACAAGCCAATCGGCTATGTGTTTTTTCAGATATGGACTGTTTCTTAAAGCGCCTATATTGAAGTAACACACTCAACACTATGGCTATGCCAAAAACAATGTAAGTAATTGGGGCTATGTTAAATAGCACTACTACAATTACAAATAACACGCATAGCAGAACTGTTAGTAGGCCATAAAATCCTTGGAACAAAACTCTCTCCTATAATGACAACACCTAGAACATTTTCTTATACAATACTTCAATATCGTCACGGCTTATTTCAGCCACTGTATTAGCAATATTGCCTGTAGCTACAACGTATACATTATCTACGAGCCATGGAATGTCTTTTTTCGTAAATCCTAATTCTGTAAGGTTTGTAGTAAGGTCTAGGTCATGTACGATTAGGCGTAATGCTTCGCCTAGTTCGGAACCATCTCCGTGGTTAAATATCCGAGCTAAGGCACCAAATTTATCAGGATTAGCACTCCATGTATATTCCACCGCAACAGGTTCAATAATAGCAAGGCCTACACCATGGGTAATATCTTTAAGGCCACTGGCTGGATGTTCCATACCATGTGCTAATGTTACACCAGCTGTGTTAATAACCATGCCCCCAAATGTGCTAGCTAATGTAACGGACTCCCAAGCTTTTGTAAGTTGAGTTTCGTTGAGAACAGCTGGTTTGCCTTCCGCCATTGCTTTCACATGTTTATATAGTGGTATAAGGTATTGTGCTAATAAGGTTACAGCATAATGAGCTAACGCATCGGTGAAAGGTTGCGCCGTTTTAGATGTATAGGCCTCGATGTTGTGGCATAGTGCATCAAAGCCTACAGATGCCAATACATGAGGTGGCATTGTACCCATTACAGCAGGGTCTACAATAGAAACCTTTGGCACAATAGCATTGCAGCGTAAGGATTTCTTATCACCTGTTTCAGGATTAGTAAGAACACCAAAACCGTTACCTTCAGAGCCGGTACCACAAGTCGTTGGAATAACAATAAGAGGCAGCGCATTATCACTTGTTTTACGATTGAAAATATAGTCGTTAATATCGCCTTTATTCACCGCCATAAAGGCAATCCCTTTGGCACAGTCCATGATGGAACCACCGCCGATAGCAATAACCATATCACAGCTTTCAGATTTAGCTAATGCAGCGCCGTCTAAGGCAGTTGTGGTTAATGGATTGGCATCCACTTGATCAAACAATACATGACCGATATGAGCTGCATCAAGCTTTGCTACCACCCGATCATATAAACCAGATTTTTTGGCACTAGTACGACCAGTTACAATAAGTGCTTTCTTACCATATGGTGCAGCAAAATCAGCAACATTATCTACTTTATTCCAACCAAATTGGATATTTACAGGTAAAAAATAAGAGAATTCCATGTGATAACCTCTTTTCTTTGAAAACTAGTTCTTAGTGTTATTGTAAAGGATATTTAAAAGCATGTAAAACCTCATAGGGCTTTCACCAGAAAACAGGTATACTAATAATAAGAGGGGTATTTATATTTATAGAGGGAGAGAACATCTATGAAATTTGCCATTAAACATTTATGGTCTTCGCTGCGAGACCTAGCAACGCAGTCGCCTATATTACTGGCATTAATTGCCATATTTTCATGTACACCGTTGTATATTGAACAAGATTGGTTTGCCGAAATCGACATTAAACTATACTCACTGTATTTCTTTATCGTTATATTACAAAGCTATATAACAAGAACCCGAAAGTTTTCCATTTTATATACCTTAGTAAGTATCGGAATCAGCGTTGGCCTTTATATGATTCACGAAAGCTACGGCTATGTACGGGGTATTGAACTGGCTACGGAAAATATATCGTACCTATGGCTGTACTCCATGATTGCCTTGTATTTCACATCGCCTGGTGAACACTACATCGGTGAAATCATTAACCGCATCAAACGGATTGGCATCACCCTTGTTACGTCTACGCTATATAACATTGTTATCATCATGAGTTTATGGTTCTTCTTCATCATCGTGGACCAACCATTCAACTTTGAAGAAACCATTTTTAAGGTACTCGCATCCATTAATATGTTCATTTGTCTATCTATGGTATGTTCTTACAAAGAGGATCCCGCAGGTCCTCCAGCACCAAACTCATTTTTTACTGTTGTATTCGGCATCATCTTGCCTAAGGCGTCCATTATTACAGGCATTCTAGCTAACATCTATTTGGTCTTGATCCTGTTAGGGCTTCGAGAGGATACGCGTTTCTTCTACACCTATTATCCGTATGTAGCCATTTTCTACCTATTCTACTTGGCTAGCTTTAGATCTAGTGAAAGTAGCAGAACACAGCAAATCCTATGCTTCTTATTCATTACGCTAACTACACTGTGCTTAGTTCTTATCGGTAAACGTGTGATTAATGAACCAGTTCTCTGGCTCAATACGATTTACGTGAGTGCATTCAATTTAATCTTCTTAGTACACAATGTATATTCTCTTGTGAAGGGTTTAAAACCTTCTGTACACACAACAGTTATGGCTCTTGCCTTAGGTACTGTTCTCTTGACGCCATTCATAGGCTATACAACGTATCGTGAATTTGTGACCTATACTAAAGTTGATGGCGAATGGCATGCAAGCCTACCAATATCTGCTACCTTTGATCCTAACTTCACGAACTACGGCACACCATATGTACCTGTAGACGATATAAAATCGACAGATACAAACCCAATAAACGGCAGACGCGTCGAGTATATCAATTTTGATGCTTTGTCTGCACCAAAGGTTATCTCTATTGCAGGCTACGATAAATACATTGAAAACATCGAGTTAATTGTATACGAACAAGACCTTAAGGAATACCAAGTGGAAACTGCTAACTTCGACTCTATTTCCTTCAAATTCCTTAACCATGGCCTTGATCTAGAAGTATCTCTACCAAATGGTGTGACAGAGGTGCATCATATTTATGATAAATTCCTTACAGTCGATAAAACAGCTATCGATCCTGTCATTATAGAAGGCACTGGATACAAGCTATTGATTACATCGTACTTCATAAACCAATTCGATACACGTAAACTTAAATTTAATGTACTATATAACTAAGATTCCATAATCATAAATATAATAAAGAAACAATATCTTATTGTAATAGTAGGCACAATATAATATTGTAATAGTACAAAAGCAGTACCCCGAAAGGGGTACTGCTTTTATTCATTATCCAAGCTTTGTAAGGATATCTTTAGCAAAGTCTTGGGCCGCTTTAAAATCGTCTTCATTTGGGTGTACTGCAGCTTGTTTGTGACGTGCATCGCGATCAGCAGATTGACCGTGGCTATGCCCTTTCGGGAACATCTTGTACATCATTTCGATAACCTTAGGATCTACCTTACCTTGACAGATGAAGGTTCCTACAGGCTCTACGCCATCGGATAAACAATTTGCTGCATTGATTAAGCTCTCCTTAGCATGTGCCATTTGCGGTGGTACGCCAGCTGTTGCAAACAGAGCAATGTGAGGGTTATGTAATATGCCTAGTACATCACGGGCCTCTTTATTAGCTGTCCCTTTATCCACCCAGAATCCTGCAAATACAAGATCGTAAGATGATAAATCGGACGGCACTTCTTTCATAGATACACATGGTGTACCTGCAGGCAATACACTAGTAATAGCCTCTGCCACTTGTTTAGTATTTCCCGTAAGGGATGAGTATATAACAATAGACTTCATGTCTTACCTCCTAATTAATATATATATCTATTATAGGACATATATAGCAGGCGTTTAATAAAATAAATCACAATAGTATATAGAACGATATAGAACGGAATTTTATATACTGCCACGTACTATTTTACTATTCACAAAAGAGATACATCATTCAAAATCATCATATATACTCTTTATATAGTACTTTCTAGCATTTACAACTATATCGATAAATTTAAGCATGCTATATTCATAAATTTCTAAATGTCAATATTGAATGTATAGAATTTTTTCGCTATAATCGTAACATAATGTATAAGCTTAATAAGAAAACTACCATATATTGTAGTTTTCTTATTTTTCTGATTAGACTTAACTTAAAGATATTTTATACTTTTCAGTCTAATCTTATATATGCTTAGATTAACAGTTTTATTACTTTTAAACTCAAGGGGAACAGTAATGGAGATTATGATCAAGAAACGGGATGGCCATTTCGAGCCTTTATCCGTTGAAAAAACGAAACGTATGATTGCCTTCGCATGTTTAGGGTTAGATTCTTGTGATCCACTAGAATTGGAAATGGATGCGAAATTACAATTCGTTGATGGTATGACTACTAAAGAGATTCAAAAAACTTTAGTACAAACAGCTATCGAAAAGGTTATCTCTAAAAAAGACGACGGTTTCGGCAACCAAGTTAATAAAATGAACCAAGATTGGCAATTTGTAGCAGCTCGTCTCTTCTTGTTCGATCTCTATAAAGAAGCAGCTATTACACGCCGTTACAAAGCATTCGGTTATGGCAACTTCCCAAATCTTGTACATATGCTTGTAGAAGAGAAAAAATACGCGGACTTCTTCGTTACAGAATATACACCTGACGAATTGCAAGAGTTAGGTGATTACATCAAACCTAAACGAGACTATCTCTTCAACTATGAAGGTCTTAAATTATTAGCTGACCGTTATTTGGTAAAAGGCTTCAACAAAGAAATCTACGAATTGCCACAAGAACGTTTCATGGCTATCGCTATGCACTTGGCATTAGTAGAAGGCGAAAATAAAGTAAAATATGCTAAGAAATTCTACGACTTGATGAGCCAATTAAAAATGACAACAGCTACACCTACATTGGCAAATGCAGGTACACCATTCCATCAGTTGTCCTCTTGCTTTATCTCTGGTGTAGATGATAACTTATGGTCCATTTACGACGTAAACAGCAAGTTCTCTCGCGTATCTAAACACGGTGGCGCTCTTGGTATCTACCTTGGTAAAGTTCGTGCATTGAACTCCGATATCCGCGGTTTCAAAAACTCCTCTGGTGGCGTTATTCCTTGGATTCGCTTGTACAACGATACAGCTGTTGCAGTAGACCAATTGGGCAAGCGTAAAGGTGGCGCTACAGTAACACTTGATATTTGGCATAAAGACTTCTATGAATTTGTAGAACTTCGTACAAATAACGGTGATGACCGTCGCAAAGCACACGATATCTTCCCTGCTATCTCTGTTCCAAACATCTTCATGGAGCGTATGATTGCTCGTGAAAACTTCACCCTCTTCGATCCTCATGAAATCTTAGCTGTAAAAGGTTATGCCTTAGAAGACTACTACGATACTGATGACAATAAGGAATTCACAAAACGTTACCTTGAATGTGAACAAGATCCTAACTTACACGGTATCGAAGTACCTGCATTAGACATGATGAAAAAAATCATGCGCTCCGCTGTTGAAACTGGTACACCGTTCATCTTCTTCCGCGATACTGTAAACGCTGCAAACCCTAACAAACATGCAGGTATGATTTACGCATCCAACTTGTGCCACGAAATCGCACAAAACGTTGGTTTCACTAATCTTGCTGAAGAAATTATCAACGAAGACGGTACTATCACTACGAAAACAAATACAGGTGACATGGTTACATGTAACTTGAACTCCATCAGCCTTGGCCGTATTACTGACGAAGAGTTAGAAGAAAATATTGCCCTTCAAATTCGAATGCTAGACAATGTTATCTCTATCAACCAAGCGCCAGTGCCAGAGTCTCGCATGACGTCTGATAAATACCGCGCTATTGGTCTTGGTACGTCTGGTTACCACCACTACCTTGTAAACCACGATATCCAATGGGAATCTGATGAGCACATCGAAGTAGCAGACAAATTATTCGAAAACATCGCCTACTATGCTATCAAAGCTTCCATGGAATTGGCGAAAGAAAAAGGTGCGTACCCTGCATTTAAAGGTTCCGAATGGGAAACTGGTGAATACTTCACACGTCGTGGCTACACATCTGATCGTTGGAAACAATTGGCGGCAGACGTTGCTAAATACGGTATCCGTAATGGTTACTTGATGGCTGTAGCGCCTACTGGTTCTACTTCCAACATTGCGAACACTACAGCTGGTATCGACCCAATCTTCAAAAAATTCTTCATCGAAGAAAAGAAAGGTTCTTTCACACCAAAAACTGCACCAGATTTGAACAACAAAACATTCTGGCTCTACAAAGAAGCGCATACAATCGACCAACAATGGTCTATCAAAGCTTGTGGCGTACGTCAACGTCATATTGACCAAGCACAATCTTTCAA
>USQK01000024.1 GCA_900556785.1 uncultured Veillonella sp.
GCGGGAGCCGCTGCACGTTCCGCTTGACGTGCTTTTAATAGTGCAGTAATTTGAGCGGAAGAAGCATTGAGTTCTTCCACAGCTTGCATTGCAGTGGCACGATCATTTTGTGCTTTTTGAAGAACGACTTCCCGTTCTTTCTTCTTTTGTTCAATTTCAGCTTGTTTAGCTACTGCCGCCTTTTCAAGCTCCACTAATTTAGCTCGAGATTGCTCAAGAGCTTGTTTACGTGCAGCAATTTCAGCACGTTCTTTTTTGATTTCATCGATTAATTTAATATCAGCATCAATAATGCGTTTTAAAATCTCTAGTCGATTTGCAAAATCACTAAAGTCTTTAGAACCAATAACAACATCTAAATAACTTAGACGACCATTGATATAAATGTCACGTACACGCTTATAAAATACGGACTCCCGTCCTTCTAAACGTTTTTGTGCTTCTGCTAGTAACTTTTCATTAACAGTAATATCATTTTCAACGGCTACACGTTGTTGTTGAATAGACTCTAACTGTTGTTGAGCTTGACGCAATTGCTCTTCAATTTGACGCAACTGTTCAGATACACTAACAATGACAGTTTCAGCATCAGCTTTAATAGAGTTTTGTTGATTAACTTGTTGTTGAATTGAATCTAATTGATTCGTTAAATCCTCATCTTCCGCAACAATGTATAGTGGTGTTCCCAGTACTACTATACCTGTTAAAATTGTTGCCACCAGACGGGATTTGATTGTGTTGTATTTCATAAACATTACACCTTCATGTATTGTTTTAAAGAAATTGTACTACCAATAGCACCTACTATAATACCGCCAACTAAAATATAGATAGCCACATCATAGAAGAATGGGAACATTGGTACTAATGGGAAGAATGCTAAAGACTCGGAAACTTCCATAGTAATAAAATGGTAGAATTCACCTACACAAAGAACGGCAATAATAGCTCCAACTAGACCTAATAACATGCCTTCTATCAAGAATGGCCAACGGATAAAGCCATTTGTTGCACCTACATATTTCATGATGGCAATTTCTTTACGACGAGCGAACACAGTCAAACGAATTGTATTAGAAATGATGAATAATGTAGCTGCTGCTAAGAATGCAATTAATACGATACCACCAATTCTGATAACTTGAGTTATACGGAAGAGTTCTTCCACAATATCTTGACCATAATGTGTACTTTCAACACCTTGGAATGTGGTAGCTAATTTAGCTGTAGCCTTAACATCACTAGGATTATCAAAAGTTAATACATAAGAATTTGGCAATGGATTTACATCACCTAGGGCATTTACTAATTGTTGTTGATCACCAAGGCGAGCTTTAAATTCCTTCATAGCTTGCTCTTTATTAACAAACTCCAAATGCTTAAGATTTGGTATAGCTTTAATTTGCTTACCTACCGCCATGATTTGGTCAGTTGTTAAACCATCTTTTAAGTAAATGCTCAATTGAACTTGGTTTTCTAAGCTAGATGCCATGTTATTCAAATTGATAACACCGCAAAGGAATACACCAAGCATAAATAGAGATAAAGCCACTGTAGAAATAGATGCTAACGTCATAAGACCGTTACGCTTCATAGATTTGAGGGCTTCTTTAAAAAAGTATTTCAATGTTCTAGGCTTCATTAATTTCAGCACCTCTCATATTATCACTTTGAACGCGACCATCTTTAAGACGAATAACACGTTTATTTAAATACGAAACAAGATCCATATTATGGGTAACCATAATAACAGTTGTACCAAAATTATTGATATGTTTAAACAAATCTACAATACCTTTACTTGTATCAGGATCTAGATTACCAGTCGGTTCATCAGCAATGAGCACAGATGGTCGATTTACAATGGCGCGGGCAATAGCAACACGTTGTTGTTCACCACCAGATAAATCCTCTGGTAAATCATTTGCCTTATCTGTTAACCCAACAAGCTCTAGTACATGACTTACCTTTTCTTTAATTACCTTTGGTTTCTCTTCAATTACTTCAAGTGCAAAAGCAATGTTTTCTGATACCGTTTTATTCGGTAATAATCGGAAATCTTGGAATACAACACCAAGTTTTCTACGTAATTTTGGAATTTTACTACGCTTCATACGCGTAACATCAAAGTCATCAACGATAACTGTACCAGTGTCTGGTACAACTTCATGTGTCAACAACTTAAATAGAGTTGATTTCCCTGCACCGCTGTGACCACAAATGAGGACAAATTCTCCGTCATTTATAGTTAAACACACATCGTCTAATGCAACAGAACCATTATCATAGACTTTACTAACATTCTTAAATTCAATCATGGGATCCCCTTTGATTATTTACGAGCGATTACACGTTTTACGGCTTCTACAATATCATTGGCAGTTAAGCCATACTTTGCCATTAGTTCTTTTGGTGTTCCACTCTCCCCAAATGTATCTTGGACACCAACGAATTCCATAGGTACAGGCTTATTAGATACTACTACTTCAGATACAGCAGAACCGAGGCCACCAATAATATTATGTTCTTCAGCTGTAACGATAGCACCAGTTTCCGCAGCGGCTTTTATAATTGCTTCAGCATCAATAGGTTTAATAGATGCCATATTAATAACACGTGCAGATATATTAGATTCAGATAAAGTTTTAGATGCCTCTACAGCAGGTCCAACTAATGCACCACAAGCAATAATTGTAACATCAGAACCATCTACCAAAATAGTAGATTTACCTGGCACAAATGAGTAGCCTTCTGTTGTTACATCATCTACACCAGCACGCCCCAAACGAACGTATACTGGGCCGTTATAAGATGCAGCCCATTCGATAACAGCCTCTGTTTCACGCTCATCAGCAGGCACCACTACAGTCATATTTGGCAATGTACGCATACAGGAAATATCCTCTAAACTTTGGTGCGTTGCACCATCCTCACCAACAGTAATGCCCGCATGTGTAGCACATACTTTCACGTTTAATTTAGGATAGCATACAGCATTGCGAATTTGTTCAAATGCACGTCCTGTAGCAAACATGGAGAAAGATGATACAAATGGAATCTTACCTGCCGCTGCAAGTCCAGCACCAACAGAAATCAAGTTTTGCTCTGCAATACCTACGTTAAAGAAACGTTCCGGGCACACAGCTTTAAATGTATCTGTTTTAGTAGATTTGGATAAATCCGCATCTAGTACGATAATATTAGTATTCTCTTTACCAATGCGAGCTAGCGCATTACCATATGCTTCACGTGTTGCTTTACCCATTATTGCACCCCCATAATTTCATTAACAAAGGCTACACCTTGCTCTTCACTTGGTGCTTTACCATGCCAGCCTGCTTGACCTTCCATCTCTTCAACGCCTTTACCCTTTACAGTATGCATGATAATACATGTTGGGCCTTCTGTGAAAGCTTTCGCAGTTTCAATAGCATTATGAAGCTCATCAAGGTCATGACCATTAACTTCAATAACATTCCAATTGAAAGCTTTGAACTTTTCTGGAATTGGTAATGGAGAAAGAACTTTAGTAATATCACCATCAATTTGAAGACCGTTAAAATCGACAAAAGCTGTCAAATTATTCAGTTTATAAAAGCCAGCAAACATTGCAGCTTCCCACACTTGACCTTCTTCAAGCTCACCATCACCAAGAATAGAGTATACACGGTAATCTGCATTATCAATTTTGCCTGCCAATGCCATACCACAAGCCGCAGAAATGCCTTGTCCTAAAGAACCTGTAGACATATCTACACCTGGTGTGTGTTTCATATCAGGATGGCCTTGTAACATATGATTAATTTTACGTAAGTTCAAAAGTTCTTCTTTAGGGAAATAACCTTTTTCAGCCAATGTAGCGTATAGTGCAGGCGCTGCATGACCTTTAGAAAGGACAAAACGATCTCTATTAGGAGCTTTTGGATTTGCTGGATCTACATTCATCTCAACATAGTACAACAAGGCCATCACATCGGCGATGGATAATGAACCACCTGGGTGACCGGATTTCGCTGCCGTTACAGACTGTACAATACCAACGCGAATAGCTTTTGCCTTCTCTTGAACTAATTGTTTAACATCTTGTGTTAATGTAGCCATAGAGACCTCACTTTCTGGATTAGATCCAATATATTAATAATTTTTAAGTAATGAAATAGCGATTTCTGCATTGCGTTGAGAGTTAACACGCAACGCTTCAATACGATCATAAGATGCTTGGTACTCTTCTCTTGAATTTAAGAGCTTATGACATCTCTGATATAAAGCCTCTTCTCTAAGATGGGTCATTGTACCGATTGGTTCTTGACCAATCATATGTAAGAAACTAGTGATTTTAGGATCGTAGGAAATGCCAATTACAGGTTTCTTCATTAAAGAACTAAATACTAATGCATGAAGACGTATGCCAATCATAAGGTCTACATTCCCCGACAAGGATACTTGTTCCTCTGTAGAGAATGGTCCTTCAAGAACAATAGCTCCTTTTGGCATATAACTAGCAATAATTTTAGCTTCTTTTGTATCCTCTGGATGAGACATAGGTATAAATATAATCTCTACATTATCCTGTTCTTGCAGTCGACTTAAGACATTGGCTAGTGATTCACGGTATTCTGTATCATCTTTCCAACTACGAACAGCTACTCCGATTCGTTTTGGAGCTTCTGTGGATATAGGTAGCTTTGATGTATAGCCGTCTAGAATGCGTTTTCCAATATTCAAATCAGCTGGTTGCATGGCTAATACAGCATCAGCCGTAACCTCAACATCTTCAATTCCTAAGGAATCTAATTCAGATTTAGAAATAGAATCACGAACCGTTATAGTATCAACAAAACGCAAAACAAAGCTAACAGCTTTCCTTGTAGAAGGGCGATTTAAAGGTCCAATACCTTGTGAGTATAGCATCACCTTTTTACCCATCATTTTTGCTAAAGCCATAATACTTAAGTAGTAATATGTATTGCGAATACTAGTAGCATCTTGTAACAGGCTGCCTCCACCACTGATAACTAAATCAGAATTTGAAATAGCCTTTAGAATACCGAATGCAGAAAAGGTTCCCACCGCATGAATATTGTGCTTTTTGCTCGTCTCTGTAGGATTACCAGAAATAACCGTAATATGCGCATCTGCTTCCTCTTTACGAATGGCATCGATAATAGCACAAAGCATTGCTTCATCACCAGCATTACCAAAACCATAGTAGCCAGAGATAACAATATTACTCATGGTCAACCTCCCGAGCTTGGAACCATTGTGTTACATACATCATGAAACGAACAGCAATGATAAGAAGCAAACCTAAGAGCGCACCAATTAACAAACCATCATATCCACGCATAATAGACATGAATACAGGAGTTCTAATATGACAGAAAGTTTCAACCATAGACGCTATGCCGATAACACCAGCAATAGTTAATAAGAAATGGATCACTGTAGGCCATTTGCGTAGGAATGCAAATGTAGCTAACATTAATGCAGGATGACCAATAATGAACTCTTTTTCTCTAGGTCTTGCATACATTGTATTTTCAAGAAAACGACGAAGCATGAGTTCAACTCCTGGTACAGGAACACCTGCTGTATGACCGCTTCGGCCAACAAATACCCATGCCACACCACCAAGAGCAGCCATTACAAAGAATACGTAGAACTTAACATCCATTGTTAAAAATTCAACTACAAATTTCTTTGCTTCTTCTTTAGAGTTAATCATACGACCTTTCCACAATGGGAAACGTTGTAAATAAGCGATAATCACCAATACAACTGGAAGTACAAATGTTAATTTAACACCTCTAAAGATAGCAAATTCCATAAAGAATTTCGTATTTCCTAGCAAAGATGCAATATACATACCGCCAATAGCTGCAAAGAGTGCAGCAATTACGAGATAAAGAACTGCTAATACGGTAGATTTAATAGCACCTAATGGACGAGCACCATCATAACGACGCCATTCTTCCATCAAACGGATCATAGCACCTACAGGAGCCATAATAGCACTAGATAAGGCCCAAATTTGAGTAATCAGTGTGCCACTTGTGATGATGAATAATACTACAGATACAAGAGATATTCCAAAGAATGCGACCAATTGTGTATGTTTACGCATTGGAAGTAACATTTGACCAACGTAAACAAACAGTGCAATAGCACCTATCATAGTAATAACAACTAACAATGGATTAGGTGTATATGGTGGATAAATATCAGCAGGACCAAATTCATAACCTTTTGTAGATAATTTTTCAGTAGTCATACCAATATAGTTAATGGTAGTTTGTAATACTGTTTCATTATTTACACCAGTTTCATACATAGGGAATAAATTGAAACGAATATTTCGTTCAATATCACTAATATAGAAACGTTGTGCTGCTTCTTCAGGAGTAATTTTCTTTAATTCGTCCTTAGCAATTGTATATACACGACCAACGCTATAATTCTCTTTAGCAGCCATTTCTAAGAAACCTTGTTGTGGCTCATATTGAAGTTGGTTAACAGCTTCGATACCAACTAAAGGTATGTGATTTTTATGTAATAATTCTAAGGTTTCATCAGTTAAGTTAGGCGCACCAAGAGCTTCTTTGCCAGCAAAAATCATACCGGTAACATGTGGAATTCCTTCAAGGCGTTTAAATAGATATTGAAGGTCTTCAGACGTTACATTTCTATAATTTGTAGGTCGAACAATAACATTAAATCCACGATTAGCAACTTCTTGAGCTTGAAGCTTGGAAATACCAAGATTCATTTTTAGATAGCTATCTGCAGTAGCACCATATAACTCAAGAACCGGACCAATACTAGTATTGAGCTCTTTAACTTTATCTTTACCAATACGATGATATAAATCTTCCCGAATTTCTTTATAATAGCCTTCTTTACCAGAAATCAAAGCTACATAAGTTGCACCATGTTTCACGGATGCCCCATTAACACGGACAGAATCCATTTCTTCGGAAGATAATACCTTAACTTGACCTGCATCTTTAGCTTTTTCTAAGGTGCGATCATAAATGGCAAATGCTGTTACACCTGCATTGCGAAGCGCATCAAAGGCCTCTTGTTGACTACGTTTTTCAAAAGCATTAGCCCGTAAAACAGCATCATAATCTACGATATTTTCTATATGGTTTTGAGATTTTTCTATCTGATGGCGTTCAAATACTAAGTATAAAGAGGATACAAGGCCTACAATAATACATAATATAAGAATCCAAGAGTACTTACTTTTCTGGGTGTTCCGATGATTCACGACAAATCCTTTCTAGTTGAGCACTGGTTTAACTTTAATGTGAATTTCACCATTATCGATAGTTAAGCTTTCTGCTTTTACAGGAATAGGGAAGTTATTGAAGTTATAGATTTCAGTAGCTTCTAGTACATTAGATGTTAAACCTGGGATAGTAGCACCATTAATGGTGAATTTCTTAGGTGCAAATAATAAAGTATTATCCTTTAATTCTAAATTGCCATCTAATTTAACAGCGCCTTTAAATACCATACCTACATTCATCTTGCCAGTTAAACTAATGTTATCTTTACTAATATTTACTTGTACATCTTGAATTTCACTGCCTGCTTGAGTGCTTAAAAATGTTGCTAAATCTTCATTAGTAACTATACCGTCAATACTTGAGTTTCCTACTCTAACAACATCTATTTCTTGGCTAGCCAATAATGAAATTGGATTCACTAGAATTTGTGTTGCATCATATTTGAAGTTTGCAAAATTTAATTTACCAAGTTTTACATCATCTAAAGAACCGTATACATGATCAGCTTCACCATAAAGTAATTTGAATCCTGGTTGAGACTCAACATTTACAGTTTGAGCAGATGGTTTTAGGGAATCATTTAATTGTTTTTCAATACGAGAACTAATATAAGAAGGTAATAAAAATTGTGTTGCTGCTGCCAAGGCAATAATCAGCACTAGTAGGAATAGTAAAAACTTTTTCATAAGAACTCCTAAACTGTTAAATTTGCTTCTTTTTTCAAGAAGCCTTCCATAAATTGATCTAAATTACCATCCATAACGGATTGTACATTCCCTGTTTCAACCCCTGTACGATGATCCTTAACGAGATTATATGGGTGGAATACGTAGGAGCGAATTTGACTGCCCCATTCAATGGCTTGGTATGTACCACCTATTTGCTCTTTAAGTTCTGCTTGTTTTTCTAATTCTAATTCAAATAATTTTGCTCGTAATAAACGTAATGCTTGTTCCCTATTTTGCATTTGGGAACGCTGTGATTGACATTGAACTACAATACCAGTGGGTCTATGGGTCATACGTACAGCCGAATCTGTTTTATTAATATGCTGACCACCAGCACCACTAGCTCGATATGTATCTACTTGTACATCCTTCATGTCTATATTAATTTCTACTGTATCATCAATTTCTGGCATTACATCAACAGCAGCAAAGGATGTATGACGACGTGCCGCAGCATCAAATGGTGAGATACGAACAAGACGGTGTACGCCTTTTTCAGATTTCAAATAGCCAAAAGCATTTTCACCTTTAATTAAAAATGTAGCAGATTTAGTGCCCGCCTCATCACCGGGCTGTTCGTCCATCAATTCAATAGAAAATCCTGCTTTTTCAGCCCAACGTAAGTACATGCGAATGAGCATAGAACACCAATCTTGTGCTTCTGTACCACCTGCACCAGCATGGAATGTTAAGATCGCATTATTAGCATCATACTCACCACTAAGCAATAAAAGAACCTCTTGTTTTTCTACAGTTTCTTCTATTTGTTGAACATAATCCTTAATCTCTCCTTCCAGAGAACGATCATCTTCCTCTATAGCCATCTCTAGCATTACATTAGCATCTTCGATGTCACTAACAAGTTGTTTATAGCTTTCTACAGCATTCTTTAATTGTGTAGCCTCTTGAGAAATCTCACGAGCCTTATCAGGATCGTCCCAAAATGTAGGGTCGCTCATCTGTACATCTAGTGTAAAGATTCGATCCTCTTTCTGAGCGATGTTAAAGTGAATCCCTCATTCCATAAATACGTTCTTCAAGATTAGAAATAATCGGTTTTAAATCTTCTAACAATTTATGTTCACCACCTTTTACTTATTAGCTTATTACATCGATAAATTATCACCTTAATAAAATAGAAAAATGGCCGTTGCCCAGAAGGAAATCCCATTGAGCAACGTGCCATTCACAAATCTTAATCTATGTTTTGTGGCTCCAACACATCTTCATGATGGGATTGTGCACCTTCTAAGTGATCAACTGGTTCTTCGATTTCTTGAATCAATTGTGCACGAATTTTATATAATGCCATGATTGTCTCATCTTGAATAGCTGCAATCATGTTTTGGAACATATCGAAAGCTTCAAACTTATATTCTACCAACGGATTCTTTTGACCATATGCACGGAGGCCAATACCTTCTCGTAGCATATCCATATTATCCAAATGTTCCATCCATTTATTATCAACAACGCGCAACATAATCGCCTTTTCAAGTTGACTAAACATAGCCTCTCCAAGCATATCAACGCGATCTTGATACTCTTCATGAGCAATTTCTAATAAGCGTTCTAATAAGTCTTGACGACTATATTCTTCCATATCTTGAGAAGACATAATCTCCTCTGTTAAGAAATATTGACTTAAATGTTTATAGAGACCTTCATAATCCCATTCTTCTGGATAGAGCTTTTCATCAGCATAAGCATCTACAGATTCGGTAACAAGCTTGTCAATCATTTCATTAATTGTTTCACGCAAGGATTCGTTACGTAAAATACGACGTCGTTGTTCGTATAATACTTCACGTTGTTGATTCATAACATCATCATACTCGAGTACATATTTACGAATGTTATAGTTATGATCCTCTACTTTCTTTTGAGCACGTTCAATAGATTTAGTAATCAAAGAATGCTCGATAGGTTCATCCTCTTCCATACCAAGTTTATCCATGATACCTGTAATATTGTCAGCACCAAAGATACGCATTAAGTCATCTTCTAATGATAAAAAGAATTGAGAAGAACCAGGATCCCCTTGACGACCAGCACGGCCGCGTAATTGATTATCGATACGTCGGCTTTCATGGCGTTCTGTCCCCAAAATTGCTAAACCACCTAGTTCTGGCACACCTTCTCCAAGAGTAATATCTGTACCGCGACCAGCCATATTAGTAGCGATTGTTACCATTCCCATTTGGCCAGCAGCTGCAACGATTTCTGCTTCTTGTTCATGATGTTTAGCATTCAATACTTTATGAGGTACACCTGCACGCAACAACATGTCTGAAAGTTCTTCAGACTGTGTAATAGATGTAGTACCAATCAGAATAGGTTGCCCTATTTGGTGCCGTTCTACTGCATTTCGTACTACAGCACGATATTTAGCAGCTTTAGTTTTGAAAATTTGATCAGGCAAATCCAACCGGATTAAAGGCTTATTTGGTGGAATTGGTATAACCTCTAATCCATAAATATCGATAAATTCTTTTTCCTCTGTTTTAGCAGTACCTGTCATACCTGATAATTTATCATACATACGGAAATAGTTCTGGAATGTAACAGATGCTAAGGTTTGGCTTTCGCGTTCAACTTTCAAACCTTCTTTAGCCTCAATAGCCTGATGTAAACCATCAGAGTAACGGCGTCCAAACATCAAACGGCCCGTAAATTCATCGACGATAACAACTTCACCATCTTTAACTACATAGTCTGTATCACGATGCATCATAGCATAGGCACGCAAAGAAGCACCAAGCAAATGATTCAACTCGATATTTTCTGCATCATATAGGTTTTCAACACCAAGCATTTTTTCAACCTTTGCGATGCCAGAATCTGTAGGGGCAATAGTTTTTTGTTTTTCATCGATAACATAGTCTTCATCTTTTATAAGGTGAGGAACAATTTTAGCCAATTTATAATAATTATCAGTGGAACGTTGACCAGGGCCTGAGATAATTAATGGTGTTCTTGCTTCATCAATAAGAATGGAGTCTACTTCATCCACAATGGCATAATTCAATGGTCGTTGTACCATTTGAACAACATCGGTTACCATGTTATCGCGTAAATAGTCAAAACCAAACTCATTATTTGTACCATATGTAATATCACACGCATAGGCTTCTTTACGTTGATTAAAGTCAAGATTAGCCACAATAAGGCCCGTGGAAAGTCCTAAGAAATTATATAAACGTCCCATTTGCTCGCTATCACGAGTCGCCAAATAATCATTTACTGTTACAACGTGTACACCCTTACCGGTCAATGCATTCAAATATACGGGCAATGTAGCTACTAATGTTTTACCTTCACCAGTACGCATCTCCGCGATATTACCATTATGCAGGCAAATGCCCCCCATTAACTGTACATCGAAATGACGCATGCCTAAAACGCGTTTAGATGCTTCACGAACTACAGCAAATGCTTCTGGCAATAGGTCGTCTAACGTTTCCCCTTTTTGCAAACGACGTTTAAACTCATCAGTTTTTGCCACTAAGTTAGCATCACTTAATTTAATATAATTAGGTTCAATTTCATTAATATGATCTGCAATAGCACGCATTTTTTTAATTTCTTTTGCGTTATTATTGCCTAATAGCCTTTGTAAAAAGCTTAACAAACAAATCACTCCTCTATAGGACATCTTACATTATTTTATCTAATTTATTATAACGAAAATGCCTTGAATAGTCAAAGAATTCAAGGCATTTCACGATTATTTATAGGTTTTTATAAAAAAGGTGGATGACTCAAAATGGTCATCCACCTTAGTATAATAATCGGCTGATTAAAAAAGTAGAAAGGAGTTAGGATTATTGTCAGCCGACATTATAGGTTATTGTAATTCTGGCTCGATCAAGCCATAGAATCCATCATGTCTACGATATACTACATTCATTGCTTCTGTTTCAGCATTGAAGAACATAAAGAAGTCATGACCAATAAGATTCATTTGTAAAATAGCTTCTTCTACATCCATAGGACGCACTGCAAAGCGTTTGCGTTTTACAACTTCGATAGCTTCTTCTTCTACAGGAGCCGCTAAAGCTTCTGGATGGAAAGCCTCTTGTTTTTTAAAGCGTTTAGCTAAACGAGTTTTATGTTTATGAATTTGACGTACGATTTTGTCTATTACCAAATCAATAGCAGCATACATATCATCGTTTGTTTCTACACCACGAAGAACAATTTTATTAACGAAGCATGTAAGTTCAACAGTAGATTTATCTTTTACAACGGATAAAACCGCTTGTGCATCTAACTCATCATCGAAGTAACGAGTTAATTTGCTCAATCTCTTTTCGATGTATGCTCTTAAAGCATCTGTCACTTCAATGTTTTTACCTCTGATTGCTACTTTCATAAGTCAACACCCTTTCTAAAAATCATCCACGAGATACGAGTGTGTAGTATTTTTTTACTTATCTCTCGTGTTATATTTAGTATTTCTACATCCACATATAAAACTCCTCTTTTTTTCAAAAAATTTTTATATTTTTTGTAGAATTATAAATATTACTTTTAGTAGTAGTAAAAAAACTCTGATATCATGCGATATCAGAGTTTTACTATATGTTGCTTTTATGTATTTTTTGGTATGTAATTACGCTTTTACAACGTTAGCAGCTTGAGGGCCACGGTTACCATCAACGATATCAAACTCTACATTTTGACCTTCTGTCAAAGATTTGAAACCTTCGTCTTGGATTGCAGAGTAATGTACGAATACATCGCTACCGTCTTCACGTTCTATAAAACCATAACCTTTTTCTGCGCTGAACCATTTTACTTTACCTAACATGGTAACATCCTCCTAAAAATATATATATTGTCTTGCTGTCTTGCTCTATATGTGTATCATAACACAGCATGTATAAAATATCAAACAACAATATTTACATTTTTAATGAATATACAAACACTAGAAATAAGAATATCATTTGCTGTAAATCTCAACAATCCCTATATCTATACATGTTATAAATAATTATATACACCCTATAAATTAATTGTATATTTTTATAATCATAAAAATATGTGAATTAAAAATTATTATTTTAAAAAATGACTGTATAAATTATTGTTATATCACAAATATTTATAGCAATAATCGTGTTTTTCAGATTAATCTACCCTGTAAATCTTTATACAAACTCTTTATAATTAATAAATTCAGTCTAAAAGTTATCAAATATATTAATAGATATTAAGCTATACATATATAATAAAAATTAATATAAATAGATAGGTTAAATTTAATGTAAAAAAACAGGAAGCAATTTCTAATTCTAGAATTTGCTTCCTATAATTATATTATTTAATCTAACAAAATTTTATCTAAGAATGATTTTGTTCTTTCATTGGTAGGTGCATCAAATACGCGTTCAGGTGTATTATCTTCTAAAATCAAGCCACCATCAACAAATAACACTCTATCCGCTACCTTTTTCGCAAAGCCCATTTCATGAGTAACGATGACCATCGTCATACCTTCCTCAGCTAAAGACTTCATAACATCTAGCACTTCACTAACCATTTCAGGATCAAGAGCTGAAGTAGGTTCATCAAAAAGCATTACTTTTGGTTTCATAGCTAAAGCACGAGCAATAGCAACACGCTGCTTTTGACCGCCTGACAAAGAATCAGGGTATGCATTGGCTTTATCCGCCAAGCCTACTCGATCAAGTAAAGCTTGACCTATCTTCTTAGCCTCTTCCATAGATGTTTTACGAACCTTAGTTTGTGCTAAGGTAAGGTTTTCCATAACTGTCATATGTGGGAACAAATTAAAGTTTTGGAATACCATTCCTACTTCAGCACGAACGTCATTTAACTTTTTCTTATCAGAAAGATCCATGCCATCTACGATAACCTTACCAGATGTAGGTTCCTCTAAATAGTTCATAGTGCGCAGTACCGTACTTTTACCAGAACCAGAAGGGCCGATGATTACAACTACTTGACCTTGTTTAATATGTAAATTAATACCTTTTAGTACTTCATTTTTACCAAAAGATTTATGTACATTTTCTAATTTAATCATTTAATGCTATATTTCCTTTCAAGATATCCAACTAATTGTGAGATAGTCACTGTCATAATAAGGTAAATCACAGCAACCGTACCCCAGATTTCAAAGGATGCATAGGTTTTAGCAATGATTAATTGACCACGACGTGTCAACTCCTCGAAACCGATAACAGAAACTAAAGAGGAATCTTTCAACATGGCAATAAATTCGTTCCCTAACGGAGGAATAATTGCTTTAAAAGCTTGAGGCATAATGATGTAACGCATGGTTTGTCCCCAAGTTAAACCAAGAGAACGACCAGCCTCCATTTGACCTTTATCAATAGATTGAATACCAGCACGGAAAATTTCAGATACATAAGCACCAGAGTTAATACTACATGCGGTAACAGCCGCAATATATGGATCAATCCGTTGACCTGTAATCATAGGCAAGGCAAAATAGATTAGGAAAATTTGCACCAGTAATGGTGTACCACGAATGATATCTACATAACATTTTGCAAGCAATCTAACTAATCTAAATTTAGATAAATTTGCTAAAGATACTAAAAGACCGATAAAAAAGCCACAACCTACAGACATGGCTGTAATTTCTACAGTCACTAGAGCACCTTGTAGCAAGAGCGGTAAATTATCCGCAATTAACCCCCAATTAAAACTCATAATCTCTCCTATTATTTAAATTCTAAAACTACTGGCATATCAGCAGGTGTATCTACATTAAACCATTTTTTATATAATGTATTAAATTCACCATCAGCCTTCATATCAGCAATTGCTTTATTAATTTCTTCTTGCAATGCTTTGTTATCCTTATTAATTGCTAAGCCCAAATATTCTTTAGTATTTGGATATGCCATAAATTTAATATGTTGATCAGGATGCTTAGTACTGTAATATTGAGCTACAGGTAAATCGATTACAGTTGCATCTACTCCACTATTTTGTAATTCTAACAAAGCTTCATTACTATGGTCAAATTCTTTTACAGTAGTACCTTCAATTTTATGAGCTAAATCTGCACCAGTAGTACCTAATTGGGCTGCAATTTTTTTACCCTTTAAGTCATCAAGAGAATTCACAGCCGTTCCATCTTTATATACTACTGCTAAGGCATTTTCATAATAAGGAGAAGAAAATAATACTTTTTCACTTCTCGCTTTTGTAATGGTCATACCAGATGCAGCAACATCAATATCATGTGTGTTCAAAGCTGGAATCAAAGCATCAAAAGCTACATTTTTTAGCTCTACATCTTTATTAATACGCTTACCGATCGCACGAATCAATTCAATATCAAAACCTGTATAATCTTGAGTTTTTTCATCTTTAAACTCAAATGGAACAAATGTAGCATTAGTGCCAACGACAAGTTTATTAGATGTAGGTTGATTAGAAGAACCACATCCACCAACTAAAGAAGCCGCCATCACTAACATAAAACCGCCAAGAATTATTTTTTTTACTTTGCTATTTAACATATTATCAACCTCATTATTTTAACTTACTACTACTTTATAATAGTATATAGATTAAGTATAATTATGTCAATAATTTTGTATATAATTTTAGATGCAATCGCAAAATCTCTATATTTATATTTTAATTTTATACATTGTTTGTATAAATATTACGTTCATGTATAAAAACTTTCCCATAGTTAGTGGTTTTCTATAGATTTTATAATATACAACTGTATAAAAAAAGCACATGAGAAAAGCCTCATGTGCCCCTATACGGCTGACCTGGTCTTTGCCCCCACACTCGCCTGCTGGAAGGTTCGCTCATAAGTCCAAGACTCCCCACTACTACCTCTCTCGATTTTATCGGCAGGACTTACACCTAAGCCGCACCATGCTCACAACCCTTTGGGCTGCTTATGTGGATCGTTTTGCCTGCGACTAGCCTCGACTTTCAACCACAGACCCGTATAGACGTATTATAAAGAATAACAGTATTCATGTCTAGTTTTACTATTATTTTAAAAAATTTTGATTATATAGTTAAGTAGCCAAACATAATTTTTTTACCAAACATACTATCGCATAATTCTTAGAACAATGAGAATAAATTTTGCAACCCCTATTTGTTGATGTATAGAAAATTGGAATAGAAAACCTAAAATATTCTTCATAATATTTTAATATTTCTAAAATCACATTTTTTAAGTACCATATCTAGTGGATTCTTAAATTGTCAATTAGTTTTTGTATGCCAAATATGAATACAACATATTTGTAAGAACATACGTATCATACACAAAAAATTATTTATGGTGTATAATTTGTATACTGTTAAATTAGAACGGCCTAAAGTTGTACGATATGAACATAAGTACGAGGGGTTGTACCATATGTTCAGTTTGTTAGTTAGAGGGGTTTATTATGTTTATGTTATCATTGATGCAACCATCAGGTTTGTATGAACTGGAGAAAGATAGTTTAGAAGCCATAAGCGCACAACTTTTACAGATGATACAAATGAAAAGCTATCATCTCTATACACATTCTATCCAGGTTTCAAACTATGCTGTTAGCATCGCAGCTAAAATGGGTTTGCCATTAAATGAAATTGAACAGATTCGTCACGCAGCTCTACTTCATGACGTGGGTCTATTAATGGTACCTAATGCATTAATCCAAAAATCTCCATATCTTAATAAGCAAGAAATGTCTAAGTATAAACAACATGCGGCAAGTGGAGCCAATATGATTGAAAACTATCCTTGCTGCCAACAAATTTTGCCTTATATTCGTTACCATCATGAAAAATGGGATGGCTCTGGTTATCCCAAACATTTACGTGGTGCCAATATTCCGTTAGGAGCTCGAATTATTGCTGTAGCAGATTACTATGATACAACAGTTAATCCTTCTACTGAATTTTGGGCGAAAACAAAAGCTAAAGCAAAAGAAGAACTCTTTAGTGCATCTGGCTCACTCTTTGATCCTGATGTAGTTAAAGCATTTATTGATGTGCTTGGCTAATATGAAATCAAATATTATATTCCTACATTTAGTAATAAAGATTAGAAACTACCATTAGCCAGCGTAAGGGCATCAATGCGTAGCGCTTTATGCTTTTGTAAGACTTTTGCTACAGCTTCAATTGTGGCACCTGTAGTATATATATCATCAACAATTAATATATTCTTATTGGTAAAATCAATATCCTTATAATCAGCACATATAACAAAGGCATCATCAATATTTTGATGTCTTTCTTTATTTGTTAATCCCCACATATCTCGAGAAGTATCAAACTTGTATATACAATCTAACCATTTAAAGTTTTTTCTATCTATCTCCCATAAAGAATGAGCCCATTCAAGAAAGAATAAATCTACTTGATTATATCCTCTCTTAGCTTTTTTCTTTTCGCTAGATGGTACAGGAACAATATAATCATACATAATTTTACAATTACTATTCACAATATTAGACTCATTATATTTCATGTAAAAGTTGTACGATACTAAAAAAGGAGCGGCCCCTTTGGACTGCTCCTTTTTTTCATTAAATTTTACATCGTAAATCATAGACTTTAGACCACCACGATATTCGGCCAACACACATACATCATCTACATAGTGTAAAAATTTATGTGGTACATGACGAATATGTAATAAATCTGTAAAACAAGCTTTACACCAATCCCCTTGTGTTGCCACAGGTGCACCACAGTGAGGGCATACAGGTGGAAATAGGAAATCCCAAAGACTCATTACGAATCACATCTCCCTTGTAGTCGTTCTTTAAACAATGTGTAACGTTCATCGGCATTAACAGTACGCACAGCACGTTCAACTGCGCTCGTAGTACCAACGATGATTACTTTACGCTTTGCCCGTGTAACAGCAGTATACAACAAATTACGTTGTAACATACCACCATAACGTGGAACAAAT
Source organism: uncultured Veillonella sp. (assembly GCA_900556785.1). Taxonomy (GTDB): domain Bacteria; phylum Bacillota; class Negativicutes; order Veillonellales; family Veillonellaceae; genus Veillonella. Next base: position 17,973 of record USQK01000024.1, read on the forward strand.
GGAATAATAACTACACCATACTCACTACCTTGACTCTTATGGACCGTAATAGCATAAGCAGGCATAATCATATGTGCTTCATCGATAGGTAGACGAACCTCTTTATGGATAAATCGGATACAAATATCGGTCCGCGTAATAGCATAGATAACGCCAATTTCGCCATTAAACACTTCTAACTCATAATCATTGAGAATTTGAATAACCTTATCCCCAACGCGATACGTAATGCCATTGACACGAACTTCTCCCTTATAGCTATCTGGAGGGTTTACGGCTTGTTGTACATATTGTGATATCAATGTACTACCTGCTTCACCACGGCGCATAGGAGAAATAATTTGAATATCTAATTCATCCTCTATCGTCTCTTGTTCACGTTTATATACATCAATGATGGCTTTCATCATCATGTCATAAGATTTAACAGGAATAAAAGAAAACTCTTCGCTCACACCTTCCAGGTTAGGCATTTCACCACGGTTAATTGCGTAAGCACTTTCAACGATAGTATTACCAGAGCTTTGACGATAAATCTGATTAAGTCGTGTATAGGGCACACAATCACTATCTAATAAATCTTTTAATACGAACCCAGCACCTATAGGTGGTAATTGATCTACGTCACCCACAATAATGACATGGGCTTCCTTTGGAATAGCAGCCATCAAAGAATAGAATAAACGCACATTAAGCATAGATGCTTCATCGATGATAATGACATCTATATCTAGAGGATCATCTTCATTCTTTGTAAAGTCATAGGAGTCACTACCTTGAACAGGTACCAATAGACGATGAATTGTAGTAGCTTCAAACTCAGTGGCCTCGGTCAGACGCTTTGCAGCACGTCCCGTAGGAGCACAAAGTATAATGCGCCCCAATCCACCGAGTTGGAAACCTTTTACTAGTGCCTTGATGATAGTTGTTTTACCTGTACCAGGACCACCAGTTATAAGAGAAAACTTTTCAAAAAATGAGAGCTGTATAGCTTCTTTTTGAGCATCACCAAAGATAATGTAGTTGTCTCGTTCAAACTTTTCAATAAAACTAGAAATATCTAATGCTATTGGATCAGCTTCTAATAGAAACTCACGAGTATAGTGGACACCTTCCACTTCAGAAACATACATCTCTGGCGGATAGATATATAAGATATCTTCATAATACGTACTATACAGTGCACCTTGTTCCAGCAGGCTTTCAATAAAGTTCGCAATATCATCTACATCAGTTTGTAATAAATCGTCAAGTCGACCGATAAGTTGGTCTACTGGTAAACATGTATGACCTTGATTATCTAGACTACGTAGAATCCATTCTAAACCAGCCTCTAAACGGCGTGTATCACTACCATTAATACCAAGATGCTCTGCTAGTGTATCGGCCGTACCAAAAAGCATATCCGGTGCTACACGTAATAATGTATAAGGATTATCCTCTATAACTGCGACAGACTGCACACCATAATAGGTATATACAATACGACTCCATTTCGATGAAATGTGATGACTTTCAAAAAAATGATTTAAATCAGATAAAATACCTTCGCCAAGTAAGGTATTGAATAGCTCATCCTTAACACTCTTTCGGAGACCTGGAACATCTTTAATCTCTTCTGGACGTTCTTCCCGTAAAATTTCTAAAATACGAATACCGAAATATTCTAGTACCTTCTCTACGGATTTTTCACCAAAACCTTTTATTCCTAGATTCAACAAATAAGTCTTGGCAGCACCCATATTATCAGGTTTTAACTTTTCAACACTGCTCGCATCAAATTGGCGGCCGTACTTTTCATGTTCTACATAGCGGCCCCGTACTTCGATGTCTTCCCCTTCTTTAGGAGACTCAAATTTACCAGTACAAGTAATGTATTCCTCATTATAATCTTTAAGGACAAACACGCAATACGTACGTTGTGTATTTTCATATATAGTTCGGTATACAAATCCTCGTATAGCGTCCATTATTTCTCCGTATTAGGTAAGGCTTCAATAATTTCTTGTACCGCATCGGTAATACTGCCTTCATTACCGATTTTAATATGTGCCACTTTTTCATATAAAGGGTATCGTTCTTCATATACATTAAAGATATACTCGATACTTTCTTTTACAAGTGGGCGAATTTCAAGATCCAAATCATCTAGGATATGATTTACATCGCGATTAACAAATACAACAAGACCATTATTACGCATTAACTTTACTGTTTTATCATAGGTAACAGTGCCACCACCGGTAGCAATAACAGATGGTTTATTGTGAATCAATTCTTTGATTGTAGTATATTCGTATTCAGTGAAAGCATCTTTACCATCATAAATATAAATATTTTGTACAGATTTCCCAACCTTATCTTGAATTGTTTGATCTAAGTCGTAAAAGTCTCGGCCTAATTCTTTGGCTAACATTTTACCAACTGTAGTCTTACCAGCTCCTGGCATACCGATGAGAAAAATATGCTTATGCATATGCTCTTTTAAAAACTCATTGCTCATAGAAACAACAGTCTTTATATAATTTTCAACATACGGTGATAACGTTTTATCTTTGCAATTTGCAGTATGCAATGCAACAATACTTTCATCACGCGCTTCATCTACTAAGGGTAAATGATGTTCATCTTTATATTTACCAATTTCTTTGATTAAAGATAGTCTTTTTTCAAATTCAGCGACTAATACAGCATCAATGCTATCTATTTGTTTACGAGCTTCTTTAATATCCATGAGAACCCCCTTATTATGCATTAGCCAAAATAGCTAAAGCCTGTTCTTCATCCACCTTCATTTGATCAATAAGATCTTGTAAGTTATTAAATTTAACTTCTCCTCTAATATAGGAAATAAATTGTACAAGGACTACTTTTCCATATATATCTTGGTCAAAGTTAAACAGATGTACTTCGCATCTATGGTACTGATTTTTAAATGTAGGATTATCCCCAATATTACCTACCCCATCATACCAAATGCCATCGATACACACGCGATTAGCATACACTCCATCTGGAGGTGTAGCCATTTCATTAGGAAGTAATAAATTTAATGTAGGAAACCCTAATGTACGCCCTCGTTGATCACCTTTAATAACAGTCCCTTTAAATTGAAATGGTCTTCCTAGCCAACCAGTAGCATCTTCTAAACGCCCTTCTCGAATCGCTTTTCTGATTTCAGTACTTGAAATAGGTGTACTAAGACCATCACAAGGCAATAAAGGCTGTACTAGGACTTGTATATGTTTATCAGCCAATACTTGTTTCATATATGTAGGATTACCTAATCCTTTTGCACCGAATGTAAAATTCTCACCTATTACGATGGCTTGAACATTCATATCCGTACAAAGAGCATCTAAAAATTCATCAGCACTCATTTGAAGTAGTTCTTCATTCATAGGTAATCGCAAAATATAATCTACATTCAAATCATCAAGAACGGTATCCATAACCTCTTCTTGAATAACCCTCTTCGGAACACGTTCTGGATGTAGAATTGTCAACGGATGATGTTCAAAGGTAATGATAATGCTAACACCATTAACTGATGCAGCTTCTTCAACAGCCTTCCGTATAACTCGTTGATGACCTCGATGAATGCCATCAAAGGTACCTAGGGCATATACTTTTGTATCTTTGATTTGACGTAGTTCATCAAACGAATGTAATTGCTTCATACTTATCCTTCAATAAAAATATTTTTTTCCACCTTTAATGTGTGGTTTGTTCGTTTCATAATACCAATGAATCCATGAGGACCATAGGCTCTATAATAATGATCTGGTTTGGTATAGGAAAATTCACTATCAATAGATAATTGTTTACCTTGAACCATCATCTTTAATTGTACACTATTTACCGTTACTTTTGAAAGATGTGAAACTGCTGTATCCGTTGGTAACAATAGGCTTTCACCATGAATCATCAGTTCCTCAGCCATTTTTGCAGAACCAATATCAAAGGACCCTACTTGAGTACGCGCCAAAGATGTCATCGTTCCTGGTATACCTAATGAAACACATATATCACGTAATAATGAACGAATATAAGTGCCTCCAGAGCATGTTACACGAACTGTAAAATATGGAAAGCCATACGCTACAAGCTCAATATTTTTTATATGAATTTTCCGTAATGGCAATTCTACAGAAATACCTTTACGGGCATATTCATAAGCACGAATACCATTTACTTTAATAGCGGAATATTTTGATGGTCTCTGATTTTGAACTCCAGAGAACGTATTCAATGTATTAACTAATTCTTCAAAAGTTGGTTTTACTATAGCATCAGAAAGTTCTGAACTTTGAGACGATTCATTTAATAGAACACCATCTCGCAATACCATGTCATTATCAGGCAATACTGGTTGACCTGAACTATCTTCAGTATCTGTAAAAGTCCCAAATTTACATTCTGCCACATAGGTTTTATCAAAACCATCAGTGTATTCAATGAGTCGCGTAGCCTTACCAAGAAATACTGGCAATACACCATATGCCATAGGATCTAAAGTACCACTATGCCCTATGCGCTTCTCTTTTAAAATGCGGCGACAAATGGCAACAGCATCATGGCTTGTTATTCCAGGAGGTTTTAAAAATGGTAAAACGCCATCCATTATTTAATCACCTCAATAAGAGCTTGCTTTGCTTCCTGTAATGGTAAATTAATGGTACAACCGGAAGCTCGAATATGTCCGCCACCGCCAAAATTGCTAGCGATAGCATTCACGTCAGTTCCTTTAGAACGCAAGCTTACCCGCGTTCTATCATCAGCTTCAGCTTTTAATAAAATAGCTATATCAACAGTATCAACGTTTCTAATAATATCTACAAAACCATCCGTATCATCCCCAAGAATTGTCATGGCTTCACGATTCAACTCGATTGTAGCCACGGTGTTATTCTTGTAAAACTCGATAGTTTGCATAACTTGTTTTGTTAATTCAAGACGACTGGCAGACACAGCTTCAATCGTTTCAGAAATAACATTAGCTCTAGCACCAGCTGCTACACATTTTGCAGCCATTTCCAAAGTATTGGCTGTGGTATTACTGAACTTAAAGAAGCCACAGTCTGTAGCAATAGCCATATATAATGCAGTGCCCATAGACTCAGTGATAGGCCAATTCCATTTTGTACATAAATAGGTAATAATTTCACCAGTAGCAGCAAAATTAGGCTTTAAATATAGATGATCCGCAAACTCCGTATTAGAAATATGGTGGTCTATATTAAAAATAGGTGCACTCCATAGTGCACCTACTTTGCCAATTCGCTCATACGTGCTAGCATCCAATACCATTAGCATATCAATATCAACAGGATTTGTTTCAAAATACGCTACATCATGGATGTGGTCCGTATATCGTAAGAATGAGTACTTTTCAGGAACTACATCATCCACTACCATATATACAGTTTTACCTTGCCCTACAAGGGCTTCGTAAAAGGCCACCATGGACCCGATAGCATCACCATCGGGTCTAACATGGACGGTTAGCATAATAGAATTAGCTTCACACAGAGCCACATGTAATTGATTGATAGTAATCTTACTCATGTTCTCTATCCTTTGTGTTAATTTTTTTCTTCGTCCTTTTTGATTTCATTCAAAAGGGATTCAATATGCATGCTATAGTCTAAAGACG
>USQK01000025.1 GCA_900556785.1 uncultured Veillonella sp.
CATCATCCTATTTATACTAACATATTAGATTTTGAGAAACTGTGAGAAATTACTCTCGAATAAATTGACTAAATACATAGTTACCATGCTTAGCCCCTTCAGAACTCAAATGATAACTACCATTTTGATACTCTAATAAGCCTTTAGTAACCAAATCTTCTAATATATTACCAAATAAAATATGAACAGATACACCAAATCTATCCTCAAATTTTTGCTCATCAAGTCCCCACTTAGTGCGAAGCGCTAAGAAGCAAAAGTCCTCTTGCGCTCGCTCTACAGTAATCGTCTCCGTATCGATAGTAGGCATAGTATATCGATCAACAGATTGTATATAAGGCATCACATTTCGATTGTTACTGCGGCGAATACCATCATAAAAGGAATGAGCTCCAGCACCAAATCCTAAGTAGTCTACATAGTGCCAATATTTTAAATTATGACGACTATAGGAATTACCCTTAGCGAAATTGGAAATTTCATATCGTTCAAAACCTAGTTCTTTTAAGCCTTCCATCATCGTATCATACATGGATTCATCAATACTTTCACTAGGAATAGAAATGAGATTCTTTTGTACTAGATGGTATAAATAGGTTCCTACCTCCACCTGTAATCCATAAGTAGAAATATGATTTATAGGCAAATCTTTTACAATCTCTAAATTACGCTTTATGTCTTCTAAAGACTGTCTAGGTAATCCATAGATCAAATCAATATTGATATCTGTAAAGCCAGCCTCTTTAGCATCATATATGGCTTGTTTTGCCTTTTCTCCATCATGACTGCGATGCAACATGGTAAGTGCCTTATCATCAAAGGTTTGAACGCCGAAACTAATGCGATTAAAACCTAGTTTAACTAACTTAGTTAGATACTGTAGATCTACTTCACCAGGATTAGACTCTATAGTCATATGACAATTGTCAGTAATAGTAAAAGTACTTTTGATTTTATCTACAATCATCTGTAGTTGTTGAATTGATAATTCAGTAGGTGTTCCACCACCAAAATAAATAGTGTCAATAGGTTTAGCTTTAGACTCTGGGTGTTCCGAAACCCAAAGATCCATTTCTTGTACTAATGCATATACATAAGTTTCATAATAATCTTGTAAATTTTGATAGGCAGGAAAATCACAGTACATACATTTCTGTTTACAAAAAGGGATATGGACATACAAGCCCATATCCCCAAGTGTAGACAGATTCAAAGTATTAGAATCTGTTTTCATTATATTAGTCCTCAACCTTGAGAATAGCCATAAATGCTTCTTGTGGAATCTCTACAGAGCCCACTGACTTCATACGTTTCTTACCGGCTTTTTGTTTTTCTAAGAGTTTACGTTTACGAGAAATATCGCCACCATAACATTTTGCTAAAACGTCTTTACGCCACGCTTTTACAGTTTCACGAGCCACAATTTTCGTGCCTACCGCTGCTTGAATTGGAATTTCAAACATTTGACGAGGAATCAATTCTTTTAATTTTTCAGCTAACGCACGACCACGTGTAGCAGCACGGTCTTTATGTACGATAATAGACAATGCATCCACAGGATCACCATTTAACAGAATATCCATCTTAACCATTGGAGATTGTTTATACCCAATCAACTCATAGTCAAGAGATGCATAACCCTTGGTAGCAGATTTCAATTTATCAAAGTAGTCGTAAATAATTTCACTCAAAGGCAAGTGATACACAACAGATACACGTGTTTCATCCAAATATTCCATGGATTGATATTCACCACGTTTATCTTGAGATAACTCCATAATAGTACCAACAAAGTCTTTAGGCACAATAGTTGTGGCTTTTACATACGGTTCTTCAATGTAGTCGATTTCTGTAGGAGGTGGCAATTTAGCAGGATTATCTACTTCTAGCATTTCCCCATTTGTTTTATATACCTTGTAGTTTACAGATGGAGCGGTCGTAATGAGCGTTAAATTATATTCACGCTCTAACCGTTCTTGAATAACGTCCATATGTAAAAGTCCAAGGAAGCCACAACGGAAACCAAAACCTAACGCCAAGGATGTTTCAGCTTCATATTCTAAGGCAGCATCATTAAGCTGTAATTTTTCTAATGCATCTCGAAGATTTTCGTAATCTTTAGACTCTGTCGGATAGAGACCACAATATACCATAGATACAGCCTTACGATAACCTGGTAATGGTTCTGGTGCAGGATTATCAGCTAATGTTACCGTATCACCTACGTGACAGTCCGCTACATTCTTAATACTTGCCGCAATACAACCTACCGAACCACATGGTAATTCCTGAACAGGCACAAGATTTGGTGTAAAGATACCGAGCTCTGTTACATCAAAATCTTTATTATCATGCATCATGCGAATGGTATCTTTTGTTTTAATAGTACCTTCTTTTACGCGCACATAAGCAATAGCACCTTTATAAGCATCAAAGCGGCTATCAAAAATCAATGCTCTTGTTGGTTCATCAGATTTATCTGGTGGTGCAGGCACCTTATTTACAATGGCTTCTAAAATATCTGGAATGCCAATGCCAGATTTAGCAGAACATAATACTGCTTCTGATGCGTCTAAACCAATGATATCTTCAATTTCATGTTTAACTCGATCAGGATCGGCAGAAGGCAAATCTATTTTGTTAATAACAGGAATAATTTCAAGATCATGTTCTAAAGCGAGATACACATTCGCCAACGTTTGAGCCTCTACACCTTGTGCAGCATCTACTACCAGTAATGCACCTTCACAAGCTGCAAGAGAACGAGATACTTCATAGCTGAAATCCACATGGCCAGGAGTATCGATAAGGTTCAAAGTATACTCTTCTCCATCTTGTGCTTTATACAAAATTCGAACAGATTGCGCCTTAATAGTAATACCGCGTTCTCGTTCCAAATCCATGGAGTCCAAAACTTGAGCCTCCATTTCACGCTTTTGTAATGTGCCAGTATATTCAATTAATCTGTCGGCAATGGTAGATTTACCATGGTCAATATGAGCTATAATACAGAAGTTTCTAATCTTTTTCGTTGACATACTATGTAAACAAGTTCAAGGAACTTGTATTCTCCTTTCTAACATACGCGATCGATAACAGCACCTCCTAATAGTTGAGTGCCATTATAAAAGGCTACGGACTGACCTGGTGTAATAGCCCGTTGTGGTTCTTCGAAGATAACTTCCATCGTATCATCATCTAAGATACGTGCAGTACAAGGTGAAGGATTTGCTGCATAGCGAATTTTACCTTCTGCTTTTAATTCTTTATGAATTGTATCATCCAGGAAATTATAGAACTTACAAATCATACGATTTGTAAAGAGTCGTTCATTAGGACCTACAATAACTTCATTGCGTTCCCCATTAAAGCCAATTACATATAATGGATGTTTATATGCAATTCCAAGGCCCTTACGTTGGCCAATAGTGTAATTAAATAAGCCATTATGCTTACCTAATACCTCACCATCTTCAGTAACGATATTACCAGACTTTGGTTTATCCTTCATTTCTTCTACTACGAGTTTTTGGTAGTTACCGTGAGGCAAGAAACAAATATCTACACTATCTGGTTTTTTAGCTACTGGTAAATCGTATTCAGCAGCTAATTTACGTGTTTCAGTCTTACATTGACCACCTAGTGGGAACATGAGGTGACTCAAAATGCGTTGGTTCATATTGTACATAACATAACTTTGGTCTTTTGTAGGATCAACACCTTTATGTAACTCATATAAACCAGTTTCTTCATTATAATTAACCTGTGCATAATGGCCAGTAACCATATGTGTGGCACCAAGTTCAAGGGCTCGATTGAGCATCAAATCAAATTTGATATTTTTATTACAGAATACACAAGGATTTGGTGTACGACCATAGGCATATTCTTTTACGAAGTAATCTACTACATTATCGTAGAATACATCACGAGCATCAATAACATGATGCTCAATACCAAGAAAATCACACATCTTCTTAGCATCTGTTACAGCGAGAGGCACTGAATCATAAGGTGTACCACTCACCCACAGCCATAGGGTAATACCAAATACTTTATAGCCTTGTTTTAATAGCATTGCAGCAGTTAAAGAACTGTCTACGCCGCCACTCATAGCTACAGCGATAACTTTTTCCATACTTTCTCCTTTTAATGATCTCTTGATCATAAAACTAATCAGGGTGAAAGCCTGACGTGTAAAACACTAGTTCGGTGTAAAAGTCCGAGTAGTATTGCTATAAAATTATAGCAACTTATATTATAGCCTAGAAATAGGTATATTGAAAAGATTTGAAATAAAAAGAATCCCTTTCTCATAACAAAAGGGATTCAAAGAATTATCTATGTTTTAAAAGCTCTTCAGCGGCTCCTAGAATACCGAGCATAGAATGTTCAAATACAAGTCCACCTTGCATGAAAATCGTATACGGAGGACGAACAGGACCATCTGCACTTAATTCAATAGAAGAGCCTTGTACAAAGGTCCCCCCAGCCATGATGATTTTATCTTCGTACCCAGGCATATCACCAGGAATAGGATGTACGTGAGCATCTACAGGAGAATATGCTTGCATACCTACACAGAAGTGCTCCATTTCTTCTCCATTTTTTAGATTAATAGCTTGAATTAAATCATAGCGATCAGCATTTACCTTAGGGAATACATCATACCCTAACAATTCACCTACTGCAGCCGTATATACGGCCCCTTTAAGAGCTTGTAATACTACGTGAGGAGCCATAAACAACCCTTGGAAGAATAAACGGTAACCAGGCGCATAAGAGCCCATATGATCACCAAGTCCAGGAGCAGTGAGTTGGTACGCTGCATCTTCAACTAAGTCTTCACGACCTACGATATAGCCACCTGTTGGTGCTAAACCGCCCCCAGCATTCTTAATGAGAGAACCAGCCATAATATCTGCGCCTGCTTCTAAAGGTTCTTGAAGCTCTGTAAACTCACCATAACAATTATCTACGAAACAAATAGTATTCGAGTTTTTAGCTTTTACAGCATCTACAATAATCTTAATATCTGCAATAGATAACGGTTCACGCGTACTATAACCACGAGAGCGTTGAATCACTACTACTCGCGTATTATCATTAACGGCGTTAGCAATAGCTTCAACATCATAGGTATTATCTTTCAATGGTACCTCAGTATAAGTAAAGCCTTTTTCTACTAAAGAACCACGTACTTCACGAGCAGCACCAATTACGGATTGCATCGTATCGTAAGGAGCCCCTACTGCATAGATAAACTCCGTACCTTTAGATCCATTACCCATTAATGCAATAAGAGTTGTTGCTAGTGCATGAGTACCAGATACAAAATGAGGACGAACGATGGCTTTTTCACCTTTAAATACATAAGCGAATACTTCGTCTAACTTCTCACGGCCCACATCGTTATAACCATAGCCCGTAGTACCTGTAAAATGATAGTCAGATACTTGGCACTCTTTAAAGGCTTCTAATACCTTTTTTGTATTGGCTAATGCAATAGGTTCAAACTTTTTAAATTCAGGTTCAGCCATCTCAAGGGCTTTACTACGTATTTCTTCTAATGTCATGCTAATCCTTCTCTACGAATTAATTCCATAGCTTTATTAAATATAAAATCTTTAGATGTATTATTATCAATATGAATCCATTCAATATATGGCATGCGCTTATACCAAGTGATTTGTCGCTTTGCGAAGTGACGAGTATTTTTCTTGATCAAATCTCTACATTCATCAAGGTTAATAGTGCCATTTATATAGTCTACAACCTCTTTATAACCAATCCCCTTAAAGGCTTGGCAATCAGGATTTACACCGGACTTAACAAGTTGCTCAACCTCTTCAATCAAACCTGCATCAAACATCATATCAACGCGTAAATTAATGCGTTCATATAACTGATCACGATCTCTCATAAGACCGATAACAGGCCCTTTATAAGATATGCCATCTTTAGTCTGATTACGTAACGAATCTATATCACCATGATGCAATATTTCAATAGCTCGATACAAACGATGCTTATCACTATATTGAATTTCTATATTATGTTTTCTTCCTAATGTGAAAGCATATTCTCGTAAACCATCAATACCTTTAGTATTAAATAGCTCATCTAGTTCTAATCGTAAATCTTCATCAGGCTTAACGTCATTAAAGTTATAGTTTTCTAATAACGATTGAACATATAACCCGGTACCACCAGACAGAATAGGTAGAATATTCCTGTCATTTAGTCTACCAATTATCTCTTTAGCTTGATTTTGGAAAATAGACACTGAATATGAATCATTTGGTTCTAATATATCGATAAGATGATGTTTCACACGCTTAAGTTCATCCGCCGATGGTTTAGCGGTACCAATATTGAGTTGTTTATATACTTGGTAAGCATCACCAGAAATAACCTCAGCATGTAGCTGTTCTGCTAAGTCCAAGGTAAGATCTGTTTTGCCTACTGCCGTTGGTCCAATAATGGTAATTAAGGGATTCACATTAACTCCTTCATATATACACCATAGCCTATACGACTATATTTTCCGCCCACCCATTGATGTGGTGGATAGTTTTGAAAGACCGAACTAAATGGTCGTTCTTTAATAATAACACCATACGTGGCAACACGCATAGCCTGTGCCATGATTTTATCATCTATATGACTTTCCACAGTATGCCCTCGAAGAGGTTTGAATTGAGGACTTTCCTCTACAGGAACTTCAAACATAGGATCAAAATAAATAATATCAATACTATTGTCAGGTAGGTTTGGTAAATAGTGCTCAAAGGTATCATGATTTACTTTAATACGTCGTAATACATTCGTTACACTATCGTCACTATGAATATAATGAGCTAAGCCATGACTAGTAGCAAGCCATATAGGTAAAGACCCTTCTAGGCCAGTTATTTGAGCCTGTGGGTAACCATAACTCACTACCATACTGTCACTACCAAGGCCAATTGTACAGTCTAAAAACGTAAATTTATCTCTATTAGATAATCCTTTTTTATCTATTATGACTTGTACCGCATTAACGAGATGATCGCCTTCACCGCGTTGTAAACGTAATATACGCAATTGAGCCATAGATAAATGAAATGTATGTTGTTGATTTTCTGGGAAATGAATCGTTAATCCAGAACCAGCAAGAACCGCAATATATTCGCATTGATACTTACTGAATAAGGCTGGTATCGATGTTTTACCTCGTTTAATATATGTCATATGCATAGAGGAAGCCAGTGCTTTGGCTTCCTCCTGAATGACCTCATTAGATTTTTGAGATGTGGTTAGTATATTCATATTAAGACCGTAAGAATAATTTACCTAATTCATCAGGTGTAAACTTGATTATCGTTGGACGGCCATGAGGACATACGTACGGTTTCTCAGTACTAAAGAGATCCTCAATTAAGGTAGTCATTTGATACATATTTAAATTATGACCTGCCTTAATGGCCCCTCTACAAGATGCATACGCTAGCATTTCATGACGTAACTGAGCCTTAGTAGGCTGTTGATGTTCATGTAAGTAAGAAAATACATATTGGAGAATTTCAAAAGCCTTTGACTCTACTAAATCTACAGGCGCCCCTACTAATTTTATTTTCGTAGGACCACCTAACTCTACATCAAAGCCAAGATCTAGTAAGGTTTCTCGCTCTTCCTCTACCAAATTCATTTCATCATCTGTAGCCTCACTATATTGAGGCACAAGGATAGATTGCATAGGAATGGATTCAGAAGACTTACAAAGCTTATCATAACGCACACGTTCATGTGCAGCATGTTGATCTATAATATAGAGATCATCACCCTTTTTAGCCAAAATATAACAAGAAGCGACTTGCCCCATAGGTAAGAATCCAGAATTTTGAATGGTACGCTCTTCTGTATTTTCTTCACGAATATCTTGCGCTAAAGACTTAAATTTTTCAACGTCTTCCTTTGTATAACTAGTATATTCAGTAGGAACAGCATCGAAGCTTTCGTCTGTAAAGGACGACTGTTCATAAGTAGCCTTTGGCGGAGGTGGTGTAAAACCCTTAGTTTTAAGACTCTCTACAAACTGTGTAGTCTCACCGCGCATGACTTCGTATCCTTTAGTACGGCGACTACCAAATACTTTGTCATAATCTACCGCAGTAGCTATATGTTCAGCAGACTGCATCTCATCTTGTACAACAGAAGGTGTTCTATACGAATCATACGTACTATTGCCATGGTGAGATAAACTACTATAAGAACTAGAATTAGTAACTGTATCATTACTGTTAGTATTTACGTCATTACAATTGGTTTCATTATTACGGAAATCAGCTCCATTATTAATTGTGCCATTTATATAAGAGGATGATTCTCGTTCATAACGCTCATGAAGGGGATTATTTAAGGCATTCAAAATACCATGGTAAACTGCTTTAAATATAATCTTATCGTCAGAAAATTTTACTTCACTTTTGCGAGGATGGACATTAATATCAACCATCTCAGCAGGAACAGTAATATTTAGGACCACTAAAGGATGACCATTTTTCGGCAATAATGCGTGATATGCATTATCTATAGCCTTCATGATGGTTTTATCAGAAATAACCCGGTTATTAACGATAATAGTCTGCCAAATTCTCGTACTTTTAAGAAGTGTAGGTTTACTTACTACACCATCGATATAGATAGAGTCACTTTCATAAGCAACAGTAAATATATCATCCTTAGTTTTATAGCCATATAGGGCAGCTACAGTATCACCAATATTACCATTTCCAGGAGTAATAATAGCCACACGGTCATCTACGATGAGTTTAAAAGAAATATGGGGGTTACTAAGGGCCAGTTTGCCTACAATATCTTGAATTTTAGAAGATTCGGTACGCTCTGTTTTCAAGAACTTGCGACGGGCTGGCGTATTATAAAACAAATCTCTAATTTCAATTGTCGTGCCAGGTGCTGCACCGTATGGAATACAATCGGTAAATGTACCACCATCAACAGTAATGCGAGTTCCTAAATCGGAATCTGCTTTGCGTGTAGTCAAGGAAAAATGAGATACAGAGGCAATACTAGCTAATGCTTCACCACGGAAGCCGAGGGATGCAATATCAAATAAATCCTCTACCTGTTGTATTTTAGAGGTGGCATGACGCAAAATTGCAAGGCGTGCATCTTCCTCTGTCATACCGATACCATTATCAGTAATCCGCATATAAGCTACACCGCCATCGCCGATTTCAACCTCAATATTAGTGGCGGACGCATCAATGGAGTTTTCAATGAGCTCTTTAATAACTGATGCGGGACGTTCCACAACTTCGCCAGCAGCTATTTTATTGATTGTGGTTTCATCCAATACATGAATGGTTGCCATTATTTCCCGCCTCCTTTACGAGCCTCC
Source organism: uncultured Veillonella sp. (assembly GCA_900556785.1). Classification (GTDB taxonomy): domain Bacteria; phylum Bacillota; class Negativicutes; order Veillonellales; family Veillonellaceae; genus Veillonella. Next base: position 9,404 of record USQK01000025.1, read on the forward strand.
TCTTGTAGTTCATATAATTTATTTAATGCTTCAATCGGTGTCATACTCATTACATCCACTTCGAGTAAGCTATCGACTACAGAATGAGTAAATAAATTGCCTAGTGGTAAATCACTCGCTTGTTTTGTAGTTATTTTAACCAAATTAGTAGATTGTCCACCAATTACACGGTTATTTAAATCACTAGCATCATGACTTTGATCTTCCAATGATTCCAAAATTACCTCTGCACGTTTTAACACAGAATTTGGTAATCCTGCCAATCTCGCTACATGAATACCATAGCTACGGTCTGCACCACCTCTGATGATGCGGCGCAAGAATGCAACATCCTTACCTTTTTCTTTTACAGCTACAGTGTAATTCTTTAATTTACTATAGCTTTCTTCTAAACTAATTAACTCATGGTAATGGGTAGCAAATAATGTCTTGCCGTGAATATGCTTACAAATATGCTCAACTACGGCTTGGGCGATACTTAAACCATCAAATGTACTAGTGCCACGTCCAATTTCATCTAAGATAATTAAGCTATTATGTGTAGCATTCTCTAAAATATAGGCTACCTCTTTCATTTCTACCATGAACGTACTTTGACCAGTAGAAATATCATCACTAGCACCTACACGGGTAAAGATGCGATCCACTGGAGAAATAGATGCTTCACGGGCAGGAATAAAGGATCCTATTTGAGCCATAATCATCAAAATAGCAGCTTGACGCATATAAGTCGATTTGCCGGCCATATTAGGGCCTGTAATGAGCAAGAATTCCTCATCATCATGATTTAGAACGATATCATTTGGTACAAAAACTTCACGCTTCAAGAATTTTTCAATAACAGGATGACGACCATCTCGAATATTGATTTGGCCATTCATTACAATGGTAGGGCAAATATAATTCTCTTCGTAACCTACTAGTGCCAAAGAACACAATACATCAAGCTCAGCAAGAGCACGAGCTGTTTCTTGTACATCTTTAATAACAAGTTTTATATCATTTCGTAATTGTTGATATAATTCATGCTCTAAAGCGATAATCTTGTCTTTAGCGCTAAGAATTTTGATTTCAAACTCCTTTAACTCAGGCGTAATATAACGCTCTGCATTAGCTAAAGTTTGTTTTCGAATAAAGTAATCAGGTACTTGTTCAGATTTACTATGAGATACTTCAAAGTAATATCCAAATACCTTATTATAACCAGTTTTAATTTTAGATAAACCAGTAGCCTCTTTAATGTCGGCTTCCATCTTAGCCAGCCATTGCTCACTATTAGTAGCTAAAGAACGTAGTTCATCTAAATCTGGATTGAAACCATCTTTAATAACTCGGCCTTCTTTTAATGTCAATGCTGGTTGGTCAGCAATAGCACGACATAATAAATCATAAATGTCTTTATGATCTTGGATGCGGTCATTAATGGATGTTAATGATAAACTGGCACATGTACTTAATACATTTTTAATATCTGGTAAAACAGCTAATGATTCACGAAGTGCTGTTAAGTCCCTTGGGGACACAGATCCAGTTTCTACACGCCCTACGATGCGCTCAAAATCATAAATACAATCTAATAAGCTACGGATATGAGACCGTTCAGCACCGCGTGTAATAAGTTCTGCTACGGCAGCTTGTCTACGTTGAATTTGATTTACATCAGTCAACGGACTTTCAAGCCATTGTTTTAATAGGCGCGCCCCCATTGGTGTCAATGTTCGATCAAGTACATTGAGTAATGTACCTTTTTGACCGCCATCACGTAAATTATGGGTAATTTCAAGATGACGTAAGGAAGATGTATCTAAGATTAGACGATTACCCACACTCAATTGATGTACATAGTTAATATGGGAAATTTCAGACTTAATAATATCCTCTAAATATAAAAGCATATACCCTAATGCTTCCCATACATCCTCTTCCATAAGGCCTAAATCACCAAAGTGAGTAACTGCTTTTTCCGCTACCTCTCGTTGTGTATGATATGTACTAAATGAAGATAATACAATATTGCTGAATTGATTATCCATAAAGTCTTTTATATCTTGCGGTAATACAGTTCCTTCAGGCAATATAATTTCACTTGGACGATACATACTGAGCGCATCAAACATATCACTTCGTTTTTCAAAATCAGTAATGCGATGCCAAATAACTTCCCCTGTAGATACATCTGAAAATACGAGTATCCATGCATCTTTTACCATATAAAATAACGATAAAAAATTGTTTGACCGTGCATCATTACCATTTTCAGTCATTACAGTCCCCGGTGTAATAACTTTAATAACGTCACGCTTAACGATACCCTTAACTGCTTTAGGATCTTCTAATTGTTCACAAATAGCAACCTTATAACCTTTTTTTACCAATGTTTCTATATAACTTTCAGCAGCATGAAAAGGAACGCCACACATTGGTGTGCGTTCCTCATCTCCTGTTGGGCGACCGGTTAAGGTTATATTAAGTTCACGAGATGCAATTAATGCATCATCATTAAATAATTCATAAAAGTCACCTAAACGAAAGAACAGTAATTCTTCAGAATATCTAGATTTAATATCTAAATACTGCTCCATCATAGGTGTTTGCTTTTTTGCCATACTTACCCCTTTTGTATTGTACCGTAGCAAACCCAAGTTTGTGCTTTATCAATATATGCAGGTACAGTTTCGCCAATTGATAAAGAATCGTCTTTCGGGAATAACACCATTTTATTGCCCGATGTGCGACCAAACCACATATCTTCATCACGAGGACTTGGCCCCTCTACAATAATATCAAACACTTGCCCTTCCATAGGTTTATTTAGTTCATAAGAGATTTCATTTTGTACGTCCATCAATGTTTGTAAACGTACACGTTTAACCTCTTCTGGAACTTGATCATCCATAGTCGCTGCTGGCGTACCAGAACGTTTAGAATAGATAAACGTATATGCCATATCATAACGAACATCTTTTAAGAGTTGTAAAGTAGCTTGGAAATCTTCCTCTGTTTCCCCTGGGAAGCCTACAATAATATCTGTAGTAACCACTACATCTTTAATTTTCTCACGACAGTACGACAATAATTCTTTATAATGCTCCACTGTATAATGTCGGTTCATTTTCTTCAAGATGCGGTCCGAACCAGATTGAATCGGTAAATGTAAATGAGTAACAATATTAGAAGAACGACCAAGGGCATCTATCATAGATTTAGTCATATCTTGAGGATGACTTGTCATATAACGTATACGTTCAATACCTGGAATACCATTGAGAGCGTCCACTAATGTACCAAAATCGGTACCATCTTTAAAATCTAAGCCATAAGAGTTTACATTTTGCCCCAATAAAGTGACCTCTTTAAACCCTTTTGCCCCTAGTTCGGTTACCTCTTTTACGATGGCCTCTACAGGACGACTAATTTCTCTACCACGAACGTGAGGAACGATGCAGTACGTACAGAACTTATTGCATCCATTCATAATAGGTACCCATGCATAAAAGGTACCATTAGGTTTTGCTTCCAATTCAGGTAACACGGAATTATCCATGTCTACATTGATTTGGTGTGTATGACCTCGTTGTACCTCTTCAATCATTTCATTAATATGTTGAATATTATGAGTACCTAAGACAATATCAATATGTGGAGCGCGCTTAAACATTTCTGCTTGATTCTTCTGTGCCATGCATCCTGTAACAGCAAGAATTAAGTTTTTATTTTTTCTCTTCAGTCTCATTAGCTCACCTATGCGGCCATAGACTTTAGTTTCTGCATTCTCACGCACTGCACAAGTATTTAATAATATTAAATCTGCAGTTTCTACGTCCTCTGTTGGCGTATAGCCTACAGATTCTAACTGATGCGATAAGCGCTCAGAATCAGCAGTATTCATTTGACAACCATAGGTGTAAATATAATAAGACTTCATTCTAACTCCTATACTTTAACAATCTTACGTTTTGTTTCTATAATATTTTTAACTTTTATGGACATCCGTTCAATAGACATGCCTGTAATATATTCGATTTCATTACGAACAGACTTTTGCACCTGTTGCATTAATGATTTAACAGGATAACCATGTTCAATAACAACAGCCATATCTACGACTAGACCATTTTGGCCTTTATCGCTTTTTTTGAAAGAAATAACACTTGATTCATCAACACCGACAACTTTTTTTAAGCCATTGCGAATCAATTTAATAATTACATCATCATCAAAGGTGAGTCGTCCATAATAGCTGAAAGCAGGGCGTACTACAGAACGTTCAAAGCCTTCTGACCCAATTTGCCCCAATGTATCTTGGTCTTGTTTTTTTAATGTACGTCGACGCCACATAGTTTTGATTGGATCAATTAAGTACCCTCTAAAGTGAGGTTTCAATTCCATCGTTGGAACTGGAATAATATGTTTACCTTCTTTTAGACGAGCATGTTGTGCCTTTTCAATTTCTTTAGGTGTAGCAACGTCCTCAATGCGAATATATCGATCAGGATCTTGCAAGCCTAATGCTTTCGTAATTTTTTTAACCATATTATCGGATGTACCAATAATCATAAGTTTATTAGGATTGATTTTATCTAATTGCTCACGTACTGATTTTACTTGCACTTCATCTTGGAAAATGGCACGACGAACAGCTTTTAATCGGCTAGATTCCTTCTTAGCAGAAAAACCAGCTACAATCTTATTATCGTGAATTAAAATGCCATCATCGATAATACATTCAATATTGTTTTCATGAGCAACTACGAGCGCACGATGGCTTTTACCAGTGCCACTACTACCTACAAATGCAATGACTTCCATAGTCAACCTCATTATTTATAACAAACTAATAAATTCTGATACATCTTCAGCGGATACCAAGTAATCGCCAAATTGATCTGGCGCTTTTCCAGGAATACCATGATAATCAGAACCACCTGTAATAAACAAGTTATGTTCTTTAGCTAATGCTTTATATCGTTTCACATCATCATCGTTATGTTTAGTATGGTAGACCTCCATACCATCAAAATCATAGGCTAACATTTCTACTACATATTCATCACTAGTTACCAATTTAGGATGAGCCATAACGGCAAGGCCACCCGCTTTATGAATAATATCGATAATATATGGAACCTCAATCTTTACCTTAGGCACATAGCAAGGACTATCTTTTCTAAGAATATCTTTAAACACATCATTAATATCCTTAGCGTAGCCACCATCAATTAATAATTGACCAATATGTGGACGCCCATAAGCTTGTGTTTTAGGAAATTTTTTTAGTAATTCATCTTTCGATATAAAATATCCAGCATTATTACAACGTCTAATAATCTCATCGATTCGTTCTTCTCGTTTTGATTTAAAATATTCAATAAAATCTCTTAATTCTTTATTAGTTTCATCAAAACGATAGCCCAAAATATGAATCGATTTATCTTTATAATCGGCACTAAACTCACAACCATTAATAAATTTAATGGTTTTCTCTGGATCTAATTGTTCCTGAGCGGTACGCAATGCTTTAATACCATCGATTTCATCATGATCAGTCAAAGCCATCATAGATAGATTACAATCTAATGCATGACGTAATAATTCCTCTGGACTTTTGACTCCATCAGAATAGATAGAGTGCATGTGAAAATCTACAAGCATAGAGCACCTCCCATTACAAATATCCTATCTTTTAATTATGACTGATTTAGTCTATTAATTCAAGTTTAGAAAGAAAAATTGCGACCCTAATGAGTATTCACTAGAATCGCAATTTAATTATAAATCTTGAAGCAATTCAGTAACCTTAGTTGCTACAGAATCAATGGCACATGTAACGGCCTCTCCAGACTTACGAATTTGAATTTCTACTTCATTATTTTCAAGTGTATTTTTACTTACCGTAATACGAAGTGGATAACCAATTAAATCAGCATCCTTAAATTTTACACCAGCTCGATCTTTACGGTCATCAAGTAACACATCTACACCTGCATTTTGTAATGCACTATAAATGGTTTGACTTGTAGACATCAAAGCTTCGTCTTTAGCATTAATAGGTACGATAACAGCTTCAAATGGTGCAATAGAGCGAGGCCAAATAATACCATTTTCATCGTGGTATTGTTCAATAGCTGCAGCTAATGTACGAGATACACCAATGCCATAACAGCCCATAATCATTGGATTAGGACGACCATTTTGGTCTAAGAATGTAGCTTGTAATGCTTCAGAATATTTTGTGCCTAATTTAAATACTTGTCCAACTTCAATACCTTTGGCATGTTCTAATGCACCACCACAAGTTGGGCAAACATCGTCATCTGTAATTAAACGAATTGGTGCAACAATAATATCTTCTACATTAAAGTCACGTTTAGGGTTGATATTAACATAGTGCGCATCTTTTTTATTGGCACCGCCACAAACATTGTAAGATTCCATAACAGATTCATCCACAACAATAGCAAACTCCTCTGTTTGTTTTAATCCTACTGGACTGATGAAGCCAGCTGTTAAGCCCACTTTTTCTAATTCTTCAGGTGTAGCCATTTCAGGTTCTACAGAACCCAAAACTGCATGTTGTACTGCCACTTCATTAACTTCATGATCACCACGAACAATTGCTAATACCACTTTACCATCAATGGAGAATACTACAGCTTTGATAGTTTTATGTAGTGGTAAGTTTAACATTTCCGCAACAGCTTCGATAGTACTAGCATTAGGAGTATCTACAATAGATAACTCTTGCAGTGCTTCTTCTTCCTGTTTCATAATACCAGGTTTACCAATTTCAATGTTTGCAGCATAGTCACATTTAGTGCAATATACAATATCAGCTTCACCAGCTTCAGCAATTGCCATAAATTCATGTGTTCCACTACCACCGATGGCACCACTATCAGCTTCTACAGGACGGAATGTAAGACCACAACGCGTAAAAATGCGTGTGTATGCATCATACATAGATTTATAGGATTCATCTAAACCAGCTTCATCCACATCAAAAGAGTATGCATCTTTCATAATGAATTCGCGACTACGCATTAAACCATAACGCGGACGACGTTCATCACGGAATTTACTTTGAATTTGATATAAATTTACTGGTAGTTGACGATATGAATTGATCTCATTTTTAACAAGTGTAGTAATCATCTCTTCATGAGTTGGTCCTAAGCAGAATTCATTATCATGACGATCATTAATACGCATCATTTCAGCACCATATGCATTCCAACGGCCAGATTCTTTCCAAATTTCAGCAGGTTGTAAGATAGGCATCATGATTTCTTGAGCACTAGCACGATCCATTTCTTCACGTACAATGGCCTCAATTTTTTTGATACTTCTCCACCCCAATGGCAAAAAACTATATAAACCATTTGCAGTTTTACGCATAAAACCAGCGCGAAGCATAAGCTGTTGGCTTACTACATCAGCGTCAGATGGAACCTCACGCAATGTAGGTGCATATAATTTAGTGGCTAACATAAAGACTCCTCATCTAAGTTTTCTAAATATTGATCAATTTCTCTAAATAATGTATCTACTAATTCAGCTTCTGGCACAGTCTTGATAACTTCCCCTTTACGGAAGACAATACCTTGTCCATTACCACCAGCAATGCCAAAATCAGCCTCACGAGCCTCGCCAGGCCCATTTACGACACAACCCATAACAGCTACTTTAATAGGTGCTTTAATAGATGATAAACGTTCCTCTACAATCCCTGCCATATCAAATAAGTTTACTTGGCATCGACCACATGTAGGACAAGAAATCATTGTAGCCCCAAAGTTTCGCAATCCTAGATTACTTAAAATACTTCGACCTACTTCAATTTCATGTATGGGATCACCTGTTAAGGATACCCGCAATGTATCACCGATACCGTCTAATAATAAAGCACCAATGCCCATAGCAGACTTAATGGTACCTTGTTTTATCGTCCCAGCCTCAGTAACACCTAAATGTAAAGGATAAGGAATCTTATCGGATAACTTACGATAGGCTTCTACCATTAAAGGAACTTCCGTTGCTTTAATGGATAATTTCATTTGGCGATAGTCGAGCTTTTCGAGAATTCGCACATGTTCTAATGCAGTCTCTACCATACCATCTGCTGTAGGATGACCGCCATGAGCATCGAGGATATGCTTAGGTAAAGAACCAGCATTGACACCTATACGAATTGGAATTTGTTTAGGTTTAGCTTTTTCAATAACAGCTAATACCTTATCTTCGCCCCCAATATTTCCTGGGTTAATACGCAATCCATCTACATTATTCTCAATAGCTTCTAAAGCTAATTTATAGTCGAAATGAATATCAGCAATTAAAGGAATATCGATACCAGCACGAACTGCTTTTAAAGCTTTTGCAGATGCCATTGTAGGTACTGCAACACGTACTAATTCACAACCAGCCTCAGCTAAGCGATTTATTTCAGCAATAGCCTTTTCCGTGTGAACCGGATCAGTGGTAATCATAGATTGAATGCTTACCGGTGCATAATCACCTATTTTAACTGTACCTACATAGATACCATTTGTTGGTTTACGTACAATCATTGTAATCTCCCATCTATCTTATAGTAATCGGAATATATCCTGAGTTGTTACATATAAGAATAATGCTACCATCAAAGCAACACCAACCATTTGAATATACATAAGTGCCTTAGCAGGTAACTTACGACCTGTGATAGCTTCAGCCAAAATAATAATTAAATGACCACCATCTAATACAGGTAATGGCAAAAGATTAATAACCCCTAAGTTAATACTTAAAAATGCTGCAAAACTTAATAGTGGCGCAAAGCCAGATTGTGCAATAGTACCAGCCATTTGTGAAATCCCTACAGGGCCAGATAGCTCTGCTGCCTGTGTGCCTCGAATCATATCATATAAGCCACTTAACATAGCAACAATTGTTTGACCTGTGCGAGTAACGGCTAAACTAAAAGATTCTCCAATACTATAAGTTTCTCGAGTATAACTAGGATAAATACCAATTTTAGGACTATCCTGTTCCATTTTTGGAATCACTGTAGTTTCTACAGTTTCCCCTTCTCTATCTACTACAATAGTAGCACCATGATTGGCAGTACCTTGTAGGCTAGGACGGATTTCATCCCATGTAGAGATTTTTTTACCATCGATGGTAAGAATTCTATCGTTAGATTGTAAATGTGCCTGTTCAGCAGCGCTACCTGGGATGATATTACCAATAACAGGATCATTTGTATACGTGAGATTACCTACTGTTGCATTGAGACCAAAGAATAAAACTATGGCCAATAAAAAGTTAAATACAGCACCTGCAGAAATAACAATAAATTTCTTCCATGCAGGTTTAGTATAAAATGAACGCTCATTAAGAGGCTCGTCAGGTGTCATACCTGCAATACGATTAAATCCACCAAGAGGAATGATACGAATCGAGTATAAAGTTTCCCCTCTTTGAACCTTGAATATGGCAGGTCCAAAACCAATGGCAAATTCGTCTACTTGCATACCTGACATTTTTGCTGTAATGAAATGGCCTAATTCATGAATAAACACGATTAAACCAAATACAAATATTGTGGCTAATGCCGTTGTCATATATACTCCTATACCATCAATGATGTGGCCTTTTCTCGAGCCCATCTATCGATGGCCAATAAATTGTCTAATGTAAAGTCATCTTCAGGTCCCATAGATTCAAGGACTGATGTGACGACTTTATAAATATCACCAAAGGCGATTTTATCATCTAAAAATGCATAAACTGCAGTTTCATTTGCAGCATTAAACACAGCTGGTTTAAAACCGCTTGATCGGCCCACTTCATAAGCAAGACGAAGAGCCGGGAAATCATCATATCGAGGTGGCAAGAATTCTAATTGTAAAGCCTTTGAAAAATCTAGGTGATTCATATGTAAAGTTTCACGTTTAGGATATGTCAAAGCATACTGAATAGGCTCCCTCATATCGGGATTCCCCATTTGTGCTAAGATGGCCCCATCTTTCATTCGTATCATTGAATGAACAATGCTTTGTGGATGTACCACTACGTCAATATGATCAAAATCAAAACCAAATAGCCAATGAGCTTCAATTACTTCTAACCCTTTATTAAATAGAGATGCAGAGTCAATCGTAATCTTGTTACCCATATTCCAAGTTGGATGACGTAGGCAATCAGCAGCTGTGGCAGTTTGAATTTTATCAGAATCCCAAGTGCGTAAAGGACCACCAGAAGCGGTAACAATTAAGGAATCAACATTCTCGCGATTTTGACCTTCTAAACACTGGAATATTGCGCTATGTTCACTATCAATAGGTAGAATTTGTACGCCATACTCCTTAGCCAAAGATGTAATCAATGGTCCACCAGCAACTAATGTTTCCTTATTAGCTAGACCTATAGTCTTACGTTTCTTTATAGCCTCTACAGTAGGTTCAATACCTGCAGCACCAACAATAGCAGTTACAACCATAGTCGCTTCTTGAATCGTAGCAGCAGCTATGAGTGCTTCCTTACCGCCCACAAGTTTTGTAGGACCTGTATAGCGTCCTTGTAGCTCTTTAAAAGCACTTTCATCAACTAGACCGGCTACTAATGGCTGATATTCTTTAATTTGTTTTTCTAAGAGGTCAATATTATGATGTGCCACTAGGGCAACCACCTTGAATTGATCTGGATGTTGAGACACCACATCTAGTGTCTGTGTACCGATTGAGCCAGTACTGCCAATAATACTTAGGTATTTCATAAGCTTACCTCTATTAGATTAGAACGAGAATAGTAATATATAAATCAATGTAATAGGTGCCGTAAATAATAAGCTATCAAACCGATCTAATACACCGCCATGACCTGGTAATAAGGTACCAGAATCTTTCACATTACATAATCGTTTAATCTTTGATTCAAATAAATCACCTAATGGTGCAAGTATACCGCTAATCATACCAACATGAATACCCATCCACCATGGAATACCCACGATATACGAAAATACAGCACCTGTAATAATACAGCCAATAAAGCCACCAATAAAACCTTCTAATGTTTTATTAGGACTAATGGATGGAACAATTTTATGTTTACCAAAGGCACGACCCGCAAAGTACGCAAAAGTATCACTAGCCCATGTGGTAAACAATACTAGCCAAAGAGTAATTGTTCCCCAATTATATAATTCAAAGGGCATTGATAAAGACATGTAAATAGAGTCATGACGAATCATGAGCAAAGAAATCATGCCAATACCAACATATAATAAACCAAATACACTAAAAGAAACGCTAGCTAAAGAGTATTTATTTTCACCAAATGTACATAACATATAATTAGCTGATAAACTCAATACTACTATAGCAATTGCTAAAATATACTGATGACATGCAAAGGCAATCATCAATAATAAAATACTAATATAACCCCATAAAATGGACATTCGCACATGTTTAGCTTTACCTAGTAAAACAAACTCACGCCATCCCAATAGAGCTAATAATGTAATAAGAACATCATACACAGATCCGCCTAATGTAATGGCCCCTAAGGCAATAATAAAACCTATAACAGCGGTTATAACACGTGTTTTTAACATTTTTTATTCCTCATCACGTAAGCCACCAAATCGGCGTTCTCGTTTTTGATATGCTGCAACAGCTTCCAATAATGTTTCTTTAGTGAAATCCGGCCAATGTAAATCAGTAAACCAGAATTCAGCATAAGCTAGCTGCCACAATAAAAAGTTACTAATTCTAAAATCACTACTTGGACGAATTAATAAGTCTACATCACTAAACTCCTTCGTGAAAAGTTGGGAGCTAACATAGTCTTCTGTAATATCGTCTGTAGTTATAGTTCCATCTGCAACAGAGTTTGTAATGTTGCGGATAGTTCTTACTATTTCATCACGCCCACCATAGTTTATAGCTAACTGTAAGGTAAGGCCTGTATTATTCTGAGTTAATAATTCTGCATCGCGAATAATCTTTTGAAGCTCATCAGAAAGAGCACTAATATATCCAATAAAGCGAATGCGTACATTATGTTCATGCATATACTTAACATTATTGTTTAAGTATTCTTTTATGAGAGCCATAAGTAAAGAAACTTCCTGTTCAGGACGCTTCCAGTTCTCTGTGGAGAAACCATATACCGTAAGAGCTCTAATTCCAATCTCATTTGCAGCAATAACAATCTGCTTTAATACGTCGGCTCCTGCACGATGCCCCATAGATCGTGGCATCCCTCTTCGTTTAGCCCAACGACCATTGCCATCCATAATAATAGCAACGTGTTTTGGTATTGCATTACTATCAATATCAGGCGTATCAGATGGTTTACGGTTAAATAATTTCTTTAGCATAGTCTACCTCGATAGAATTTCCGAAGTCGCTGGCAATCATTGGTCTATATAGTAGTATATGTAAGCACTCATCAACCTTTGTAATACGTGCCACATAAAATCCTTTATCTGAAATTTCAAAGAAGCGATTAAAGGATCCACCAATCATTACCTTAAAAGGAATATGGGCAGCCTGCAAACGAGACTTTGCAAGCTGCCATGGTATTCCAATAAGGCTATTAGAATCAAACATTATACTTCTAATACGTCCTTTTCTTTTACTACTTTTAACTCATCGATTTGCTTAACTTTAGCATCGGTAAGCTTTTGGATTTGATCTAAACCGTCTTTAGCATCATCTTCAGTAATCGTTTTAGCTTTCTCTTCTTTTTTTAATGCTTCATTTACATCGCGACGAATGTTGCGCACTGCAACTTTTGCATCTTCAGCCTTTTTATGAACTACTTTAACGATTTCTCTACGACGTTCCTCAGTTAATTGAGGAATACTTAAACGAATTTGTGCACCATCATTACCAGGGTTCAAACCTAAATCAGATTGTAAAATTGCTTTTTCAATAGCACCAATCATTGTTTTATCCCAAGGTGCAATCACAATCATGCGAGGTTCAGGCACGGAGATATTCGCAACTTGATTAATGGGTGATGGACTTCCATAGTAATCAACCATTACTTTATCAAGTAGTGCTACACTAGCACGGCCTGTACGAATAGATGCGAATTCATGTTTTAAAGCCTCAATAGACTTATTCATGCGGTCTTCTGCTTGTTGTAACAATTCTTTAATTTCCATATGAATTATTCTCCTCGAACAATGGTACCAATCTCTTCACCTTTAGCGGCTTTTGTAATGTTACCCGGAATGTCCATGCTAAATACGATAATAGGAATATTGTTATCTTTACATAAAGTTGTGGATGTTGCATCCATAACCTTTAATTCTTTTGTAATGATATCATTATATGTTAATTCATCAAATTTAACGGCATTAGGATTCGTTTTAGGATCAGAATCATATACGCCGTCAGCAAATTTCTTCGCCATCAGAATTGCATCTGCTTCAATTTCAGCAGCCCGTAATGCAGCAGTCGTATCTGTAGAGAAATATGGTTTACCAAGACCAGCACCGAAGATTACGATACGTTTTTTCTCTAAGTGACGGATGGCACGACGACGAATATAAGGTTCTGCAATTTCTTGCATTTCGATAGCAGTTTGAACGCGAGTATCTACGCCTGCTTGTTCTAATGCATCTTGCAATGCTAAGGAGTTCATTACTGTTGCTAGCATACCCATATAGTCAGCTGTAGCACGATCCATACCTTGGTTACTACCAGC
>USQK01000026.1 GCA_900556785.1 uncultured Veillonella sp.
GAAAGACCCTTATAGGGTCAGAGCAAACCACCCGTTCTACGGGTGGTTATGATTTCTGTAGTATGTGTCTGATAGATATATTATAATTAAGCTTAGCATTATCATATTGGCAATGATATCATAATTAGAATCATTAAGCTTAAGAATGCTAAATAACTAGCCACAGTAAGCCGATATTTTGCTTTTAATATACATATGACGAGATAGGGGGCATTATGACGCTGCTAGAATTATCTAATATATCTTATATTGTAAAAGACAAATCTATTATCCGTAATGTATCTTTATCGGTAAATCACGGCGATTATATTACTATTGTAGGTCCTTCTGGAAGTGGTAAAAGTACACTTTTAAAATTATGTAGTGATCTGATTAGTCCTACATCGGGCACTATTACTTATAATGGTCGTCCCTTAACGGCTATAGATCCTGAATCTTATCGCAAAGAGGTAGGGTACTGTTTTCAAAGACCTTATTTGTTTGCGAAAACAGTACGTCGCAATATTCTATTTCCTTACGATATTCGCGGTTTAGAACCGGATATGAGTCGTATAGAATATCTCTTTGATCTACTACATATGCCACTAAATTATATGGAGCGCCGTAATGATGAGTTGTCTGGTGGTGAAATGCAACGAATATGCCTTATTCGGAGCCTTATTTTCGAGCCTAAAGTATTGCTTTTAGACGAGGTTACGTCTGCCTTAGATGCGACGAATACATCTATTGTAGAAAATGTGATTGATGAGCTTCATAAAAAGGGAATCACCATTATCTCCATTACTCATAATGAAGAGCAAAGCTTGCGTACTGCAAATCGCCGCATCACTATCGTAGGCGGTCAATTAGCTAAAGAGGAGATACTGATATGAGTCAGTTTCAAACTATATCTACTATATCGTTGTGCCTTGCATCAGTGCTAGTTATTATTAGTATGATTATGTCTTATCGACAAGAATTGAAGCTAGAAAAGGATATTTTCATCAGTGCTATACGTGCTACAGTTCAACTATTAGTTATCGGGTTTATTTTATCGTATATTTTTAGTACGGAAAGTCCAATATTTATTATTGGCTTACTTGGATTTATGGCTTTTAATGCCGCTTATAACTCAGCTAAACGAGGGCAAGGGATTCCGCATGCGTTATGGATTTCTTGGTTTGCTATCACCATTGGTGCATGGATAACCTTATCTATTTTATTGGTAACTGGCGTGCTTAGTTTTACTGCGTACCAATTGATTCCTGTTGGTGGTATGGTCATTAGTGGTGCTATGGTAGCCATTGGACTTTGTTATCGTCAAATGCTATCAAATTTTGAATTGCGTAAACAAGAGGTGGAAATTAAATTAGCCTTGGGTAGTACACCTAAACAAGCTTCGAAAGCAATAGTTCGTGATGTTATAAAGACGGGTCTACAACCTACTGTAGATAGTGCCAAGACATTAGGTATCGTAGCGCTGCCGGGGATGATGACAGGCCTTATCCTAGCAGGCATGCCTCCATTTGAAGCTGTAAAATATCAAATGATCGTTACATTTATGTCGTTATCCACTATATCGATTGCTTGTTTTATTACGTGTCAGTTGTCTTATAGAACATTTTTTAATACTAGAAATCAATTATATAAGTAATTTCTAGTAAAATCTTAATAGTAAATAAGGAATTAATTTAATTACATACATTTTAGTCATATTCGATATAGATAATCGATATAAATTAGAAATTCCCATACTATAAAGGTTGCTTCCTCTTATGAGGGAGTAACCTTTTATTATTGTGTGTCAAATTCCTATGTTTTTTAGTAGGAATAGTGGTATACTATGTACAGTATCAGTGAAATACCAGAAGACTGGTTGTCATATACTTTCATAAACCTAAAGAGGGGTGGCATTGCCACTAGAAAGATTTGAGGTAAGTACTATGTATGATGTAAAATCTCCAAAGGCGGAGGAATTTATTTCCCATCAGGAAATCCTTGACACACTTGCCTATGCAGAGGAAAACAAGGAAAATAGGGAGTTGTTAGATGCTATTTTAGCGAAAGCTGCTACATTTAAGGGATTAAACCACCGAGAAGCAGCAGTTCTCTTAGAATGTCCGTTACCTGAATATAAGGAAAAGCTTTTTGCTTTAGCAAAGGAAATCAAGAAGGCTATCTACGGCGATCGTATTGTTCTATTTGCACCGTTATACTTGTCTAACTATTGTATCAATGGATGTGTGTATTGTCCGTACCACTCCAAAAACCGCGATATTAAACGTAAAAAATTAACGCAAGACCAAATCAGAGAAGAGGTTATTGCGTTAGAAGCGATGGGCCATAAGCGTATTGTAATTGAGTCTGGTGAAGATCCTCTTAATAATCCACTGGAATATATTTTGGAATCCATCAAGACGATTTACAGTATCAAAAATAAAAATGGTGAAATCCGCCGTGTAAACGTAAATATTGCAGCTTGTTCCGTTGAGGACTACAAAAAATTACATGAAGCTGGTATTGGCACGTATACATTATTCCAAGAAACATATAATAAAGAAAACTATGAAGCTTTACATCCTACAGGCCCTAAGAGCGACTACGCCTACCATACAGAGGCGATGGACCGCGCTATGCAAGGTGGTATTGATGATGTAGGCATCGGAGTTCTTTATGGTTTGGAACATTATAAATACGATTTCGTTGGTTTGTTGATGCACGCAGAACATTTAGAGGCTGTGTATGGGGTAGGTCCACATACTATTTCTGTACCTCGTATTTGTCCAGCGGATGATATCGATGTAGATGATTTCAGTAATGCTGTACCTGATGATGTATTTGAAAAAATTGTTGCTCTTATCCGCGTCTCCACACCGTATACAGGTATGATTATGTCCACTCGTGAAAGTCAATCCATGCGTGAACGTGGCTTGGCATTAGGTATCTCCCAAATTAGTGGTGGATCTCGTACTAGTGTAGGTGGTTACAAAGAAGAAGAAAAGCCAGAAGATAATACGGCACAATTCGATCGTAGTGATACGCGTACATTAGATGAAATCGTTAACTGGTTGCTAGACCTTGGGTATGTTCCAAGCTTCTGTACTGCTTGTTATCGTGCAGGTAGAACTGGGGATCGATTCATGGCTCTTGCAAAATCCGGTCAAATTCACAACTGTTGTCAACCAAATGCGTTGATGACATTGAACGAATATATCATGGATTACGGCAATGATGAAACTAAGGCTCATGGTTCTAAGGTCATTGAACAACAGTTAGAAAATATCAAAAATGATTTAGTTAAAGATAAAGCTAAAGCTTATATTGCACAGATGAAAGACGGCGAACGGGACTTCCGGTTCTAAGGAATTCACTGATATGGAGCCTCCTATTGATAATAGGAGGCTCTTTCTTGTTGAGAAAATAGCAAGCTTTAAATGAGAATAAAATATATAAAATAGTTTATTTTATTTGCATTTTAAGGTATAATAAATAAAAATGATAATGATAATACGTTGAATTCAAGAATAATATTGATTATAAACTACTGAGGGATATGATGATTAAGAAAAAACGTTGGCGCATTTCCACAAGCGACAAAGAACAAGAGAATATCTTAATCCGTGAACTTGGTGTGAATCCTATTGTGGCCAAATTAATGGTTAATCGCCACATAGATGTTGATGAAGGGCGTCGGTTTTTACAAGGCTCTTTGTCTGATTTGTTAGATCCATTCGCATTAAAAGATATGGATGTAGCTGTTTCGCTAGTTCAGGAGACAATTGAAAAACATAAACCAATCGTTATTTATGGTGATTATGATGTAGATGGTATTACTGCCACATCTGTTCTATATCGTTTTTTAAAGAAACTAGGTGCTGATGTTACCTATTACATACCAGAGCGTCAAAGTGAAGGGTATGGCCTCAATTTAGAGGCTTTAGAGCATCTTATAGAGCAAGGGACAGCTCTAGTAATTACCGTGGATTGTGGTATTAGCTCTTACGATATTGTTGAGGCTGTACGTGACCGTATCGATATGATTATTACGGATCATCATACGGCACCAGATATGATTCCACGAGCAAAGGCTGTTATTAACCACAAGCAAAAGGACTGTCACTACAAGGATAAGAATTTATCCGGTGTTGGGGTTGCTTTTAAATTATGCCAAGCATTGTGGCTTACAAAGACAGGTGAATGGTATTTAGATGATTTAGATATCGTTGCATTAGGCACTGTGGCGGACGTTGTGCCGTTAGTCGGTGAGAACCGCATCATCGTAAAAGCAGGCCTTGAAAAGATGAATAGTCATCCAAATCTAGGAATTAAAAAGCTAGTCGATGTAGCAGGTCTCCATGAACGAACTATAACATCTGGGCATATTGGTTTCACCTTAGCCCCACGGCTCAATGCAGCAGGTCGCGTAACCCATGCAACACGTGCTGTTGAGTTGCTAGTTACTGATAATGCTGATATGGCTGAAGCGATTGCTGAAGAATTAAATGAAACAAATCGTGAGCGTCAAGAACTGGAGCGAAATATTCACGAACTAGCTCGTATCGATGTGGCTAACCAAGGCCATAAGGCAGACTATGTAACCGTTGTAGCCGGTGAAGACTGGCACCCTGGTGTTATCGGTATTGTGGCTTCTCGCTTGGTTGAGGAGTTTTATAAGCCGACCCTGGTTATTAGTATCCACGATGGCATTGGCAAAGGCTCCTGCCGTAGTATCGATGGTTTTAATATCTACGATGCACTGAAGTCTTGTGAAGATGTGTTATTACAATTCGGTGGCCATGCTGCAGCAGCAGGCTTCAGTATTGATGCAGATCGTATAGATGAATTGCGAGACCGTTTGACTGCGTATTGTAAGGCGCATGTAACAGCAGAGGAATATATTCCTGTTGTTGCTATTGATGCGGAACTACCCGTTGATGATATCGATGTAGATATTATTGACCGCGTATCAGCGCTTGAGCCATATGGTATGGCCAATAGTACGCCGGTCTTTGCCGTTATGGAAGCAACCGTACAAGATATAATGCTTATGGGACAATTGAAAAATCACTGTAAGGTGATTTTAGAAACCTCTAGTGGCACATTGGATGCCATTGCTTGGAATCGTCCCGATTTATTTAGAACTATATTCATTGGAACTGTGGTGAAAGTAGCATTTTCATTGCAAAAGAATGAATGGCAAGGGATGGTTTCTCCGCAGCTTATGATCCAAGCTATTGAACCGCTCACTGAAGAGCCGATTACGCTTTCCACGGAAGGTCTTAGACAAATGTATGTCATAGTAAAACAAGCTATGCGTGGTCGTAGTCAATCGGTTTATAATGTGGAACAAGAAATTTTGCGCCGTAAGCCGGCAGATCAAAATAATCGCAGTGCCCTTACATCCTTAGATGTATTTAAGGAGTTGGGCATCATAGAAGAATATACCGGTGATGATGGTCAATTAATGCTAAGATGGAATGCCGTTGAAGGAAAATTAGATCTTGTCACGTCCGTAACATTTCTTACCTATAGTGTATAGGAGGTGACACCATGACAACTGTAAATGAAGAAGGCAAAGCTTTAGTAGAACAAAGCACTTTTGATAAAGGAAAAGCTTTAGCTGAATTTATGGAGTATATCCATACCTATTTAACAGATGATGAGTGTAACCAAGTATTAAAGGCTTTTGAGCTTGCAGATAAGGCTCACGAAGGTCAGCTTAGAGCTTCTGGTGAACCGTATATCATGCATCCACTAGCAGTAGCTGATATTTTGGCACACTTACAAATTGACCATATCACACTTATGGCAGCACTCATGCATGATGTGGTTGAGGATACATCATATTCAAAGGAAGACTTAGAGGAAATGTTTGGCTCTGAAGTGGCATTCCTTGTTGATGGTGTAACGAAATTAAACCAATTCCAATATGAAACAAAAGAAGATCGGCAAATGGAGAATTATCGGAAGATGATTTTAGCCATGGCGAAGGATGTGCGCGTCGTTGTTATTAAACTAGGTGACCGCCTACATAATATGCGCACCTTAAAGCATATGCGTAGCGACAAACAAAAGCGCATTGCAAAGGAAACATTAGAAATCTTTGCTCCTTTAGCACATCGCCTTGGTATCTTCAATGTGAAATGGGAGCTGGAAGATTTATCATTCCGGTATTTAGAACCAGAAAAATACTATGATCTTGTAGATCAAATGAAACAAAAACGCCAAGCTCGTGAAGACATTGTAAATGATACGATGAGTCAACTCACTAAGGCTTTAGGCGAAGCTCATATTAAGGCGGATATCAAAGGTCGTCCAAAACATTTCTACAGTATTTACAAGAAGATGAAAAAGGACAATCGCGATTTATCTCAAATCTATGACTTGCTTGCAGTTCGCGTTATCGTTGATACAATTCCTGATTGTTACGCGGTACTAGGCATTGCTCATAGCTTGTGGAAACCATTGCCATATCGTTTCAAAGATTATATTTCCATGCCGAAATCTAATATGTATCAATCGTTACATACTACGGTTATCGGTACCATGGGGCAACCTGTAGAAATTCAAATCCGTACATGGGAAATGCACCGCGTATCTGAATACGGTGTTGCAGCGCATTGGCGTTATAAAGAAGGCAATAAAAATGGCGATAAGGATTTCGACCAAAAGGTTGCGTGGTTGCGCCAAGTATTGGAATGGCAAGATATAAGTAATCCAACAGAGCTTGTAAACGCTTTAAAATTAGACGTATTCTCCGGTGAAGTATTCGTATTTACACCAAAAGGTGATGTTGTTAAATTGCCGATAGGTTCTGTTCCACTAGATTTTGCCTATCGTGTTCATACCGATGTAGGGCATAGATGCGTTGGTGCCAAGGTAAATGGTAAAATTGTACCTCTTGATTACACCTTGCAAAATGGTGATATCGTAGATATTATTACATCTAAAACAGGCCGTCCGAGCCTTGATTGGCTTAATATCGTAGGTTCTTCTGAAAGTAAGAGTAAAATACGCAACTGGTTCAAGCGTGAAAATAAAGCTGAAAATATTGAAAAAGGCTTAGAAGCGCTCGAAAAAGAAGCAAAACGATTAAATTATAGCTGGAAAGAATTGATTGCAGATAATCGACTTCAACAGGTTACGAAACAGCTCAAAGCAGGTATAGAAGATGAAATGTTTGCCGCTTGCGGTTATGGTGGTATCCCTGTAAGCACGGTTCTATTGCGGTTAATTGAACTTTATAAAAAATCTAAAGAAGCAGAAGAGTCTAAACACAGCACTGAACAAATCATTGAGAAACTAAAAGCTCAAGGTCCAAAAACGACCAAGAATGGTACAGGCGTTCTTGTAAAAGGCGAAGCTGGTGTTATGGTGCGTATGGCGAAATGCTGTAGCCCTGTACCTGGTGATGATATCATCGGTTATATCACGCGTGGTCGTGGGGTATCCATCCATCGCTCCGATTGTACGAGTCTTGGACATACGCCAGAAGATTTAGAGCGTATGATTGAGGTCTCCTGGGATGGTTCTTCTGGTGAATCTTTCCACGTAGGCATCGATATCCAAGCTTATGATCGAAATGGTCTGTTGATGGAGGTTATGGCTGTACTTTCAGAATTGAAAATCACTATTACAAACATCAATGCAAAGGTTCAAGAAGATACTAAAACCGTAAGTATCAATGTAGTTGTTGATATCCGAGATATTTCACAACTTGATTTTGTTATGACTAAGTTGCGCCGTATTCGTGAAGTGTATACGGTACAACGTAGTAGAGGAGGGGCTTAATGAGTGAACAACAATTAGTGCTTATGCGCATGCCTTTAGGTCCACTAGGAACAAATTGCTATGTCATAGGCGATAAAGCTGTTGGTGAGGCTTTCATCATTGACCCTGCCACACCGGAAGTATTAGATGCGCTAAAGAAACATGACTTGAAGCCCAAAGCTATTTTGCTAACCCATGGTCATGGTGACCATATTGGGGGCGTTCAAGACATTGTAGATGCCTATCAAGTGCCTGTATATATTCATAAGGGTGATGTGCCGTATTTGTCAGATCCTGAACTCAATCTCAGTGCTTATAGCAATCCTACACCGATTAAGGTGAAGGCAGAGATCATCGAGGTTAAACAAGGTGACCATATCACATGTGGGGATATCGATTTGGAAGTACTTGAGACACCAGGTCATACGCCCGGTGGGGTGTGTTACTACATGGAAGGTCTTGTATTCGTAGGGGATACTCTCTTTAGAGATTCCGTAGGACGTACAGATTTTCCAAACGGCTCTTATGAGACCTTGATGGAATCCATCAAAACTCAACTTTATAAATTGCCTGATAATACAATGGTTTATCCTGGTCATGGGCCGGAAACAAATATAGGTTATGAAAAACAATACAATCCATTTGTTGGAGTGTAGGTTTTATAAAATTTTGTAGAAGTAAAGGGGATAGTTATCATGAATACAACATTAGAAAAATTAAAAGAACGCATTAAAGACAAAAAATACAAATTGACTACACAACGTCAAACAATTTTACAAGCCTTCATCGATGCTGATGAAAATCATTTAAGTGCAGAAGACGTATATGTACTTGTAAAAGAAGTGGCTCCTGATATCGGCTTGGCTACTATTTACAGAACACTTGATCTCTTCACTGAACTTGATTTGTTGAAACGTCTTGATTTTGGCGATGGTCGTAACCGTTACGAATTGAACGACGAAGAGTTTGCTCATTTCCACCATCATTTGATCTGCGTAAAATGTGGCAAAGTATCCGAGTTTGAAGATGATATGCTTGAAACACTAGAATCCATCATTGCTAAAAAATTGAACTTCCGCACTATCGACCATCAATTGAAAGTATATGGTTATTGCAGTGATTGCCAAAATCATATGACTGAAGCAGAGCTTGACAAATTAGAACGTATGGCTCATCACCATGCTTAATGGATATCTATATACGGGACCATTACCGCTTGGTTCTGTAGTGGCCCATAATTGTGGTGCTGCAGGCCTGTTTTCTGACAAGGTGCATCCAGATGTTATCCTTGAAGCTCACGAAGTCGATGGATTGTATACTTTAACAGTTACCATTGGTGAGACGGTTCAGACTTTTGAAGGCCCTGTTTCCTCTATGGGACGACGTCAAATAGGGCAAGCTTTGTTAAGCTATTTGCGTGAATATCAAGGCTTGCCAGTTGATGCACCATGGGGGACTATGGTCGGTGTACGCCCTACAAAGCTACTACATAAATATATAGATACATATGGCTCTGTCCACGCAGCAACTCGTCACATTCGGGACGAGTTTTCTGTGTCTATGGAAAAGCTTGCTACTTTGGGGGCCATTAGCGAGTATCAACGTCCATTTCTATCTGATACAGATGATAAAAAGGTAAGCCTCTATTGTGGTATTCCTTTCTGTGACACGCGTTGCGTATATTGCTCGTTTCCATATGGTCTCTATCAGGATTATGCTGGTAAAAGTCAATTCCTAAGGGCTTTAACCCGTGATATAGAAGATATGAAAGCTATTGTCCAATCTTATAATTTAACCGTAAATACCCTCTATATGGGCGGTGGTACTCCGACAGTGCTAAAGGATGAAGACTTTCACCAGGTTCTAAAACAGTTGTCTCTACTCGTACCAGAAGGTCATGAATTTACTGTAGAGGCAGGACGACCTGATTCTGTTAATCCTACAAAGCTACGTTCCATGCTTGAGCTAGGTGTGAATCGTATTAGCATTAACCCGCAAACGATGCAAGATGATATTTTGCGTCGTATTGGGCGTGGTCATAGCGTACGGGATGTTGATGAACTTTTACAATATGTAAAAAACAATACATCACTATCTGTAAATATGGATTTTATTGCAGGCTTGCCTAACCAAACAATGCCAAACATGAGAGAGAATATGGATTATGTATGTCAAAATCTGCCAGAAAATGTTACAATTCATACGTTAGCATTAAAACGTGGTAGTCCGTTGTACGATTTACATATGCAAGATGATATTCCTGAAGAACATCTCGTGGCGGAAATGGTACAATATGGTAAAGAGCGTCTTGAAGCAGCTGGTTATGTGCCATATTATTTATATCGCCAACAATATATGAGAGGGCAGTTAGAGAATATTGGCTATACCTTGCCTGGCAAAGCGTGTGAATATAATATTCAGATCATGGAAGAACGGCAGAGTATTCTATCTATGGGGCCTGGCAGCTCGTCTAAGTGGATGCGAGCCCCTGAATACCGTCAACTTAAACAGCATATGCCAAAAGACGTAGATGTTTATCACGAAACGATAGATGTACTTTTAGAGAAACGACATAGAATTTGTGAAAGATTTTGGGAGGTTGTGTAATGGCTATAAGAAAACCAAGAGGTACACAAGACTTTTTGCCAGAACAGATGATACATTGGCATTATATTGAACAACGTATGCGCGAAATTTGTAAAGTATATGGGTTCAATGAAATTCGCACACCTGCCTTTGAAGAAACTAAATTATTCTTACGCGGTATCGGTGAGACTACAGATGTAGTACAAAAAGAGATGTACACCTTTACCACTGGTGATGACGGTGGTTCTAGCTTTACCTTACGCCCTGAAAATACGGCGTCTGCTGTGCGCGCATACTTAGAAAATAAAGTATATGGTAAAGAAGGTCTCACAAAATGGTATTACATGGGCCCTATGTTCCGTCATGATAAACCGCAAGCGGGTCGTTATCGTCAATTCCACCAATTTGGTGCAGAGGTACTAGGTTCGCAATCTCCAGTGGTAGATAGTGAAGTTATCTGCATGGTTGTACAGTTATTAAAAGACTTTGGTCTTAAAGATCTCAATGTAGAGGTGAACTCCGTAGGTTGTCCAACATGTCGCCCTGTATACCGCGAAAAATTAATCGCCTTCTTTGAACCAAAAAAGGAACAATTATGTAGCGATTGCCAAGAACGGTTGTACAAAAATCCTTTGCGTATACTGGATTGTAAAAATGAAACATGTAAATCCTTGTCCGTAGGTGCTCCTGAAATTTACGAACATTTATGTGAAGAGTGTCATGATCATTTTGAAGAATTGAAAACCTATTTAACTGCAGCTAATGTGCAATATACTTTAAATCCTCGTCTCGTACGTGGCCTTGATTACTATACAAAGACAGCCTTTGAGGTACAATATACTCCTTTAGGTGCTCAAAGTGCTGTAGCCGGTGGTGGCCGTTACGATGGTCTCGTAGAAGAACTCGATGGACCTCATACTCCAGCTATCGGTTTTGCTATGGGCATGGAGCGTTTACTATTAGCTCTTGAAAAACAAAACTTATTGCCTGAGCCAACTGTAGAACCATCTGTATTCGTAGTCGCTCTTGGTGATGCGGCTAAGGTAGAGGCTTTCAAAATTTGCCAAGCCTTACATGATGAATATATTACCGTTGAAATGGATGGGCAGGGCAAGAGTATGAAGGCACAATTAAAATACGCTAACAAAATTAATGCGAAATATGTTATTATATTGGGTGATGATGAATTGGCTCGTAAAGAAGCCATAATTCGATTCATGGATACTAGTGAACAAGAGACTGTTTCTCTAAATATAGTAGCTGAAGATATTAAGGCTATAATTAATGATGAAAAATTTACACAAGAATATAAAGATATAATGAAGAGATTTCCTAGTATACGAATTAGTAATGTTATGACTGGAAAGGATGACAATTAGAATGGAAACAATGCAAGGCTTACACCGTACGCACGGTTGTGGCACCATCTCTGAACAAGAGGTAGGTAAAGAGGTCGTATTATGTGGATGGGTTGAACGCCGTCGTGACCATGGTGGTTTGATTTTCTTGGATTTACGCGATCGTTCTGGTGTAGTACAAGTAGTGGCATCCCCAGATCATAACGTAGAATCGTTCCACAAAGCAGAGGATGTTCGTAATGAATATGTGCTTTGTGTACGTGGTAAGATTACAAAACGTGATGAGGCTGCTATTAATCCAAACCTTCCTACAGGTGCATACGAAATGTTCTGTGAAGAGTTGCGCGTATTGAATTCCGCTAAAACTCCTCCTTTCTATATCCAAGATGATATCGATGTAGATGAAAATATTCGCTTGAAATATCGTTACCTTGACTTACGTCGTCCAGAAATGCAACGCAACTTGATTTTACGTCACAAAGTAACTAAAGCAATGCGCGACTTCTTCGATAGCCGCGATTTCTTGGAAATTGAAACGCCAATGCTTACTAAATCTACACCAGAAGGCGCTCGTGACTATCTAGTGCCGTCTCGTGTAAATGCTGGTACATTCTATGCGTTGCCACAATCTCCACAAATCTTTAAACAAATCTTGATGGTTGCTGGTTATGAAAAATACTTCCAAATCGCTCGTTGCTTCCGCGATGAAGATTTGCGTGCAGACCGTCAACCTGAGTTTACTCAGCTCGACTTGGAAATGTCCTTCGTAGACGAAGAAGACATTTACTCCATGCTTGAAGAAATGATTGCTCATGTATTTAAAACTGCATTGGGCAAAGAAATCACATTGCCTATGCCTCGCATTACATGGGATGAAGCAATGGATAAATATGGTTCTGATAAACCAGACCTTCGCTTTGACATGGCGTTTACAGATGTAACTGATCTTGTAAAAGATACAGAATTTAAAGTATTCCGCTCTGTAATCGACAATGGTGGCGTAGTTAAAGGTATCGTTGTACCTGGCGACGCTGGCATTCCTCGTCGTGAACTTGATGACCTTGTTGAGTATGTAAATCGTTACGGCGCTAAAGGCCTTGCATGGGCTTGCTTCAACGAAGATGGTTCTATCAAGTCTCAAATCATGAAGTTCTTAGGTGAAGATACAATTCGCAATATCGGTGAAAAAATGGGCGCTAAAGGTGGCGACCTCGTATTGATGATTGCTGATAAACCTGCAACTGTGGCACGTGCATTAGGCGAATTGCGCCTTGAAATGGCACGCCGCATGAACATGATTGATCCAGATAAATTGGCATTCACATGGGTAACTGATTTCCCTATGTTCGAATATAATGAAGACGAAAAACGTTATGTGGCAATGCACCATCCGTTCACAATGCCACGCCATGCGGATCTTGATAAATTGGAATCCGATCCTGGCAGCGTAAAAGCGATTGCTTACGACATGGTATTGAATGGCGTAGAAATCGGTGGCGGTTCCTTGCGTATCTACCAAGCTGACGTACAAGAAAAAGTATTCAAAGCAATTGGTTTGTCCATTGAAGAAGCACGATCTAAATTCGGCTTTATGCTTGATGCATTCCAATATGGTGCACCTCCTCATGCAGGCTGTGCATTTGGTTTAGATCGTCTTGTTATGTTGATGGCAAAACGTCAATCTATCCGCGACGTAATCGCATTCCCTAAAACTCAATCTGCTTCTGATATCATGAGCCAAGCTCCATCTGAAGTAGAACCAAAGCAATTAAAAGAGTTGCATATTAAACCAGATGTAGAAGAAGAACAAGAGCAATCTTTAGTGTAAAAACATAGGCAAGAATTGATTAAAATCGAAATGTCAAGACTTGTTAATTGCTAATCTTTCTGATACTATTTAAGTATAAGATATCCCTGCCATGTGCGTGTGATATCGCAGTTTTGAGCCAACACATTTACTTTGGGAGTCTGAACTCTCGTCTGAACGTTACGCCCTTACGGGACAACTGCAGGATGAGGAGGACACCCACCTGCCCTTGCAGGATCAAAACGCGGTACATTACGGCATGGTGGGGCTTTTTTGCGTGTAAAAATGGCATATAATGAGAACATCAATGGTTTACAAATATGGATATTAATAGTTTAGATACAATGATTTGAGGTGATAGAATGGATAGTTTGTTTGATTTAGAGCCTACAAATGGATATGAGCCACTTCCTGTGCGTATGCGTCCTACCAAGTTGGATCATTTATACGGTCAAGAGAAGGCCGTAGGGAAGGGGACCTTCTTACGTGCTATGGTAGAGAAGGATACCATACCATCTATGCTTTTTTATGGGCCTTGTGGAACGGGGAAAACTACACTAGCAGGTATCATTGCTAAGGTAAGTAATAGTCATTTTGTAAATTTAAATGCTACCAATGCTGGTATAGGTGAGTTGCGTAACATCATAGAGGATGCTCGTAAGCGCGTACGGTCATTACAACAAAGAACTATATTATTCCTTGATGAAATCCACCGTTTCAATAAAAGCCAACAAGATGTGTTATTACCTTGTGTAGAAGATGGTACGATTATCCTTATTGGTGCCACCACAGAAAATCCGTTTTTTGAGGTTAATAGACCGCTTTTATCCCGTTTGCGACTCATAACATTGGAGGCTTTAACACCAAAGGCGATTGGTCAAATTTTGCGTCGTGCTATTACAGATGAAGAGGTAGGTCTTGGTAAACGCCGTTTACAAGTAACCGATGAAGTGCTAGAGGATATAGGGATTTTCGTTAATGGCGACGGTCGTATGGCGTTGAATATTTTAGAACAGGCTGCAGCTATGGTACCGGATGAAGGGACTATAACCATAGAGGTTCTTGAAAAAGTTGTGGGACGTCGAATTTATACATATGATAAAAAAGGTGACAGCCACTACGATACAATCTCTGCTTTTATTAAAAGTATGCGTGGCTCTGATGTACAAGCGACGGTGCATTATTTGGCACGTATGATTGAAGCGGGTGAGGATCCTAATTTTATTGCTCGTCGGATCGTAATATGTGCAGCTGAGGATGTAGGCCTTGCAGATCCGCAAGCTTTAATTCTAGCTAATGCAGCGGCTCAAGCAGCTCATATGGTAGGATTTCCAGAGGCTCGCATCATATTGTCTGAGGCGGCTTGTTATGTAGCATTAGCACCGAAAAGTAATTCTGCTTATTTGGCTATCGATGCAGCAATTGCTGATGTGCGCCACAAGGATTGTGGACAGGTGCCAGATCATTTAAAAGATAGTCATTATAGTGGGGCTAGCAAGCTAGGTCATGGGAACACCTATAAGTATGCTCACAACTATCCAAATGGCTATGTAAAACAGCAGTATCTACCAACACCTCTTATGGATGCTTCGTACTACAACGGTATTAAAAGAGGCAAGGAAGAACAGTTACTTTGTGACTGGGAGAAACGGCGTAAAAGCTAACTAAATACTTCGATATATGCTATAATATAATGATAAGTTAATTTACAGTAGTGTTATATAAGTAAGGGGTTTGTATAGATTTATGGCAGAAGAAAAAACTTCCACCAAAAAACGCAATACACGACGAAAGCGAACAAGTACAAAACAGCAAACTAAGTCTCAAGGATTTTCCTTGCGCAGCGAAGTTAAAGGCTTAATTGTAATTGCCTTTGCAGTTATTTCCTTGCTCGGATTCTTTGGGTTTGAACTCGGTCTTGTAGGACAGATTTTAACAGGTATATTCCGTCATGGTTTTGGCCTAGGTGGTATTATTCCTTGCCTTGGTGTGTTCTGGATTGGCTGGCGATTATTGTATAAAGGAACATTTATTTCCGTTACTAAACGGGGCGTTGTAATGACTTTGTTCTTCCTATTCTTGCTAGCCCTTGTTCCATTGTGGCGCGTTCCTGAGGGGCAGGAATTAATCACTACACAATTGGCTGACCAAGGTGGTGTAGTAGGTGGTGCTATCGCTACATTCCTTCGCACTCTATTAGGTGAGCTAGGGGCTATCATTTTAGATGTGTTCTTATTATTAGCCTTTGGTATTCTAATCACTCGTTTATCTTTGCGAAGTGGCTTGCAAAAGGCAGCGGATAAAACACAAGTAGGTTTAGATGTAGCTAAAGAAGTGGCTGCTGAGAAGGTAGCTGTAGCTAAAGAGGTCTTTGAAGATTGGAATGAACAACGTAAAGAAGCTGCAGAACAACGGAAAGCGTATAACAGGGAAAAGGACACACGCTTTGCTGATGCTGCAGATCAAGCGTTAGATACACTTGAAAAACGAGGTATCACTACTGACCGAGATAACTTTGAAACGAGTGCGGTTGTAGATAATGAACCTATGGTGGATACAGTGACGACTGTAGAAACTCCAAAGGCTCCTACATCTTGGAAAGAATTAGCTGAAATAGAAGCGCGCAACCGTGCAGTAGAACAATTGGCGAATATTTCTGAAGATGCTGGTGATGCGAAGTCTTATGATGCAGATGATTTTGATCAATTCTCTGATGCTAGTAGATCTACAGGTGATGACTATGTATATACTCCAGATGAGGATTATACATATACTCCAGACGAAGGATATATAGATGAATCTGACTCAGTAGAGAATAACCATGAGGAACAACCAGAGTTTACATATCAAAATACAACGATTGGTCCATTGGAAACTAATCACGCTGCCATAGCTTCTGCTGTACCTGGAACAGGTGCTGCAGCAAGTTCTGTAAGTGCTGGTACCGGTATGTCTGGTATGAGTTTACAAGTACCATCTACTATTAGTACTACAGAAGATACAGCACAAGTAGCAGTATCTAAAGATGGTCAAATTCATCGTACCTATGATAGACCTTATCATTTCCCAAGCCTTGATATTTTGGCGAAAGGGAAGGGGAGTCAAAGCAATGGTGAAGAAGTAGCGCAAAATGCAATGATGCTTGAAAATGTATTGAGTAACTTTGGTATTACTGCTAAGGTCGTTAATGCTACACAAGGTCCAACTGTTACACGCTACGAAATTGAACCTGCACCTGGTGTAAAGGTTAGCCGTATCGTCAACTTAACTGATGATATTGCCTTAAACTTAGCGGCTCAACATATTCGGATGGAGGCTCCAATCCCTGGTAAATCCGCCATCGGTATCGAGGTTCCTAATAAGACGACAGAGGCCGTTCATTTGCGTGATGTTCTTGATTGTAGTGACTTCAAGGACGCTCGTGGGGGTATTCCAGTTGGTCTTGGCAAGGATATTGCAGGTAAGCCTGTTATTACTGACCTTGCGAAGATGCCTCACTTGCTTGTAGCAGGTACTACTGGTTCTGGTAAATCTGTATGTGTTAATACTTTGATTTCAAGTATTCTATTTAGTCGTAAACCAGAAGAGGTTAAGCTTTTATTAATCGATCCTAAGATGGTTGAATTGTCTATCTACAATGGCATTCCTCATTTGATGGCGCCAGTTGTAACCGATATGAAAAAAGCAGCCGCTGTATTGCGTTGGGCTGTTCGTGAGATGGAGGCTCGTTATAAAGCTTTTGCAGCATCTGGCAAACGCGATATTAAGAGCTATAACGAAGCGCACCCTAAGGCGGCTATGCCTTTGATTGTATTAATTATCGATGAGTTAGCTGATCTTATGATGACTGCTCCTGATGATATTGAAGAATCTATTAGTCGCTTAGCACAAATGGCGCGTGCTGCAGGTATTCACATGGTACTTGCTACGCAACGTCCTTCTGTCAACGTTATTACTGGTTCTATTAAGGCCAATGTACCTAGCCGTATTTCCTTTGCCGTAGGTTCTCAAATTGACTCCCGTACTATTCTCGATATGGCGGGTGCTGAGAAATTGCTTGGTAAAGGGGATATGTTATTTGCTCCAATTGGTGCTAATAAACCAATTCGTGTACAAGGTGCGTTTATCTCTGATGATGAGGTAGAACATCTTGTGGAATTTGTAAAAGCTCAACGTGAACCAGAATATGACGATACTGTTACACAAGAGGCTGAGAAGGAAACCGAAAAAGAATCATCAGAAGAAAATGATATCTACCGCGATGAATTATTAGAACGTGCTGTTAATCTCGTTATGGAATCTGGTCAAGCTTCTGTGTCTATGTTACAGCGTCGATTCCGCATTGGGTATACTCGTGCGGCTCGCCTTGTTGATACGATGGAAGACCTTAAAATTGTTGGTCCTAGTATGGGCAGTAAGGCTCGAGAAATTTTGATGAGCCCTGAACAAGCTAAGGCGCGATATTTCTCAGACTCCAATGATGAGCAATAATTAAATGATTACGATATGAGTATTATGTAGATTAAGAGAGGAACGAAAATGGCTGAATTAGGCGAAGAATTACGACGTGAACGAGTAAGACGTAATTTAACCTTTAAAGATGTGGAGCAAGTACTGCACATTAAAACAACCTATTTGGAAGCTATCGAAGATGGTAAGTATGACATCATTCCTGGTCAGGTCTACGTAAAAGGCTTTATTCGTAATTACGGTAATTATTTAGATCTTGATGGTGACCGCTTGGTAAAAGCCTACCAAAGTCAAGTAGGTGATATAGATACGTTTTCTTTGCGTTCTGTGACGCGTCAGAAGGCACAAGCGGCGCCAAATTTGGTGCAAAGTGAATTCGTTGAATACCAAACATCCAAAAAGCGTATGTCCTTAGAAACGCGTCAACGTAAACGTCAGCGTTCTATCGTACAAGAACGCATTATTTTAGGGATTATTTTATTCTGTATGGCATTATTTTTACTGTGGTTATTCCTTTTCTAATAGTTGATTAGGAATGATAGAAAGGCATTTACATAATCAATGGATAGATTTTTAGTAACAGAACCTTCGGATATGAAGGAACGAGGTTGGGCCGAATTAGATTTCGTTCTCATCAGTGGGGACGCCTATGTGGACCATCCGTCCTTTGCACCTGCAGTTATCGGCAGATACTTAGAATCCAAAGGGTATCGTGTAGGTATTATAGATCAACCAGATTGGAATGATGTAGAGGCTTTCAAAAAACTTGGTAAACCGCGTCTAGCATCCCTTGTTACGGCAGGAAATCTAGACTCAATGCTCAATAAATTTACGGCGGCAAAGAAAATTCGTCGACAAGATGACTATTCTCCAGGTGGTGAAGCGGGCCATCGCCCAGATCGAGCTACCTTGGTATATGCGAATCGTATGAAGGAGGCTTATAGTGATGTGCCTCTTATTATAGGTGGCATAGAGGCGTCCTTACGCCGATTTGGTCATTATGATTATTGGTCAGATACTGTGCGTCGTTCTATTTTAGTTGATTCAAAGGCGGATGTACTCATTTATGGTATGGGTGAACTTCAAATTGTAGAATTAGCTGATGCGTTAGATCAAGGCAGATTTAAAGAGTCCTTGCCATCTATTCGTGGTATTTGTTATATGGCCAAGGAAATCCCTACTATAGACTATGTTGAGTGTCCATCTTTTGAGGAAATTAAAGCGGATAAGATGGCTTTTGCTGATGCATTCCGTATGCAGTATGATGAACAAGATCCATTCTATGGTCGTATAGTAGTACAAAAACATGGCGATAGATATCTTGTTCAAAACACACCTGCATTGCCACTTACGCAGGAGGAAATGGATGGCGTATATAACTTGCCGTATACTCGCAAGTGGCATCCTAAATATGATGATAAGGGTGGCGTACCAGCATTAAGCGAAGTACAGTTTAGCCTTGTAAGTCAACGGGGATGCTTTGGTAGCTGTTCATTCTGTGCAATAACAAATCATCAAGGTCGTATCATCCAAAATCGTAGTCATGAGTCTTTACTTGATGAAGCTCAAACTATGATTAATATGGATAACTTTAAAGGATATATTCATGATGTTGGGGGCCCTACGGCGAACTTCCGTCATTTAGCTTGTGACAAACAAGCTGTATATGGTGCTTGTAAAGGTCGTACTTGTGCGGCTCCAGAGCCTTGTGAAAATCTAAATACAAACCATGATGACTATATTGCTTTACTCCGTAAATTACGTAAGCTAAAAGGCGTAAAAAAGGTATTTGTTCGTTCTGGCTTGCGTTATGACTATGTTCTAGCGGATAACAATAAAGATTTTGTCCGCGAGCTTTGTGAATTTCATGTAAGTGGACAATTAAAAGTAGCGCCAGAACATGTTTCTAAACGCGTTACCAATATGATGGGCAAAGCTGGTAAGGAAGAGTTCCTCACCTTCAAATCTTGGTTTGAAGAGGCCAATAAAAAGCTTGGTAAGAAGCAATATTTAGTACCATATTTTATGAGCTCTCATCCAGGTTGTGCCTTGGAAGATGCTATTGAATTAGCTGAGTTCTTACGTGATCAACATATGTATCCAGAACAAGTGCAAGACTTTATTCCTACGCCGGGAAGCTTATCGACATGTATGTACTATACGGGCATTAACCCACTGGATGGAAAACCTGTATATGTTGCAAAAAAAGGTAGAGATAAAGCTAAGCAGCGGGCTTTAATGCAATATAAAAATATTGAAAATTATGACCTTGTAAAAGAGGCGCTCATTGAAGCTAATCGACGTGACTTGATAGGGTTTGGACCTGAATCTTTGATTCCACCACGCCCAATTGGTCGGACTAATCGTACTAGTCAATCTAGTGGTTCTCGTAATAGTGGGAAGAATAATGATCGTCGCAATGGACGTCAGTCTAGTGAGAAAAGTAGTAAGGGTAGACCTTCTCGTAATGGCATGACCAAAAGTCGTCCATCTAATAGTAATCGAGGACGTGGTAGTCGTTAATAATGGAGAATAGCTTTGTCTATTCTGGTTTGGGAATACTTTATGTCTTATAGGAGGCATATATGAAACGGTGGATTGCTCCGGGCGTTTTAGCCCTATTTGTTATAGGAATGTTAACCTATGGCGTAAACTTTTACCATCAAGAACAGTTAGAACATGCAAAAGAACCTGTTCGTGGTGAAATTACAGTTTATACAGACTTGCCGAACAATATAACTACATTGCTTGCCGATCGATATGAAGAGGAGAAAAATGTAAAAGTTACAGTTATGCCTCTTACAGAAGAGCAAATGGCCCAACGGTCGGCTTCAAATGTAGCTGATACATCTGGTGATCTGGTACTTACCTCTGAAGATAATCTCGTTGTAGGGGCAAATGCAGGGAAATATGCACCTATCGTTAATGAAAGAATTGACGAAGTACGTGATAATCTAAAAGATATAAATGGGTATTGGGTAGGTCTTTGGTATGATCCTATTGTATTTGTTCAAAATGACACCTTCTACAATGGGATAGGTAAATATATTACTACTTGGGATACATTGGGTAAACAAGGTGATTGGTCTATTGTGATGACCGATTTTGTAGCATCCCAAAATGCAGCTAATTTGTTATATAACATGGTGGAATATAGAGGCGAGCCTGAGGCACTGAACTATTTATATAGCTTAAAGCCACATATAATACAACATGCCAAGTTCTTGTCTACTCCAGTTCGCTTAACTGCGTTAGGAGAGTCTAATATCGGCATTGGTAATTTGTCTGATGCAGCCCAATATACTCGTCATGGATATCCGATTAAAGTTATATACCCAACAGATGGAACATCTTATTATGTAACTGGCGCTGCTGTATTAAAAAATTCAAAACATAAAGCAGATAGCGTTGAATTTATTAATTGGTTGTTATCTACAAAGACTGCAAAATATATGGTTGAAAATAATTTCACCTATATGTTTACGAATCCAGAAATGGATGAGCCAAAAGACTCATTGGGGCACGAGTTAATTTTATGGCCTGTTAATGGTGGTTACACTATAGATGGCAAAAAGTTGTTGTTAAATCACTGGGTTAGCCAAGTGCGTTTCCGGAAGGAGTAACTCAGTTATATAAATCCTATTACAGGAAGTAAATTGAGAAATAAACAAGTTATGAAAGGATATAGAATGGGTAAGAAATTAGGGTATGTTAGCCTAGGTTGTGCTAAAAACTTAGTAGATACAGAGGTAATGTTAGGCTTATTGAAAGATAATGGCTATACGATTACAGAGGAACTAAGCGAAGCAGATCTTATCGTTGTAAATACCTGTACCTTTATTGAGAAAGCAAAAGCCGAGTCTATTAATACTATTCTTGAGGTGGCTCAATATAAAGAGGATGGTAAATGTAAAGGCCTTATTGTAGCAGGTTGCTTAAGCCAACAATATCAAGATGAATTATTCCAAGAAATTCCTGAAATTGATGCTTTAATCGGTACAGGTGCATGGGACCAGATTATGGTAGCCGTTGATGCTATTGAACATGGCAATCGCAGTTGTATCATGGAAAATATTACAAATATTTATGATGAGCGTATGCCGCGTATTCAAACAACGCCTCGGTACAGTGCATATATAAAAATTGCTGAGGGCTGTAACAATGGTTGTACCTTCTGTATTATTCCAAAGGTGCGTGGTGCATTCCGCAGTCGTACTATCGAGTCTATTAAGGCCGAAGTAGAACGATTGGCTGCATCCGGTGTTAAAGAGGTCGTTCTTATCGCTCAGGATACGACTAGTTACGGTATTGATCTAAATGATGGTAAACCATTGTTGACTACGTTGTTAAAAGAATTAACTGCCGTAGAAGGTATCGAATGGATTCGCATGTTATACTTATATCCAACTTTCTTCTCCGATGAATTGTTAGATATTATCGTTAATGAGCCAAAACTTTGTAAATATGTAGATATTCCATTGCAACATGTGAATAACGATATTTTAAAACAAATGAATCGTCGTGATGATCGCAATGATATTGAACGTTTACTTAAGAAGATTAGAAATGCACCGACCCATATTACATTGCGCACATCTATCATCGTTGGTTTTCCTGGTGAAACAGATGAACAATTTGAAGAACTTTGCGACTTTGTAAAAGAAATCAAATTCGATAATATGGGCGTGTTTACCTACTCTCAAGAGGAAGGTACTCCTGCAGGTGCTCGTGAAGACCAAGTGCCAGAAGAGGTTAAAGACGAACGTTATCATATTCTCATGTCCATTCAAGCAGCTATCTCTGAAGAAAATAATCGCGATTTAGAAGGTACTGTTGACTATGCAATGGTGGAAGAAATCGAGGACGGCGAGAATGGTACATTACTAGCTAAAGGACGCTTGAAATCTCAAGCACCTGATGTAGACGGTAATATGTACATTGAGGACTGCGGTGAAGAGGTTCAACCTGGTGATATTCTTAAGGTACAGGTAGAGCAAGGCTTTGCGTACGACGTTGTAGCTACGGTTGTAGAATAAAACACAGCTCGATTCTTTCGATTGTGGAGGTGATCTGATGATTGTAGAACTTATTTCTACAGGTTCAGAAT
>USQK01000027.1 GCA_900556785.1 uncultured Veillonella sp.
CTTTAACCCATAACCTGATTTGGATAATGCCAACGTAGGGAACATAGAGGATTAATAGCCGAGTTCCTTTTTGGACTCGGCTTTTTCTATGACTTCCTGGCAAGGAGGACGTATGAAAGACACATACATTACACAACCACAGTTCGCCATGATATGGTTTGGTGCCGCTCTATCTATAGCGGAAATTATGACAGGAACCTATCTAGCCCCCTTAGGGCTCACTCAAGGTCTATATGCCATCATACTAGGGCATATCATCGGCGGTATATTGCTCTTTGGAGCGGGCCTCATCGGTGGACGTTTACGGCAAGGCAGTATGAATACTACCGCCTTCAGCTTTGGACCACTAGGAGCTAAAGGCTTTGCCTTTTTAAATATGCTTCAACTTATCGGCTGGACTAGCATCATGATCTACGATGCTATGCTAGCCTTACAAGAGCTAGCCCCCCTATCCCCTATGATTTGGACGATAGCTATTGGAGCGCTTGTCATCCTGTGGCTTTTCATCGGTCTCCACAATACGGGCTATATTCAAGCCATCGTATCGGTGTTATTGCTAGGTCTCACCCTCTACATGGGCGCTCACATGATATCGCAGTGGCCTAGTGAAGCTAGCCTTCTAACTAGCGGAAACATGAGTTTCATTGCTGCCCTTGAGTTATCTATTGCCATGCCCCTATCTTGGCTACCACTCATCAGTGATTATACCCGTGAAAGTAAAAAACCTTTCTCCGCATCACTTACAAGTGCTACAGTCTACACTGTAACAAGTATCGTTATGTACACCTTAGGTCTTAGTGCCGCAATCTTTGGTGGTGGCGACTCCATCATTACTATCATGATGAATGCAGGACTTGGCCTTGCGGGCCTCATCGTTATCATCTTCTCTACCGTTACTACAACCTTTATGGACGCTTACTCTGCAGGCGTATCTAGTACAACTATCTATAATGGTGCCTCTAGTAAAGGTATCGCCGTCATCGTTACTATTGTGGGCACTATTGCAGCTATTCTCTATCCAATGGATGATATTACAGACTTCCTATACCTCATCGGCTCTGTATTTGCGCCGATGATTGCCATCTTATTGGCGGACTACTTTATCAATCGCCAACAAGTACAAACACTTTCAGCCTATCTCGTACGAGGACTAATCTGGGCGGTATCCGTTGGTTTATACCACTATATGTTACATAGTGAAAGCACAATAGGTTCTACATTACCAGCCTTTACAATGGCATTTGTCGTTACAACTATCGTTGGATTTATAAGTAAAACAGCGCACATATCAACAGAAATTAAGTAGCATTAGCAAGTAACATCTATTATAAACGTACTAATTCAATACTAAAGATTAAAGATAATAGTAAGTACACTGCTATCATTGCTATCAACTATCTAAAAAGAAAACACCTTCACAATCCACTAGTTACTGAACTATACATCTCAAAATTGTGTCCAATTTTTGGCATGTAGTTCATAGGATTATGAAGGTGTTTTATGTATCTCTATTTAATTTTAAAGTATTTTATCACTGTATCAAAACCATATGGTTTAAATGTTTATCATCATTCAGCAATCGTAATAAGCCCGTTTTCACAGGTCCAGTGTCTATCTCCTACGCTTTCTGCTTCGCTTTCATCATGGGTAACCCATACGCAAGGTACATCCCATTCACGGATGATAGATACGAGATCCTCTCGAACCTGTTTACGCAAATTCCAATCTAATGCAGATAATGGCTCATCGAGGAGCAAAATAGTCGGTTTAGAGTAGAGCGCACGACCTAATGCAACCCGTTGTTGCTCACCACCAGATAAGCTACCCGCCTTAGTATGGCGGTATTTTTCTAAACCTAAACGTTGTAATAGCGTATCGCACATCTCAGGTGTACCGCGCTTACTGTAGGTAATATTATTTTCTACGGACAAGTGAGGAAATACGATATTACCTTGTGGCATATAGCCTACTTGACGGTCTTGAGCAGGTACCCAGATTTTTTTATCCCGATCAACCCACGTTGTTTCATCACATTGAATACTGCCAGTTGTGGGTTTTACGAGGCCTGCAATACATTTGATAAACGTACTTTTACCACTACCGGACTGTCCCGTCAGCACAGTAATACCAGACGGCAGCGCCCCATCGGCTTTCACAGTCACAGAAGGTCTAGCTACAGTAAAGGAAAATGTAATCATAGAACCTCCTAATTATTATCTGTATGGCGGAACAAGGAACCTTTTGTAATAAGGTGAATTCCGCTCAATAATGCCAATGTAAGAACACAAATATAAATAACTAGCTCAAAGGCATCCATATACTGCCCCGCTTCTACATAGGAGTAGATAGCTAATGGCATAGTACGTGTTACCTTTGGAATATTACCAGCAATCAAGATGGTCGCACCAAATTCGCCCATGGCACGGCAGAACGCTAAAATACTACCTGTTAAAATACCTTTCCATGCGAGCGGTACAGATATGGTAAAGAAAATGCGTAGCTCTGAAGCACCTAATGTTCGAGCTACATCCTCCATATTATGATCTACGGACTGCAATGCAGAACGTACCGTTTGATAAAACAGTGGAAATGCAATAACAGAAGAGGCTATGATAGCACCAGAAGCGGCAAAGACGACGCTCATACCATGAGCTTCAAGCCAAGCCCCAAAGGCATAGCCCGGTGTAAATACCATAAGCAGCGCAAAACCAACGACTACAGGAGGTAGTACTAGAGGCAATGTAATAAGAGCATCAAGAATAGCAATGCCGCCCCATTTACAGCGATTCATCCAATAGCAAGCGGCTAAGCCACTTAAGATAACAATAACGAGGGCAATGCTCGCCACCCACAGCGATAGCCAGAATGGACTCATGCCACTCCCCCTTTCTATGTACAACAAATTTAGGCTATGTACAATATCTATATTGTATCATAAAAGAAAACGCTAGCCATGAGAGCTAGCGTTTTACCCTTATTTAGAAGCGGAGAAACCGTATTTCTCTAATACCTTTTGGCCCTCTGGGCTCATTACGTACTGGTAAAAGTCTTTTGCCAATGCGTTGTCATATTTTTTAATGATACCAATTGGATAGATAACTGGATCATGAGAGTCTGCAGGTGTTACTGCAGAAATTTGAACGGCATCACCTGCTGCAATAGCATCAGTTTTGTAAATGAAGCCAGCATCACCAGCACCTTGACTAATGGAAGCTGTTACGGCTTTTACATCTTTTGCATATACTACATTAGGCTCTACTTGTTCCCAAACGCCTAATTTTGTTAATACTTGTTTACCATAGTTACCAGCTGGCACTGTTTCAGGATTACCCAATACAATGCGTTTCACAGTAGCAATTTGACTTAACTCAACTTTAGGTTGACCTTTTGGAACTACAAGAACGAGTTCATTTGTAACGAATGGTTTTACATCACTTACAAGGTCTTTCTCTTGTAACATTTTCATATTCTTTTCGTCAGCAGAGATGAATAAGCTAGCTGGTGCACCTTGTTCAATTTGTTGACGCAATGTGCCAGAACCAGCAAAGTTAATAGCAATTTGATCATCTGCTAAATTATGGCTTTTTTTGTAAGCATCAGCGAGTTCTGTAAGAGCCCCTTTAAGACTGGCAGCAGCTTGTACCGTAATCTTTTCAGATGTACTTGGTTTACCTGTTTCTGCCGGTTTGCTTGCATCGTTACCACAGCCTACTAGAAACGCAAGCATAAAAACGCTCATTAATACTAATAGAATTCGTTTCATAATTCCTCCTGTGCATCCCTCCGGGCTCCACACTGTGAAAGCTATGGTCAAACCTTGAGACACATCGACTAACAAGAAACTAAATATACAATATATTCACATTATACTATAAATACATAGTTTAAGTCGTATGCAAAAGCTCACATCTGCATAGATATTTCTGATGATTATGATTAGTAATCATAATAGATAAATTTTTAAACCTCAAATAATACATACTATGGTATGATAATACTATAGAGGATAATAAAGTTCTGAACAGATTTCGAAATGTATCCACTCATCATTCATATACTACTAACTGTATATTTACTCTATACGGTTATATAATAAGTTAAAACTATGCCCTATTTTAATAAGAAACTCTAGGTGAGATAATGAATTTATTAGTATTAATAGGCCATATCTTTATGAATTCCATGATACCTATTTTAATACTTATAGGGGTTGGATTTGTATTAGATAGAAAATTTAAACTCGATTTGTATACGCTGAGTAAGCTAAACTTCTACATATTATTACCTACGTTTATATTTAGAGCTATGTATGAAGCAAAACTTAACTCAGGTACATTAGAAATTGTATTTGTTGCATTTTGTGTACTTATACTAAATTCCATACTATCGGATGTAGTTGGCCGAATACAGGGTTATGACGTAGCCAAGATTGCGACCTTAAAAAACTGTGTTATGTTTAACAATGTAGGAAATATGGGTGTCGCCCTAGCTATATTTGTATTTACAAACATACCCTATGTTATTGATGGCGCCACCCCCTATGCAAACTTAGGTCTTGTAAGTGTCGTATCCATCATGATTATTCAAACCATCAGCAGTAATACGTATGGGTTCTACCAAGCTGGTGCAGGCAGACTTAGCCCACGCGATGCGCTAAAAGTTGTGTTCCACATGCCAATGGTTTATGCCATCCCAATGGCTCTACTCTGCCAGTTGTTACCTTTTGATTTACACGGTCTCTTCTTCTTTGCGCCCCTCAATATCTTCGCAAACGCTTTCGTCGGTGTTGCTATGATTGCCTTAGGTGTACAAATTAACAGAACCCCATTAAACTTCTTTAAACTAGATGTTATGCTTGCAACGACGTTGCGACTTGTAATAAGCCCACTCATAGCCGCTGCTATGACCATACTCTTCATCAAGTTCTATGGCCCTATGCATCCAATAGCGGCTCAAACTATTATCATAACCTATAGCGTACCAACAGCTATCAATATGTCACTCATTGCAATTGAAATGAAGAACAACCCAGAGTATGCTACGCAAATCGTTATGGGCACCACAATTCTATCGGCAGTAACTATGCCGCTATTTATTACAATCGCCTATTATCTTTTCCCATTATATTGATACTAGTATACCTATACAAAAAGGAGCCCTTTTAAAGGGCTCCTTTTGTACACTTAAACAATTATCGTCTTACTTACTGATGAGATACGTGTTCCATACCCATTCTAACGAGACCTTCTACATGATCATCGTTTAGAGAGTAGTATGCAGTTTTCCCTTCCTTACGATAGGTTACAAGGCGTGCTTGACGTAATACACGTAGTTGGTGTGAAATAGCAGATTGACCCATTCCCATTGTTTCTGCAATATGATTAACACACATTTCATTTTCTAATAATAATTCTACTATTTTAAGGCGCGTAGGATCTCCCAAGATTTTAAACAGTTCTGCTAGCTTTAGCAATGATTCTTGTTTGTCGCTCATATAATCCCCCATATCTTAAATCACTATTCATGTTTATGTATCATTCTTATATTACTTATGTTCTTACTCATTTGTAACCCCGTGGGGCATACATATAAATATTATATCATTTTTATTATATTAAAAAAGAGACTTTGTTTAAACAAAGTCTCTTTTTATATCATATCTATACAGGATATGAATTATTTAATGATTAATACAGGGCAAGTGGAGTGACTAGTTACATAGCTACTTACGCTACCCATGAACAAGCCTTTCAATGGACCAAGGCCACGGCTACCCATTACGATAAGATCAGCATTGTATTTTTTAGCTACTGCCAACAATGCAGGACCAGGGGAGCCAACTTCGAATACGCTTTTAACTTTTACGCCTGTAGGAATTTCTTTCACTACATCGTTAAGAATTTCTTTACCAGTTTCTTCCATATCTTCCGCAATTTGTTCAGATACGTAGCCACCGGAAATTGGTGTTTGATCGAAATTGGAAATAGCAGACACAATATTTGCAACGTGAACAATAATCAATTCAGCATGGTTGCGGTCCGCTACAGCGAGAGCATGTTCCAACGCACGTTTAGCATTTTCAGAACCATCAGTAGGTACGACAATAGTTTTGTAGGTAACCATAATAACCCCTCCTATTCCTAATCCCTCAAAGGGGATATGATCAAATATCGTTTAGCCTATACTAATATATTCTAGACCATCAAGGAAAACTCCTCTTTTTTCTGAGGATTTATTACATTATAGCACAAATCGTACAGAATTATACAAATAAAAGAATATTATGTGCATATTAAAGAACTTGAGACGATTGGTTTGTATTGAGTGTAGTCGTCAATTTAAAGCCATCTAATATATCTATAAGTTCCTGAGTAGCAAGATTACTACCGGATGGACCAATCATTCGAGCTACTGCCACATTACCTTCATTGCCAAGAATAATCGTCGCGCCAAAGGATACTGGTTCCGCTACAGATGTATCAGATGTATTTGGATTTTTCA
The DNA here is from genome assembly GCA_900556785.1 of uncultured Veillonella sp. Classification (GTDB taxonomy): domain Bacteria; phylum Bacillota; class Negativicutes; order Veillonellales; family Veillonellaceae; genus Veillonella. The sequence continues at coordinate 6,502 of USQK01000027.1, forward strand.
TATGGCCCGCCAAATAGAACATCACATTACCGTCAATGATATGCGTTTCATAACGAGTAATCGTGGCCTTGTTCACATCGACCAATTGTTTAAGATAATAATCACCAAGCATCTGCTTAGCCATCATAGTTGGCATGCCGGAACTAACAGCTTGTACTGGAATTGTAAAGGACTCAATGTCGAGGCGTACATTATGTTTAGTGAAAGCAATCTTACCTTTTTCATTAAGACGGGTGAAACCTTTTGGATAGGTAAATTTGATACCTTCTGCAACACTGATATCGCTTGTGCCGGTTAATATTTTTTTTACCCCTTTAATAGCATTAGAACCGCGCTTATTGATCAATTCAAAGGATGGAATTGTATGCTCCATCAAACCTAGCTCCATAAACTCTGCACGAACAGGTGCATACGTACTAGACAAATTGTACCGATGAGTTGGATCTTTCTCCATGATAAATTCTGCTTCAAATACAGATTGAACCGGTTCTGTAGATGTCATATCCGCATAAGATTTTGGTGTACTTTTATCCCAACGCGCAGAGACTGCACCTTTCTTAGCAAAGAACCCACCAACAATATCATTATGCTCAAAGTTATTGCTATGTTGGCGCCAGATATTTAAATACTCCTCATTAGACATGCCCTTAATAGGTACACCATACCAAGTCGTATTCCATTCTTTTTGAGATATTCCTTCTTGTGGTGTATTATTGCGCTTAGTAAAAGATACTGTATAGGAATCCTCTTGCGAAGGGCCCGCTAAATTGAAGGAATACCCTTGAATATGTTCGCTTTCACTACGCACATCCATATCTAACATAAGGCCATCAGCTACACGCCAAGGAATCGAGAACATATAACCATTTTTGTAATCCTTCACCACCGTGTTCATCTTGGTAGCATAGGATTTGTATTGTTCTGGCAAAATAGATGCGGAATCCTTCTGAGATTCCACAATAGATAAAGGTGTATCAGGCGTCTTCTGTAAACCTTCCGCCATAATAGAAGTCGTTCCCAAAGCCATGACAGCTAAGGTTGCCGCAAATAAACGTAACTTCATAGAACCTCCTATAACATATTATCCAAGAACGCTTTCGTTCTTTCGTTCTGCGGATGACTAAAAATTTGTTCTGGTGTTCCTTCTTCTTGAATAACACCATCAGCCATAAAGATAACACGATCCGATACTTCACGAGCAAAGTTCATTTCATGAGTTACGATAATCATCGTCATGTGATCGTCCGCCAATTGTTTGATTGTCTTAAGAACCTCACCAGTAAGCTCAGGATCAAGAGCAGATGTGGGTTCATCAAAAAGCATGATTTCTGGATTCATCGCTAGCGCACGGGCAATAGCTACACGCTGTTGCTGACCGCCAGACAAGCGAGATGGATACATATCTCGTTTTTCCCATAATCCTACTTTATTGAGTAATTGCTCTGCAATCGGTGAGATTTCGTCATCTTTCATACCTTTTACCATACGTGGAGCAATCATAATATTATCTAATACCGTCATATGTGGGAACAAATTGAAAGATTGGAATACCATACCCATGCGGAGCAATAATTCATGCTGAGTTTGAGGAGAAGCGTATTTTACAACCCCATTTTCAGTACTAGCAAGAATCGTACCATCAACGGTAATAGAGCCTCCATCAATCGTTTCTAACTGACCCAAGCAGCGTAAAAATGTAGATTTACCAGAACCAGAAGGCCCGATAATAGAAACGATTTCGCCTCTATTCATTTTGAGCGACACATCGCGCAATACGGTTTGATTATTAAAGCGTTTTTCAATACGCTCCATATTTACAAATGTCATAAGTACCTCTTACATCGTCAGATTAAGTATATAATTAGCGTCTCAAGTAAAGATATCTCATCTACGAAATCGCATCTATAGATATCAAATAAAGGTATTCCACCTATAAAACTAGCTACACCATTACATACGACAAACTACTATAGAATTAGATTAATCTTCGTATACAGCAAATCTTCGTTCTAAGTAGCTAAAGATATTCGTCAAAATAAAGGTAAAGATTAAGTAGAATAATGCTGCCACGAGAAATGCAGAAATATCAAAATCACGTTGTACGATAGATTTTGTAATACGCAAGATATCATTCATTGCCAATACATACACGAGAGATGTATCTTTCAATAAGTTAATCGTCTCATTCGCAAGAGGAGGCAATACACGTTTAAACATTTGTGGTAAGATGATCTTACGCATAGTTTGTGCATAGGTAAAACCAAGAACCTTCGCCCCTTCGTACTGACCTCGAGAGATAGATTGAATACCCCCACGGAAAATCTCACATAAATAAGCTGCGTAGTTTAAGACGAAGGTAAGAACTGCTGCCGTCGCATCATCCATCTGAATGGCACCGTCTGTAATGATTGGCAAGGCATAATAGACGAATAAAATTTGTAACATCAACGGTGTGCCACGCATCAAATACACGAAAGCATCAACAAACTTATCTACTAAAGGCAATTTAGATAGACGTAACATAGCCATTAAAATGCCACCAGGAATAGATAAAATCCATACAATACAGAATAGCGATACGGTTACCTTTAAACCATCAGCGATGGTTGGGATAATCTGCAATAAATAATCTAACATGAAAGACTCCTTCAAAACACGACTAGAGAAGGGCCATCTGGCCGCTTCTCTAGTGTACATTTCGTTCTTTAATTATCAGTTGTACCTACTGACCATAGTACTATTAGTATATCACGAATTGTACTATTTAGCATCGCTCTTATCTAAGTCTGCGCCTGAGCCTAACCATTTTTCAGCAATTTTATCAGCAGTACCGTCTTTTTTCATTTCAGCTAAGATACCATTAATTTTGTCACGCAAAGCAGTATCATCTTTACGGAAACCAACAGCGAAATTATCAACACCGTAGTCAGTACCTTCTACAATTTTGTATTTACCAGGTTCTTTTGTCATAAGATAACGAGCGATTACACCGTCAGCAATAACCGCATCAACACGACCAATACCAAGATCCATAAATGCACTTACAAAATCCGCATAGGATTTTGTCTCCTTAACAGTCTTACCACTTGGGTCGTTTTGCAATGCTGCTTCACCAGTACTAGCTTGTTGCACGCCTACTACCTTACCAGCTAAATCAGCTTTACTTTTAATGGAGTCATCGTCACTACGAACAATGACGTATTGTTTATCCTTCATATATGTGTTAGAGAACAAAATATTTTTCTCGCGCTCAGGAGAAACTGTTAAGCCATTCCACAAAGCATCAATTTTTTTAGATTTTAGTTCCGCTTCTTTACTGGACCAGTCGATAGCTTTGAATTCTACATCCATGCCAGCACGTTTAGCTGCTTCTTTAGCCATGTCGATATCAAAGCCAACGATTTCACCTTTTTCATCTTTAAAGCCCATTGGAGGGAAACTATCATCTAAACCGATAACAACTTTCTTAGGCAATTCTATATTAGCTTTTTTAGCGTCACCGCCACAACCTGTTACAAATGCCATCATAGACACGGCTGCAAGGCCAACGGCCATCATTTTTTTCCAATTCATAACTATCCTCCACGGCGATTATCACCTATTTACTACTTAATAATATGTTCAATACAGATTTAGATTCCGTACTTAATGATTGTATTATACTTTAGTTCATTAAAGTTGTAAATAGTTAATTCGATGAATTTTATATTTTTTATTTTACAGACTCTCCACATATATAGTTTATGATTCTAGATTCATTTGCTTTATGTTTCTGTAGTCCTATATTTATATTTCTGTATACCTATATTGTATGACGCTACGTACTTATACTTTATGACTGCGTATGTTTATGAATGGCCTCAATCATCGCCATTTTATCCTTGTACGCCACCTGATGCAGATCAAGTGGTATCACATAAATCCCACCATGACCATTCATTGCTTGCAACTCACGCCATTCCTCAGTGAATCCAATAATATGCTCATAATCAACAAAGACAAAATATTCATCCCCATAGAATAAACTGTGAAAGTATTCTTTCACAGAAAAAGGCCTACGTTTTAACACGAGGCCCTTTTCACAGATAAAAGCTTGACTTTCACCTAATCTATGAAGGGTCCATAATATCACGAGCAACAACAGATAATACCATACACGTTCCGCCCAGTCTGAAGGCATATATTTTACAATCAACGCACACACAACTAGACCGATGATGCGACCGGTCCACTGTATACCGCGATGTATTTCTAAGCTCTGTTGTACGGCACCTGATGAAAAGCGTTCCATCGCCTCTTGTTTCGTCATGGTTTACCTCACAAATTGAAAGTCTACTATATGATTTTATTTACGACACAAGCCCATAGCTTGTTCTACCTTACGATACATTGCACTTGCTTTAGCATGCGCCTTAGCAGCCCCTTCATCGAGGATTACATCCAGTTCAGGGCTTGTAATCAATTCATTGTAACGTTGTTGAATTGGTTCAAGGGTTGCTACTAATAGATCAGCAATGTCGGATTTAAATACACCGTAACCTTTGCCTGCGTACATTTCTTCGATAGCTTCGTAGCTATCTTTTGTAATAGCACGGTAGATTCCCATCAAGTTAGAGATGCCTGGTTTATTTTCTTTATCATAGCGAACCGCATTATCAGAATCAGTTTGAGCTCGTTTCAACTTTTTCACGATTAAATCTGGTGCATCCAAAAGACGGATTGTAGCATTTTGGTTATCATCAGATTTACTCATTTTCTTAGTTGGTTCTTGCAAGCTCATAACGCGAGCGCCACCTTCTCCTACCTTGATATCAGGCACTACGAAAGTTTCACCAAATCTACGGTTAAAACGCTCTGCTAAATTACGAGTCAACTCAAGATGTTGCTTTTGGTCTTCCCCTACAGGAACATAATTCGTACCATATAGCAGAATATCTGCCGCCATCAACGGTGGATACGTAAGCAATGCAGTTGGAATAGAATCCCCTTGCTTTTGAGACTTATCCTTGTACTGAGTCATACGCTCTAATTCGCCAACATAGCTAATAGATTGCATAACCCAACCGAGCTTAACATGCTCAGGTACTTCGGATTGAACAAACAATGTTACCTTTTTAGGATCAAGGCCAACCGCAAGGTACAATGCAGCCAAATTACGAGTGTTTTGAAATAATTCTTTTGGATCTTGCGGTACCGTAATCGCATGTTGGTTAACGATACAATAGTAACATTCATCAGTATCTTGATAGTCTAAGAAATTACGTAAAGCCCCCAAATAGTTACCAAGTGTTAACTCCCCACTTGGTTGGATGCCGGAAAATATAACTGCCATAATAGTCTCCCTATATTGAAATAAACCAACAGTGCCGAAGCACTGTTGGTTATATATATTATTCTACGGTTACAGATTTAGCCAAGTTACGTGGTTTATCTACATCTGCGCCGCGTGTAATCGCTGCGTAGTACGCCAATAATTGCAATGGTACAACCGCAAGGATTGGAGCGATGAATTTATTTGCACGAGGCACATAGATTGTATGGTCTACGTGTTTAGATAATTCTTCGTCACCTTTCATACCAATACCGATTACAACAGCTTCACGAGCTTTTACTTCACGGATGTTGCTGATCATCTTATCGTACACATCTTCTTGTGTAGCCAATGCGATAACAGGTACGCCTTCTTCGATAAGAGCCAATGTACCATGTTTTAACTCGCCACCAGCATATGCTTCAGCATGGATGTAAGAAATTTCTTTCAATTTCAAAGCACCTTCCATCGCTACTGCGTAGTCGATAGCACGGCCCAAGAAGAACGCATCAGATTTGAAGCCATAATGTTTTGCAAAGGCTTTCATATCTTCGTCTACTTCAAAGATTTCATGAATCAATGTAGGCAAGCTTTTAACACCGCAAAGGATTTCTCCGCCTAAAGCCGGATCCATTTTACCATTTAATTGGCCAAGATATACAGCAAACAACAAGCCTGCTACTAATTGAGTAGTATACGCTTTTGTAGACGCTACAGAGATTTCAGGACCTGCCCATGTGTACACAGTGTTATCTGCTTCACGGGAAATACTGGAACCTACTACGTTTGTAATTGCCAAGGATTTAGCGCCATGACGTTTAGCCTCTTTCAAAGCAGCCAATGTATCGGATGTTTCACCGGATTGACTGATAACGATACATAATGTTTTATCATCAGTCAACGGATTGCTATAACGATACTCAGATGCAATTTCCACACTTACTGGAATGCGCGCCAAGTTTTCAATATATTGTTTTGTTACAAGACCTGCATGGTATGCTGTACCGCATGCAACGATGAGAATTTTATTGAAAGCTGCTACATCTTCAGCAGTCCAATTTAGCTCATCGAAGATTGCTGTTTTACCATCTTCAGAGATATGTGTACCGAATGTATCGCGAACAGCCTTAGGTTGATCATGAATCTCTTTCAACATGAAATGCTCATAACCGCCTTTTTCTGCTGCTTCAGCGTTCCAATTTACATGGAATACCTCTTTATCAACAGGGTTAGCTTCACGGTCGAATACGGATACATTATCACGAGTTACGATAGCTAATTCACCATCGCTCAAGATGTATGTATCACGTGTGTAGTTAATGATAGCTGGAATATCGGATGCTACAAAGTTTTCACCTTTGCCAAGGCCGATAACCAATGGGTTTTCTTTTTTAGTACAAATGATTTTATCTGGCTCATCGGAGCAGATGATTTCAAGAGCATACGCACCATCAACACGAGCTAGCATGCGGCGTACTGTGCCCACGAAATCGCCATCGTACATATCCTCTAACAAATGAGCTACAACTTCTGTATCAGTTTCAGATTTGAAATGGTACCCTTTTGCAAGGAGCTCTTCTTTCAAAGGCATGTAGTTTTCAATAATGCCGTTGTGTACAACAGCAAATTTACCATCTTCAGATGCATGAGGGTGGGCGTTCATATCGGATGGACGACCATGTGTAGCCCAACGTGTATGACCAATGCCTACAGTTCCTTCATTAGGATCTGCTTTCACAACTGCCTCAAGATTAGCAAGACGGCCAACCTTCTTTTGAATTTTAATTACATTTTCAGGACCGATAACAGCAATACCTGCAGAGTCATAACCACGGTATTCTAACTTTGCCATACCGTCCAACAAGAAATCAGATGCTTGATTAAAGCCAATGTATCCTACGATACCGCACATACGTATATCCTCCTATAACTGGGGGTATTTCTAGCCCCAGCAAAAACTAAGGCTAACAAATTAATGTTCTAGATTAATATTCTATTTAATGTATTAATTATTAGTTCAATACAATTCATTCAGATATACTTTGTCCCCATCGTTACCGATGGGCTTTTTAATACCTGTTACGACATGAATATGCCGGAAGAGCATCCGCTGATGACTCGATCACTCTTCACCTCGTCTACCCTAACGACTGCCTTCGCGGGTACTTGCGCTATTCGCTCTTACGAATTGTGAAACTCCTTTCTATAAGATACGGCAGATCTTTAAAGTATACATCGTATACCAATCTATATTATACGTGATAATGAATGGTGAAAGCAAGACATCCTTATCGACATATATAAATATACTACCGTAGTATCCTATGGATATCATGAACTATTAAATTCTAGAAATCTATGAATTCTATGACCTATATAACCTTACGTAATATTCATATATATCTATAGATTACATATTTAGTATTCGTTTATAAACCCAATGTATCATTCATACTATTTTCACAGATAATTACTATACTTCTTACAATCTTAATTTTACACAATTCGATTTTATCGCGCAATAAATATTTGGAGGTTATTATATATGACACATTCACGTAATTATAAAACTTTAAGACGTTTCATCGTTCCCGCTTTAGCGGGCGGCGCCCTCGCAGCACTAGCCTTTGCCCCTACATTTGGTGCAGAACCAGTACAGTCTAATGTTCCACCACAAAACATATCTGCCCCTAAGGCTGATGCACCTAACGCTAATATGCCTAAAAATGATGTACCTAGACCAGATGATGTAAAGACAGGAGAAATTAACGAACCAACGCCTCATAAGGAAGCTGATCCTAGTACTTTCACAGGCACATCTGTAATTAGTGAAAACAAAACATTAGAACACCAACGATTCGACAATACTACAAGCGACCAAAATGCTTTCATCGGAAAAAACAAAGCCACTATCACCATCGATAGCAGCGTATTTGATAAACAGGGCAACACCACAAATGATGATAACAGTAACTTCCGCGGACAAAACGCAGTAGTACTCGGTATCGAAGGCAGTCAAACAAGCATTAAAAATAGTAATATCACATCTAATAGCATTGGCTCTAATGCGGTATTTGCCACTGGCGAAGGCTCTGTTATTAATATAGAAAATACAAATATTCACACTAAGGGCGACTCCTCTCGCGGCTTAGATGCGACCTACAAAGGCACTGTAAATGGTAAAAATTTAACCATCACCACTGAAGGGGCTCACTCTGCTACGCTCGCTACAGACCGTGGCGAAGGTACCATTAATGCAGAGGCAGCTAAGCTAACAACCTCTGGTGCGGGTAGCCCTGTTATCTACTCCACCGGCAATATTACAGCAAACAGTATCAACGGCGTAGCTAACAAAAGTGAAATAGGTGTCGTAGAAGGCAAAAACTCTATTACCCTTACGAACTCTAATGTAACAGGCTACCACGATAATGGCTTCATGCTTTACCAAAGTTTCTCCGGCGATGCTGAAAGCGGTATTGCTCATTTAAAAGCGGAAAATAACACGCTCACAACTCATGGTACAGGTGCGTTCATCTATGTAAACAACACCACAGCCGAAGTAGACCTTACAGGCAACGCAATTGTAATGCCAAATACTACCACACTCGTGAAAGCCGCAGCAGACTCCCGCTGGGGTAAAGATGGGGAAAACGGTGGTCACCTCACACTTCGCGCATCCAACCAAGAACTTAACGGTAACATCGTAGCTGACTCCATCAGTACTGTCGCACTAGACATGACTAATGGATCTAGCCTCGTTGGCGCTGTAAACACAGACAACACAGCTAAAGAAATTACGCTAAAACTCAGCAAAGACTCCAACTGGACACTCACAGGCGATAGCTATGTAAAATCCTTAACTAACGAAGACACAACAAACAGTAACATTCACTTGAATGGATACAAACTTGTTGTGGCTGATAAATAAAATACTTATAAAAATATAAAAGTAGCATATAATAGATTAATTTTTTATCAATTACATGCTACTTTTTATATTTATCAAAAACAAATTCTATTATAAGTCCTCAAACATTTCATCGTATCGACCTATTATAAATTCTCGTTTTACCTTTTTTCTATACTTCACACTAGTAATAGTCTCATAAATTGCAACACCAATTCCGCCTACATCTAATAAATTTACATTTTTAGTTATCCCAACAGCAGCCAAATTTGTAACACTCGCAATGATATTCGAATACATTATGATTTTTTTTGTTTTTACTCTATAAAGTTCTTCGTCAATTTCACCATCATAAAATGAATAATGGTACATTGCAGCTAAAGAGTTTATTAAATTTGCAAGAATTGCTTGTTTAGATATCGTAACTACATTAGAAAAATCTAAACCATAATTAGCTAGTCTGGATGCGAATTCACCATCAATTACACTAATTAAAGGTAAAGGTAAACTATTATGGGTGTGTAAATCAGACCTTAAGTGAATAATTTCTTTTATAAAGGATATAGCAACTTTTTGCTTATCATCTACAGGACCTAATAATTTTTTTATAGTATACCCTAATACCAATCCTGTATTAGCCTTTTCAGTAAAAGCATCCCTACTATTTATAGTTTTTATATGATAAGAATCAAATAGGTTTGTAGTTAATGTAGATGTCGCAATATTAGCAGTACCAAAAATCAGGCCAAGCAAAGGATCATGTCCGATAGCTGTAACTCTATGTCCTAATTTTCCACCGCCTTTTAAGGCTCCATTAGCCCCCAAATTAGCATCAAAGGGAACTGGATTTGTTATAATCTCCTCCAAAGAAGGTTCATAATATCTATGTCGTCTATTAGAACTCGTTTTAACATAGCCGTCTGTAGTTTTAGCAGATATTTGATCGTCCAACCTTAAAGGAAATTTAGTAAGTAAATATTGACGTAAAAGTTGAAAGCCTACAACAGCAAATAATATCTCAACCTCAAAAAATGACAAGCCTGTTTTTTTTTCAAACTGATTATCTAAATCATTCAAAATTTGAGGTGTACGATCGATAAAGTCCAAAATATTATCTGTACGATTAATTAAATTCTCACTCTGAGTTTGAAGACTTTCATATTGTTCTTGATACTCTTTCAAACTCTTATCTAAAAAACTATCAATGTTATCTAAATTTGTCATATCAACACCTACAAACAATTTAGAGCATTATACTCAATAATCTTATTTACATATTCTGTATGTTTTAACTCCGTCTCATCAATTAACCGTAACAGAATTTCTTTTTCTTTTTGTTTAGTAAGTTTAAATGATTCTATAATTCTACGCTTCTCATTTTTAAGCTCATCAATTTTATCTTCCCACATTTTAATACGTATTTCTAATTCTATATCAAAATATTTTCTTCGTTTCCGCTCCATCTTATCATCTAAATTTTCTATATTACTGCCATTATTCCACTTATACTGACTGAATTCTGTTAAAGCTAGCAATCTATTACATCTATATTCAGTATGAAACTTATCAAGTAAATAATTATTATTAATGAGTGTATTAATTTTTTCATCTAACTCATCTATCATAGTGTTATAAAAGCTAAGTCTCTCTTTTAAACGATTTACTTCATCATAAAAATTAATATGTCCTATTCTTAATCTGTCTTTAATTTTACATATGGACTCTTCCAACTCTACAACACTATCTCTATACAACATTGCGGCGAATTTAATGGCATACTCACGCCCTTCTTTTTCTTGGTCGCTACAAATATAGTCTATTAGTCTAAACAAATCTGTTACAGGACCTAGAAAATCAGGCGTCCGAGGTCGTTCTTTATATTTTAATTTAACTTCCTTTTCTACATCAATAAGCATTATCCATCCCCCCAATAAAACGTCACACTACTTCATTTTATATTCATCTATAATTTTAACACTTATCATCCCATAATCATATAGATTCTTAATAAATTTAATTTTAAAAACTAAAAACCCCTTGAAAACTTTATAAAAAGTTTTCAAGGGGTTTTTATATATTAATACAGACTCATAATTTATCTTGTATACAAATTCAAAATAAATCAATACTAAGCATATTATTAATCATTCCGCTAACCCTTGTTCTCTGCCAATAATATCAGCAATTTCTTGGCATAAGGATTGTAGTTCTTCTTGGTTAGGACCTTCTGCCATTACGCGAATGAGTGGTTCTGTACCAGATGCACGTACTAGAACGCGGCCTTCATCACCAAGTTCACCTTCTGCTGTCACAATAGCTGCTTTGATAATATCATTGTCTTCCCAACCTGTTTTTGTAGCAACGCGAACGTTGATAAGAACTTGAGGATATTTAGTCATAATGCCAGCCAACTCAGAAAGTGGTTGGTTTTTCTCTTTCATAAGAGCCGCTACTTGTACAGCTGTTAACATACCATCACCAGTTGTGTTATGATCCAAGAAGATTACGTGACCAGATTGCTCACCGCCAACGGAGAGATTGTGTTCACGCATATACTCCAATACATAACGGTCACCAACAGCAGTAGAAACTGTTTTCATTCCTAGTTCTTCTGCCGCTTTGTGGAAACCAATATTACTCATAACAGTACCAACTACAGTATCATCTTTGAGTTTGCCTTCTTCTTTCAATTTAAGAGCACACAATAGCATGATTTGGTCACCATCGAGAACTTGACCTTTTTCGTCTACCAATAAGCAACGGTCCGCATCACCATCGTTAGCGATACCAAGGTCTGCATTGTGTTGTTGTACAGCCACTTGCAAGCCTTCGATATGTGTAGAACCACAGTGATCATTGATATTCAAGCCATCTGGATTTACGTTGATGTTGATTACTTTAGCGCCAAGACCAGATAAAATTTCAGGGCCTACGCTAGATGCAGCACCGTTCGCACCATCATATACGATAGTCAAACCGTCTAAAGATGTATCAATTGTGTGACGAACAAAGTGAGCGTAGAGATGAGCTAAATTGCTATTGTACTCAATGGTACCAATGCCATCACCCGTAGGACGTGGCAATTCATTATCTGCACTTTGACGAACATATTGTTCTAATTGATCTTCTACTTCATCTGGCAATTTATAGCCATTGCCATCAAAGAATTTAATACCATTATCTGGATATGGATTGTGAGATGCAGAAATAACAGCACCTGCATCAAAGCCTTGTTGACGTACAAGGTAAGCTACTGCTGGAGTTGGGATAACACCAGCAATTACAACATTACCACCAACAGAGCAAATACCGGATGCTAACGCACTTTCAAGCATGGAGCCAGAAATACGCGTATCACGACCAATCAAGAATGTAGGATGGTCTTTTTCTTTACCAAAATATGTAGCCGCTGCACGGCCTAAATGATAGGCTAATTCAGGTGTTAAAAATTCATTAACAACACCACGTACACCATCTGTACCAAATAAACGAGCCATAATTATCCTCCTCTAGGGATTGTGAAAATCACAAATCCTCATATATTCACTGTTGTGTATTATATCACAATATATACACCACACATATATATACTATATAGATATAGTATTTTACAGTACCAAAATGAACCTATACTGTAGTTTACTTCACAATACATTCTACTACTAACTAGTTAGGTTTTGCATATTTTGCCATGCATATAATGGCAGTTTCTGCCCCATCAAGGGCTGCACTCATGATGCCACCAGCGTAGCCAGCACCTTCCCCCATAGGATAAAATCCACCTACAGTTGGAGAAACGCGATCTTCATTACGCCCCATGCGTAATGGTGCTGAGGTACGCGTTTCAACGCCCGTCATGCATACTGCAGGATTATCAAATCCATGAATGCGTCGTCCCCAATATGGCAATGCCCGCTCCAATACAGACGTTACGAATGGTGGCAAACAATCATGTAAATCGCAATTTACTACGCCTGGTTCATAGCTATAAGTGCTATCTTGTACGCTTGGTGCTTGTGAAAGTCCTAAAAATTGACCTACTGTTTGCGCTGGTGCATGGAAGTTAGAGCCACCTAATTCATATGCCTTGCGTTCCCATTCCCGTTGAAAAGCTACACCATCCAGAGGATGGTTACCAAAATCATCAGGGCCTACGTTAACTACGATGGCACTGTTCGCAACACCACTATCACGAGCATACAAGCTCATACCATTGACAACAACGCCGCCATTTTCTGATGCAGATGCTACTACTTGACCACCTGGGCACATACAGAAGCTATACGCCGTACGGCCTGTTTCTTTATCGTGGTACACAAGGGAGTATTCTGCGGCACCAAGGCCCAAGCTGGATGGTTCTACACCATATTGGGACTCGTCAATGACAGCTTGATCGTGCTCTATTCGAACACCAATAGCAAATGGTTTTGCAGTCATTTCTACATTGCGTTTATGTAACATCTCGTACGTATCGCGTGCACTATGACCTACACCAGAAAGCACAACCGTCGCATCAATGCGTTCGTTATCGTTAACTTCAACACCTACGATATGGTCACTTTCAATAAATAAATCGGTAATCTTAGCGCCAAAGCGAACTTCACCACCCCATTCGATGATGCGTTCACGCATAGCTTTTACCATGGTACGCAACTTATCTGTACCTACATGAGGTTTATGTTTATACAAGATTTCTTCTGGAGCGCCGAACTCTACAAAATATTTGGAGATTTCATGCAATCTTGGATGTGTAACGCGGGTTGTCAGTTTACCATCAGAGAAGGTACCTGCACCACCCTCGCCAAATTGTACGTTAGATTCAGGCTTGAATACGCCCTCCTTCCAAAATGTTTCTACATCTTGGCTACGAGTATCAACGTCTTGACCTCGTTCAAGAACGATTGGACGGTACCCTTCACGAGCTAAATAAAAGGCAGCTAGCATTCCAGCTGGACCAAAGCCCATCACTACAGGGCGATGTGCTAAAGGCACATTACCATAAACAATAGGTTCTGGATCCTCTGGAGTAAATACAGATACATCCTTTTGTTTACCTAGTTTTTTCATGATTTGAGCTTCCTTATGAACCTCAACAAACAAGGTATACACAAATACAATATTCGGTTTTTTACGAGCATCTACAGCGCGTCGTACAACGTGAATCGTTTCAATGGCGCCTCGCAATTGAGGATATTTCTTTTCTACAATATCCTTTATATCCAACTTGACCGTAACAGCCACGCGGAGATTTATTATTCTAATCATATCTTTCCTTATTTAAGCTATCCTTTTAGGTTAGCAAATTTCTTTCTTATTTGACCTAAATCCTTCAAATTTAACCTACTAGAAATTGGTCATACAATACTATTATACAATATTACTGTAAAAGCTAATACATAATAAACAGAGTATCCCCATAAAGCATTAAAATAGACCCTAATAGAGTTTAATCTTATCCTCTATTAGGGTCTTATTTTTAATTTAGGTTTTTAGTAATAACAATTTTAGAAATTACTATTACCTCTTTAATCTCATAAACTACGTAGTTTTCTTTTGTATATCTACCTTAACATGTACTGTAGTAACATTACTATTGACACCACTCGGTAATACTAAGTTGTAATTACCTTGAATGCCCTTCGTTACACCGGTAAGATCAATTGGTTCTGTTTGAATTTCTGAAACAGAATCAATCATTTCTTCTCGACCAGTCACAGTTAATTGAGTTGGTGTAACGGATATAGACTTAACTTCATACCCATCAGCTACCGTCCCCGCCGTTGGTACTGTAATAGGAACCGCTTTATCTTTACGCAATAAGTTTAG
>USQK01000028.1 GCA_900556785.1 uncultured Veillonella sp.
CATTCGCATGGCTAAACGCTATAAAAACCTAGATATCCGCATGTATAGTGGCAGCCATGAGGAACTATATGGCATGTTAGATGATCGTCGTGTGGATGTAATATTTAATGATCAGTGGCAGATTTTATCTGATGATTATGAAAGTTTTTTGATTGATAAGGCGATCACCATAATTGAGGTGCCACAAGGTTATACAAAGGAAGGTAGCGTCGAAATTAAAACTATTGATGACTTACCACTTATCTTAGTTTGTCGCGGTAAGTATACGCTAGCTGAGGAAGAACATTATCGTAAGGCCATTGGTTATGCCGGTGCCTTTGCATATGCTCGTACATTAGAGGAGGCGCGCTATTTAGTAGCAGGTCAACAAGGACTATTGCTGCTTGATCGTTTTAAATATTTAACCGACTCCATGCCAGGTATTGAGCGCAAGGTATTAACTAACCATGGTAAATCGATGGAGCGCAATTACTACTTTGTATCGCAACAAAATCAAAATAACACCTATGTAGAAGCCTTTAGAGAAATGTTTAAACAAGTTTTAGCAGAGTTTTAACGTATCAAAGACGGATTATGGAAAATAAATTTAATCGTCATATAACAAATAAACAATTACAATATAAAAGCCGTTAGCATATGCTAACGGCTTTACTGTCTATAGATTGCGGTATTAAAGTTATTTTAATTAAAATATTCTAAGAACATTGTGACTCCATCGATGAATAATTTTATGCCATAAATGACGAGTACTGTACCACAGAAGCGATTGATCCAAGCCATATGGGTAATTTTTATTTTTTTAGCTAATAAATGCATGGTGGCAGCCAAGGCTCCAAACCACATTGGGGTCATAGCTAGGAAGCCTCCAAAGAAATAATAAATACCTTCTTCAGGTATATTAGCTTGAAAGGCGCCGAGCATCATAGTTGCATCAAGAACGGCTTGAGGATTCCCCCAGGATACAGCGATAGCGGATAGGATAATTTTACGAATTGGAATATTCGTATTTACATTGCGCATATCTGGTTCAGTTCTGAATATATTAAAGCCCATATACACAATCAGTAGGCCCCCAAAGAGGAGTACGATCAGTTTTGTAAGTGGCCACATTTCAAGAATAGCGCCGATACCAAAAAAGGCGGCCGTACTTAGACTCATATCGAAGAGCGCCAGTATGATAAGGGTCAATATGATACGACGTATGGGTTGTACCAATGCCGTATTAATAATAAAGAGGTTTTGCATGCCAACAGGGGCAAATGTTGCGAGACCGACAAGAAGTCCTTGTAAAAAGTACATGTTAACCCTCCTAACTATAGTATGATAAAGTACTAATAAGGTGAATAGTAGCACGAAACCCCTCCATTGCTGGAGGGGTTATTACTATTCTAACTATATACAATTATATCATACTATACAAAGTATGTACATTTTTACCATAAACCGATCATATGTTGTGTTACAAGACTTACGGCAGTGATGGCAATCCAACAACAAGCACCTAAGGCAAGAGCAGAGCCACCAGATTTAATCAATTTTACGATGTTTGTGTTAAGACCGATAGCAACCATTGCCATTGTAATAAAGTATTTTGAAATAGTTTTGAAGACGCTTAAGAATTGAATATCTATATTTGCATAGGATAATGCAGTAGTAATTAAAGAACAAATTACAAAGTATAGAACAAACTTAGGAAAAATTTTAGCGATACTAACACTACTACCATCAGTTTGAGCCGCATTTTGTTTTGCTTTATATACTTGGTAACTAGCAAGGCCTAAGCAAATTGGAATAATTGCAAGGGTACGTGTTAATTTAACGATTGTTGCATATTCTAGAACTTGTGTACCAGTACCTTTCATGCTATCCCATACAGCAGCAGTAGCTGTTACAGAGGATGTATCGTTTACTGCAGTACCGGCAAATAGACCAAAGCCCATATTGGAAAGGCCAATAGCATCGCCAAATGGAGGGAATACAAAGGCAGCTACGACGTTGAAGAAGAATACAACAGAGATAGCTTGTGCAATGTCTTGATCTTCAGCTTTGATAACTGGTGCAGCTGCAGCGATGGCAGAACCACCACAAATAGAGGAGCCTACGCCGATAAGTACGGCCGTATTAGAGTCCATATGAGTAAGGCGATAAATAATATAGGATACGATTAAAGATGTAGCGATGGTTGAAATGATGACAGGTAATGAAATCCAACCTACATGTAAAATTTGTGTAATGTTTAAGCCAAAGCCCAATAAAATAACGGCCCATTGTAAAATCTTTTTTGATGTAAATCCAATGCCGGCACCAGTTTTTTCGCGTTTCCAAGATGTGAATATAGAGCCAATAATTATACCTAAGATGATAGCAAAGATCGGGCTACCGATTAGATGAAACTCTAGGCCTAATAGCCAACAAGGAATAGCGAGGACCGCACAGAGCAGAATGCCTGGCAATGTTTTTTGATTGATACCCATAATAAAAAACCTCCTTACTGTACATACAGTTCACGTCATATGTGGTATCATGTGGCGTTTTTTCTATGGTTTTAATAGTACCACATTAGGGGAATTAAAATCTACTAGTAATGTAAGAAAAATACGGTATATTTATTTTTGTGAATGTATAAGGTTGAAAAGTATAATAAATGAATATTAATTATAAATATAGAATAAATACGATTTTTATGGATTTCTTATGAAGGATATAGGTTATAATAAATATTTATATGTGATGAAAACCACTTGTTTTGTATTGAATATATTGTATATAATGAATAGAATCTATTTTATAGATAGAAATGTAAATGAGGTACCTTATGATTGATATTAAAAAAATAATTGAAACCAATAAAGAGTATGTGAAAAACCACCCAGAATTACCAAAAGCAGGATTAACAAGCCATCCTACTAAAAAACTAGGTATTGTCACATGTATGGATACGCGTTTAGTCTGCATGCTAGAAGATGCATTAGGTTTTAGCCGTGGTGAAATCATCGTTATTAAAACAGCTGGTAATAGTGTAACGCAACCTATCGATAATATCGTACAAAGCTTGCTAGTAGCTACGTATGGTATGGAAATTGAAGACGTATTAGTCATCGGCCATGAGAACTGCGGCATGATTGACTTCTCTGCTACAACTTTTATGGAGTCCATGAAAGAAAAAGGTATCAGTGAA
Source organism: uncultured Veillonella sp. (assembly GCA_900556785.1). Lineage (GTDB taxonomy): Bacteria > Bacillota > Negativicutes > Veillonellales > Veillonellaceae > Veillonella. The sequence continues at coordinate 3,179 of USQK01000028.1, forward strand.
GATGCGATTCGCATGATCGAACCAGGACTTATTGACTGGATGGATCGTTTCCATATCTCCGAAGACAATGTAATCTATACAGTTAACTTCTTGCGTCACCATCCACTATTCCCAAAAGGAATGGGATTCTATGGAGGGATGATGGATCCTGATACAGGCGAATTCCGTTATATTGAGATCTAGTGGTGGCCTCGATGGGGCCCCTTTACATAACTACATTTAGGTAAAAAAGAGTGATGACTAACCTCTACGCTCCAAAGCGAGCTAAGTCGCTAATCGGTTAGTTCTCGTCCTTTTTCCTACTGTACCTATGAACTAGTCCCATCAAATCTGAATGTCTATTACCGAAATAGCGTAATTTCGCTGTATCAATAGGGAAAGGGAACCTAATGGGCCCCTTTACATAACTACATTTAGGTAAAAAAGAGTGATGACTAACCTCTACGCTCCAACGCGAGCTAAGTCGCTAATCGGTTAGTCATCACTCTTTTTCTCTTTTCTTCATATATAGCCAACCTATTATTCTCGCATTTATGGTTGTAGATAGGACTATATGGGACTGTTACATAAGTACAGCCATAAAAATCACAGAACCTAGTAAAGAGCGACTTAGCTCGCTTTGGAGCGATGAGCTAGGTTCTGTGATTTTTAACTAGGGTCTCACTAATGTATTCGGGCCCCATATAGTCCTATTATGGTAAACCTTAAGCGTAATAATAGGTTGACTATATATTCCTTTTCGCTGTATATTGTAATTAGATTGTAAACTTAATCATATAAATTAGTTAACCTATGCGGCAGTAAGTATTCGCTTGAGAGGAGCTTTGTATGAAGCAGTTAGGTATTTCTATAATTGGTACAGATACAGATGTAGGTAAGACGTTTGTGACAGGGGTATTGGGGGCGATGGCTGTAGACGATGGCTTTGCTGTTGGTATGGTGAAACCTGTGTCTTCTAGTGCAGTTCCTTTCCCTGAATGTGTGACGATGGATGAGGATAATTATAATATTGGCCTTGAGAGTAAAGATGCAACACATTTGATGCGCTCCGCAGGTATTCCTGAATCTCGTCGTCATGAAGTGAATCCTTATGCTATAGCCGGTGATTTCTCTCCTCGCCTTGCAGCGGAATTGGCTGGTATCGAGATTGACTATGATGGCCTTGTAGAACATACATTAGATGTAGTGAGTCGCTATGACATAACCTTTGTAGAAGGTGCAGGCGGTATCACGACCCCTCTCTATGGAGATAAAACTTTCACGGATTTTATGAAAGATATCAAATTACCAGCTATTGTTGTAGCAGATGGTCGTCTTGGATCTATTAATCGCGCCGTTTTGACTTGCGAATATGCTAAGTTGCATGGTATCGAGGTGAAAGCTATTATCGTAAATGATACAACAGCTGTAGATCTGTTTTTGTTGAAAACAAATGTGGCAGATATGGAGCGTTACACAGGTGTTCCTGTAGTAGCTGTAGTGCCGCCATACCAAGGTCCGGATATTCAAAAGGTTCAACTTGGTTGGGCTCGATCTTTTATTGATTCTAAGGAATTATGGAACACAGTATTAGGTCTATAAATAATAATTGGCTGATTTTATATTAGCTATAGCAAGTTAATATATGTTAGAAGTGATATTGAGTACATATTAACAGTAATTTTGAGACGTATTAAATTTGTGATTTAGCATACCTTAGATTGGGCAACTTAATTTAGTTTATATAAGGTATATGTGATAGAGAGTTATAGTTTGTAAACTTAGTAAGTATGAGGTGACGAAATGGCAGAGAAACAGCTTTCACAAGCAGCACAATGGGACCACGAGTTTGTATGGCATCCATTTACACAAATGCAAGATTGGCTAGCACAAGAACCAGTAGTAATTGAACGCGGTGAGGGGGTATACCTCATCGATGAGAACGGTAAAAAGTATTACGATGGTGTATCCTCTTTGTGGGTTAATATTCATGGTCACAACCATCCTGTATTGAACCAAGCATTGAAGGATCAAATCGATAAAATTGCGCATAGCACGTTATTAGGCCTCGTAAGTCCTCCGTCTGCACAATTGTGTAAAGAACTTGTAGAGCTTGCTCCAGAAGGCTTAGATAAAGTATTCCTCTCTGATGATGGCAGTACAGCTATCGAAGTGGCTATTAAAATGGCGTACCAATACCGTCAACAAGTAGGGCAAACGAAAAAGACTAAGTTCATTGCCCTCAATGCAGGCTATCATGGGGATACATTAGGTACCGTATCCGTAGGTGGTATTCAATTATTTCACCAAGTATTCCATAATCTATTATTTAAACCATTAACATTGCCAAGCCCTGGTGTGTATAGAGATTTGGCAGATCGAGATAAAGCTTTTGAAGAGTCGTTGACTGAATTGGAACGCATCCTTAACGAAGAAGGCGATGAAATTACAGCTCTTGTTATGGAACCATTGGTGCAAGCAGCGGCAGGCATGCTCGTAATGCCTCACGGTTATTTGAAACGGGTTCGTGAGTTAACAGAACAACACGATGTATTCCTCATCGTTGACGAAGTAGCTACTGGCTTTGGCCGAACTGGCAAATTCTTTGCTTGCGAACATGAAGGAGTATCTCCAGATTTTATGACCTTATCCAAAGGCATCACTGGTGGGTACCTTCCATTAGCAGCAACATTGACTACACAACGCGTATTCGATGCATTCCTCGGCACCTTTGAGGAAAAGAAAACATTCTATCATGGTCACTCCTATACTGGTAATGCCTTGGCCTGTGCCGTTGCGTTGGCTTCTTTGAAAGTATTCCGTGATGAAAAGGTAATTGAACAATTGCCTGCTAAAGTAGAAGCTTTCACAAAGGCCTTAGAACCTATTAAATCTTTGAAGCATGTGAAAGAGGTTCGTCAGCGGGGTCTCATCGTAGGTATTGAACTTGAAAAAGATGTGTCCACCCACGAAGCGTATCGCCCAAATGATGCGGTAGGTGCTAAGGTGGCAATCCTTGCCCGTGAACAAGGTCTTATTTGCCGCCCTATTGGCGACGTGGTTATCCTTATGCCTCCATTGGCATCGACTGTGGAACAATTAGAGGACATGGTTCGTATTGTAGGTGAAAGTATCCAACGTGCAACTGAGGAAGAGGGGATACTTGAAGATATGCGCCCAATTATTTTATAATGCTAAATTAATTATTGAAAAGCTACACCTATTGTCTTTTGTTAGTAGTTTAAGGCAATGGGGTGTAGTTTTTTTGCATAACATATCGAAATTTCGTCATATTTTAAACTATAGACTATACATTGCCAAAATTCGATGATTATTTAGCATATCTATGATACTATATATGTATAAAGGAGGTCATCGTATGGACATTTATGTAATTATGCAAGTTATTATTTTATTTGGTGCCATCTTCCTCGGCGTTCGTCTAGGTGGTATGGGCATCGGTTACGCTGGCGGCCTTGGTGTAGTGTTGTTAAGCCTCGGCATGGGGATGTTCCCAGGGCAGATTCCTTGGGATGTAATCCTCATCATCATGTCTGCTATCGCTGCTATTTGTGCTTTACAACTCGCTGGCGGTCTCGATTATTTGGTGCGTATTGCAGAAGGTATTTTGCGTAAAAATCCTAAGCATATCAACTACTTAGCACCAACAGTTACGTATTTCTTAACGCTATTGGCTGGTACAGGTCATACAGCATTTTCTATGATTCCTGTAATTGTAGAGGTGGCAAAAAGTGAAAATATTAAGCCATCTGTACCATTATCCATTGCCGTTGTAGCAAGCCAAATTGGTATTACAGCGAGCCCAGTATCCGCAGCAGTTGTTGCTATGAGTGGTTTCCTTGAACCATATGGGGTTAACTATCCAACATTGCTTGCCATCTGCATTTCTACAACATTCGTAGCGGTTATGATTACGGCATTTATCATGTCTACCTTCGCGAATAATGATTTGTCTTCCGATCCAGTTTACCAAGAACGTCTGGCAGCAGGTCATGTGGCTCCACCTCGTGAAAAGAGTGCTGATTTCCACTTGAAACCAGGTGCGAAAACTTCTGTATTGATTTTCTTGATTGGTATTATTTGTATCGTATTCTATGCAACTGCCATCTCCAAGAACATTGGTCTTATTAAACCTGTTATTTTTGGTCGAAATGATGCCATCGTTGGTTTCATGATGGTAATTGCAGCGGCTATTACATTCTTCTGTAAAATTGATACAGCACAACTTGTTAATACAAGCACATTTAAATCCGGTTTATCCGCATGTGTCTGCGTACTAGGCGTAGCATGGTTGGGCGATACTTTTGTAAAAGGTCATATTCCTGAAATTAAAGCTCTTGCATCTAGCTTGGTAACAGCATATCCATTCCTATTAGCTGTAGCATTCTTCTTTGCTAGTACATTGTTGTATAGCCAAGCGGCGACTACACAAGCATTGGTACCAGCTGTAATTCTAGCTCTCGGTATTACTCCAGAAAACCCAGGATCCGTATACATTATTATCGCATCCTTCGCAGCCGTATCTGCACTTTTTGTATTGCCTACATACCCAACACTCTTGGGGGCTGTACAAATGGACGATACCGGCTCAACACGAATCGGTAAGCTTGTATTTAACCATCCGTTCTTTATCCCTGGCGTACTTGCCATCGCTATTTCAGTAGCACTTGGCTTTGTAGTAGCTCCATTGATGTTGTAATGGTGAAAGCTAATTAAGGCTAATACAAAAGATAATAAAATTACAAAAGGACGTAACTCTTAAAGTTACGTCCTTTTTCTTGCATTTACTTATAGATTTTTACTAGCCTTTATTCTTGCAGTTTTTACAGAGCCCCGCAATTTCTAGATGATGTTCTGTCACCGTAAAGCCTGCATCTGTTAGTTCCTGTGGCATTTCTACGACAGGACAGGTGTGAAGAGGAATCATGGCCCCACATTTAGTACATACTGCATAGTGACGATGCGTATGAGGAGTTATCTCATAATATGCCATATCGCTGCCCATGAGTGTTGTACGGGTAACAATATCTTTTGTTTCTAATAATTCAAGCGTACGGTAGATGGTAGACATCCATGTGGTGCTACCATCGCCTAATCGCTCTGCGATTTCCATAGCAGTAATCGGTTTATCTGTAGTTGTTAATACTGACCAAATGGCTTCGCGCTGTTTGGTCTTTTTTATGCCTTCAGGCCAATTTGTTGTATTCATAACGCTCTTTTGATTCTGTTTTAATACTAAATATGCTACACAAGTATAAGTAGATAATTTATTTTGCACAGGATAGCTGTCTTATTTTGCTAATAGAATAGCTATCTATATATTGATGATTATCTTTGTTTACTTGCTAAATTGCATACGGCGTAGGATGGTTCTGATGTTTTTGATAACTAATACTACGAGTAGTATTGCAACCGATGTAAGAGATACAAAACCACCTGGAGCTACGTTGAGATAATAGGATCCGAATAGGCCGATGACCATGGCTAGCAAACTAAATCCAATAGAACAGAGTAATGTGGTCCTAAATCCTTTTTCTAATTGTAATGCCGATGCTACAGGTAAGGCAATCATAGCACTTAATACGAGAACGCCGACGATTTTAATAGAAATGGATACGGCTGCAGCCATTAAGATAGCAAAGATATAATTGATAAAATCAACCTTAACACCTGCTACGCGCGCGGCCTCTTCATCATAGGCGATGTAGAGGAGTGAGTTATATAAGAAATATAAGGTTAAAACAGATAGAATAGTTAGGGCTGCAATGCTAATCATATCTGTAGTGTTTACGGTTAAGATGCTACCGAAGAAGAACACATTAGCATTAGCTTTCAACTTGCCTGAACTAATTAGCGTAATAGCGGTACCAATACTAAGTGACAAGATGATGGTTAGGATCAAATCGAGATGGTGGGAGAAGTATTTTCGCAAGAACTCGATGAGGGCACCGCAGATAGCGGTAAAGATGAATGCTCCTAAGATAGGATTGGTATTTGTTAATAAGCCTAATGTAATACCTGCTAGCGATGCATGGCTCATGGTATCGCCAATCATACTAGAACGGCGTAGAACCATGAAAATACCGATGCATGGACAGAGTAGAGAAATGCAGATGGCTACGAAGAAGGCATTTTGCATGAAATCATAATTAAACATGGTGCACCTCCTTAGTTGTAGTATCATCGGCCTGAGCCTGAGCCTGAGCCTGAGCCTGAGCCTGAGCCTGAGCCTGAGCCTGAGGTGTTACATCTGTAAAGCAAGCACAATTTTCGTGATCCATAGGATTGCGTCCTGTGCTGTGCATGATTTCACTAGCGTATTGTTCAGGAGAGCAAAGGTGACCTTGGCCATTTGCGATGTGGTAGATATTAGTTGAATTGGCTAGGGCCATTTCAAGGTTATGTTCTACGGAGATAATTGTAATGTGGTGTACTTGGTTTAACTCGCGCAAAAGGGCGTAGATGCCTTCTTGGCTTTTCCGGTCGATACCAGTAGATGGTTCATCGAGTATGATGAGGTCAGGGCTGCCGATGAGGGCACGCGCGATAGATACGCGTTGCGCTTGACCACCTGACAGTTTACTGATTAAACGGTCTTTGAACGCCGTCATATTGGTAAGCTCTAATACGCGATCTACTTCATGCTTATCTTTAATCTTTAGTAATTTACGGTAGGAATCGAGGATTTCTTTTACCGTAATAGGGAAGCCTGCATGAGAAAAATCATTCTTCTGAGACACGTAGCGAATGTTGTTCGTATCTCGTTTGATAGAGCCTTTTACAGGTGTAAGGAATCCTAAAATGAGGCGTAGCAAGGTGCTTTTACCACACCCATTATCCCCAACAATGGATATATAATCACCACTGTGAATATGTAAGTTAAGGTCATTCAACACATAAGGTGGCTGACCTTGGTAGGAAAAATAAAGATGTTCTATGGATAACATATAAAAACCACTTTTCTAATTGACAAAATCTTGAGTAAGTTTATACTATAACTATATTACAAATGCAACTGAGTCGCAACTGCAACTAAAGAATGGTTTATATTCTGTATAGGCATAGCGATCAGGATTTTACAAAGGAGGACTACGATGATCAAGAAACTGATTTTGTTAGTTGTAGGTATTATGATGGCTGCTTTATTTGCAGGTTGTGGCAATGATGCACCGAATGCACAGAAGGAACAAGCAGGTAAAAAAATCCAAGTGGTAACAAGTTTTAATGCAATGGCTGAGTTTACAAAGGCTATTGGTGGTGACAAGGTAGAGGTATCTACTATTATACCAGATGGCGTAGAACCACATGATTTCGAGTTGAAGCCTGAAAATATGAAACAATTGGCAACAGCTCAAGTGTTTGTGTATAACGGTTTTGGTATGGAGCCTTGGGCAAAACAAGCTATCGAAGCAGCTAAGAATGATAAACTCGTATCTGTTGTAGCTACTGAAGGCGTTGAAGCTATTAAAAATACTGATCCAGAAGAAATTAAAGAACATGGTGCAGAAGATCCTCATGCATGGTTATCTTTGAAAAATGCTAAAATTGAAGTGAAAAATATCAAGGATGCCCTTGTAAAAGTTGATCCAGCAAACAAGGATTATTATGAAAAGAATTATACTGAATACATTGCTAAATTAGATGCAATGATTAAAAAATATGAAGAGCAATTCGCCAAAGCTCCTCATAAAAACTTTGTTACAGGCCATGCAGCGTTTGCGTACCTATGCCGTGACTTTGGTTTAGAACAAAATAGTGTGGAAGATGTATTTGCTGAAGGCGAACCTAATGCAGCACAATTGGCTAAACTCATCGAATACGCTAAAGAAAACCATATTACTACTATCTTTGCAGAAGAAATGGCTAGCCCAGAAGTATCCAAAACTTTGGCACAAGAAGTAGGGGCCAAGGTAGAAACTATTTACACTATCGAAAGTAACGAAGACAATAAAACATACTTAGAACGTATGGATGAAAACCTTACAAAAATTGCAGCATCTTTGAAATAAGATGAATGAAAAGCAGCCTTAAAAGGGCTGCTTTTTATTTTGCATGCTATGTTAGTTTCAACTAAAGTTTAACGAATATAGTATAATATATATTACGAGATAAAATAAAAAGGAGGTCCAACATGGTTATCACTAATAGATTGGGGATTGCCGATTCCCCAACATTGGCTAGAGAAGAAGAACGAATAAGTAAAAAAGCGGCAACAACATTGTTTGAAAAAAACTTACTTAATGATATGCCTAGTGGTACGTGGACTACCTTGCAAAAAATACATACTATATTATTTCAAGATATATATGATTTTGCTGGTACATTGCGGACTGTGAATATTGCAAAAGGAAATTTCCGCTTTGTTCCTGTCATGTATCTTGCTGAAGCGGTTAAAACTATTGAAGATATGCCGCAATCTACCTTTGATGAAATTATAGAAAAATATGTAGAAATGAATGTAGCCCATCCTTTTAGAGAGGGGAATGGACGTAGTATGCGTTTGTGGCTTGATCATATGCTGTGTACAGAATTACTAAAGACTATAGACTGGAGTCAAGTTAATAAAGAGCAATATTTATCTGCTATGGAACGAAGTCCAGTAAATGATTTAGAAATTAAAACTGTCCTAGCTAAGGCGCTTACAAGTGATATCAATAATCGAGAATTATTTATGAAAGGCCTTGACCATAGTTATTATTTTGAAGGCTATCAATTATTTAAGAGTGAGGATTTATAAGGTATAGTATTATGAATGGTTTGTTTGGTCCTTATATAGAAAAATGGATGCATTTGATCACTATTAAGAATATGTTATTATTAGCTGTTATATCAGCAATCATAACTGACTTGGGGTTACATATATTATCGCTAATTTTCTCCAAAAGCCCATTTTTTAAAACATTTATTTGGGAAATTATAAGCCCCGTAGAGATTGAGGTAGTGCCTATCGTTGGATATGTACTTGGAATTGTAGCATTTGTTCTCGCATCTTCTGGTATTTTATATGGTATTTTCAAGATCTTTAAGGGGCAGGTTACATATAAGCAACTAGTAGCAGACTTACTTTTGAATACTTGTATTGCTGGTTGGATTCATTTAATTTTTGTGCTTTTTGCTGCACCTATTTATCTCTTATTAAACTTACAAATTCGAGGTGGGGCGGGCGGATTAAGTACGATAGAGCTCTTTAACGTCTTTGTTATGGCTCAGCTTATGTCTAAGCAATTTGGATTAAGTCCTTGGATCACTGGGATTTCCTTTTATATAGTATCTTTCATCTTTGGTGCTGGCGGTATTATGTTATTCATGACAACTTAAATACATATGTAATTGAAAGGTTGGTAGATTCTGTTAAAGCAGCTGCCAACCTTTTTATTTGCTAATTATAATGGTTAATCAATTTAAAATAAATTTATATTTATTTTAAATGTATATTATGGTAAAATGATAAAAATATGTGCTTTAGATGTTTTGGAGGGGAACATATGGAACGAAAATGGTATTTAGATTTTTGGGCTTTGATTAGAGAGCCTTTTAAACGTGGCATTCCAGAGATTGTTGAATTTGGTACAATTCAACGCGGTTTTGCTGCAACGGTAGCCATGGTTGCGATAACTTTAGTATTTTCTGCTATTACAGAGTTGCTATTGGCTTATGTATTTGGTGCTCATATAGTGAAACTGGGTAGTGTTATAGGCCGATTTGCTGGTCAAGGTGTAATGTCCTTAACGCTTGGTTTGATAGGTACGTTTTTTGTTTTAGCAATTTATTCTGTTATTTTTAGTCAGGTAGCTAATAAGCTTGGGGCCCATACTAATTACGAATCTGTTTTAAAAATCTGTTGGTATCAAAGTGCATATACTCAGTTTCTATCAATAATGATAGGACTCCTTGAGATTATGCTGGTTATCATAGCAAAGGGATTAGGCTTTTATGAGGCATCATCAACGCTTGGATTAACCATATTTAATTATTTTTTCCAAATCGTCAATCTAGGCACTTTTATTTGGTTTTTGTGGGTCAGCTTATCACTTATGGGACGTCAAATTGAAAAGGGACGACTTGCGACTTTTGGTATTGGAATTTTGGCATCTTTAATTCCTGTGGCCTTTATTGGCATATTGGTAGGCATGGTTATGCTTGCTACATCTAGATAATTACATAGCATGAAAAATATGAAAGCAAGGTATGATTATACCTTGCTTTTGTGCTATAATAATGAACAGAGTATGAATTAAAAATAAAATTATTGTTAGAAATTCGTAATCTTGTGTTGTGTGCAGCATCATTCTATATGGAATGGTGCTATTCTTGTTGAGTAAAAGGTGGTGAGAGGTATGATGGCAGGTTTAGTAGAGTTCGTTTATCGCTTATTAAACCCCATTGAAGAAAAACATCCGCGCATGTACCACTATGATGTTACCTATGGTCAGCTTGTATGGATGCTGGTATTGTCCCTCATATGTTATCAATTTACCATCGTTGGTGAAAGCGTCTATTTAGACGCTATACGCGCATTTATACGTAATTCATCACTTTTGGTAAAGTGGCAATTGTTTTCACTTCCCGTAGGGCAGCATGAAATACAAGTCTTTTTTGAGCAGCTAAGTAAACCTCGTGAGTTTTGGAATGTAGGTCGTTTTACATGGGTGATTTTAAAAGCGGCGCTTATGTCTGGTATCTTGATAGGTTACGCTATGTTGCAAAAGCGTAAGTTTTACATTCGCGGCGTAGTAACTGGTGTTTTACACATGATGGCCTTTGCTCAACTCGTAGTAGCTATGATCACTCTTACGGCAGGGATTATGTTGATCCTTACGTCCATACCAATTTTATTGCAAGCCATTATTGGGTTTTGCATGATTGTTTTATGCATTCTTAGTACTGTATTGCTACTACAGACCATGGGGCGTATAGCCGGAGCATGTATTAATGGCAGTTTTTATGAAGGACTAAGCATTATGTTAATCGCTATTTTAGCATCACTATTATGTGAAGTGCTATATACATTAACTCGATAATATATGAGGAGTATTATGACTTGGTATAAGGACATATTACATTTATTTACAAAATTGAGTGACAGATCCTTTCAAAATATTATTAGAAATGGAACCTATACTCGAGCTATACTAAATCTTATAATGTCTACAATTGTATTATATGTGATGACCTATGCTTTGCCGTTCATAGTGAAAGCTGTGTCTCCCGCATTAGGAATAAAACGCATGACTGGTCTCACACATTTTGATCTGGTTAGTGCTTTGGCAAATGCATCATTTTTAATTTTTCAAATTATCATAGGTGCCTTTGTTATATGGCGATTACTAGTATTGCTAGGTGGTACTGGGACCTATAGGGGCGTGATGCGAAACTATATCTATGGCTTAGCTTATACGAATGCACTTCGTACCGTAGTATTAGTGTTGGTCCATATAGTGGGGCTCATATTATTTTATCTATCTATGCCGAAATATGTAGGGAATATGGCCTATCTTGTAACCATGTTTAGTCAGTATTATGCTGTCTTTATTGGGGCCCAGCTCATGCGCCGCTATGTGGAACTAGGTATCGTAAAAACATATATTATTATGTTTATTGTGGCGTTGCTATCAGTGTCAGTATTGCCTCATTGGATCCGATTTGTACATACCCTAGTTAAATAATATAAGACTGTAATGTAGTATAACCGCAAGATGAAAGTCTTGCGGTTTTTTTATCGTTTAATTTATATTAAAATTAATTATATATAATTTAAATTTGGAAATTTATGATATAATTAATTTTATAGTGTAGTTGAGAGCGGAGTTAGTTATGGATACGACATTTTTACGAGAAATATCCCTGCTGGTGCGTTCACCGAAGAAGGGGATCGATGAAATCTTCTGGTTTGGTACCTTAGAAAAGGGAATCAAAGCTGGCCTCGCCGGTTGGTGTGCTACCCATATTTTGGGATTTGCGTTAGGCATTATACTATTACCTTTGGCTATGACCTTTGGCGGTTTTTTATTTGGCTTTATACCTGCCGTATATGGTATATTCTCTATATTACGAGAAATCATAGGTCTTGGAATCTATTGGTTTGTAGGTAGCTTTATACTTTGGAAATTATTGAGCGTTCTCTTAGAGCGTGAATTTGATTTCAAGCAAGTATTAATGGGCACTGCTTATGTGGAAGGCTATACCGGCGCACTGGGATTAGCATTAATTTTGGTATCTATTATTTGCATTTATATTACGCCATTTTTGATGATCCTATTAGTTCCTTTAGCACTAGCCTATGTTTGTGCCGTTATCTATGTGGCGGTCATACTTTTATCTCGTCTTATGAAAGTAGAGCCTCTTACAGTAGGGGCTGTTTATGTGGTATTATTTATTATAAATCTCTTATATAACTGGATTATGCGCATACTATTTGCGTAACTATATAAAAACCTCCTAGTTTATACTAGGAGGTTTTTTGTTGCTTCATAATGTTGTAATAGCAGTTCTACATTATCTTCGTCGTATTCGATTTGTTGGGACCATCTTGCCACTTGTTTAAGTGGAGAGCCTTCGAGGGCACTTGTCATAAGTATGTATTCCACACCATCTTTAGCATAGGAAAGGATGGCTTCTAAAGAATAATCTGCTAGCATATCGATTTGACGATATAAGATGTATTGGAAGACCTTGTTGAATAGCCCCATATCGTGAGTGGCAATATAGGTTTGAACAGAGGTAGTAAGTTTATCTATATCATGAGATAATACACTAATTTGTGCAGTCCATTCTTCATCGATAGGCTCTGTGGTACCATATAGATCTAATAGTCTAGTATAATACTGTGCGTCAGGGGATGGAATATATTGAAATAGTGCTGGATCTATATCAAAGGCTAATAGTTCAAATATATTCTGAATAGTTAAACGTTCGTCAGGACTAAATTCGCCGTTATCGTCTTCAATAGTAAAGATTACTTGATTAGACTGCATGTCTTCTGTCAGCAGTTCTACCGATGCTTCACAGGATAAACCAACCCCACATAGCTCGAGGTCCTCAATATATTTATAAAATCGCGGATGCATGTGACATGTATCGCATAGGCCTTCTTCACCTAGTTCGAGCACCACCTTACAGAGGCCATTTTCATTGAGTAACGGACACATAGGTTGTTCTTTAGAAAAGACGAAATGGCTACCTTCGTCATCGACAGTGATGGCTTGGCGTAAGCTTTCACCAAGAGGTCCTGTCATGGCATGATAGCGTTCAGCAGTGGTCTCGTCAATATCGATGGTCCACAGTTGGCAGCATGTATTTTCACATCGATCTGCTTTGCATTGAAATGTGTGATATATAGTAGGATATATTGAAATCATAATGGTCTCACTTGTAGTAAAAAATATTCTACGTGCATTGTATCATAGGGCAGTGGTCTATGCATTAATATTATAAATAAAGATTAATAAATCGTATCGATTTAGTGTATAATTGTATATATACACTATGGTCCTGTTTGAGAGATGGAGGAGCCTATGAAATCCTTATTTATAAAAGGTAGCCTTGTATTAGCCTTGGCAGCAGTGTTCGGTATGCCAAATGCAAGTGCGGCGCCTTTAGTAGCAGTAGAACCAACTATTGCAGTTGTTGATGGAAACCATGCAGCGATTGTAGGTGCAAATGGTTTATTGAATGCATTTATTCAAAATCATCCAAATGCAGCTATCACTGAAATCTCTTTTGATGCGGATGGTGGTCAAATTAGATATGATGTAGAAGGTGTTGATGAAAGTGGTAAATATGAGCTCACTTATATCTATGCAACAAATCAAATCTTTGAAAAACGTGAAGGTGACTTCCATAAATCCTTAAAGAAAACATCCTTTGATCCTCGTGAAATCTTACCGCCAGCAGCGGTAGTTAACTTTGCTTATGCTCAAACACAAGGCAAAGCAACAAGCCTTAATGAGTGGTCTGTACAATATGATAAAGGTAAAATAGTATACAAAGTTAGCTTCGGTACAGAAGGTGACAAAGAGGTCAATGTACGCATTGATGCTATGAATGGTACGTTGTTGTCTGTTAAATTTGACGACTAAACTATGGTGACTAGTAAATATAACTTAATAGTAGAAGGCTTATTATCTTAAATATAAGAATTAAACTCCTTAAAATTATCTTTTTTTGTAGAAAAGGATAGTTTTAAGGAGTTTTTTTGTGAACATTTGCTCATGAAAGGGGATATTTACATTATGAGAATTACAATGAGTGGCTTCTGTTCCTTTATTTATGGGAAAAATGGCTTTTTAGAGTTAGTTCATAGAATACTTAGTTGTAAATCGAATACTATAGAATTTCATTGAAATTACATATAAATTCATTTTATTCTCACCCCAAAATAAGCTAGACCGGTGAGTTCTACATTTTTATTTCATAGATTATCGATAATATGTGTCCAGTCAAAAGACAGAACTCAAATATATCGGGAATTTCCAGACTATATATCTACAGTCCACGCTAGATATATGTTTTGGAACTATAACGATAACACCGAGTTGGTTAAAAATATATATGCGTGATTTTGCATATATATGGATTATCAAGGAGGATATTATGAAAAAATCTATTTTGAAAAGCAGTATTGCTTTAGCAGTAGCTGGTACATTTGGTGCTACTGTAGCAGTAACAGCAGCTGAACAAGCAACACCGGTTCCTGTAACTCAAGAGGTAGCAGCTACTGCAGCTCCTGTCGCAGAACCTGCTACGCATCAAGTAGTTCCTACCATTCAAGTGACTCCAGCAGCTAAAGATACTACACCAGTTCCAACAGCAACTCAAGATGTAAAAGCTCCAGTTGCTCAAGACACTGTAGTTCCAGCAGCAGCTAATCCAGCAGCAGCAACTCCTACAATTGAAACTGCAGCGGTGGCAAAAGCTCCTAGCGAAGCTAAAGTAGTACGTGCAGCAGATAAAAAAGTAGAAGCTAATAAAGACGAAAAAAATACTAAAAAAGCGCAAGCACATAAAGCGCCTAAAGTAAAAGCTGACAAAGCAGTTAAAGCTGATAAAGCTGTAAAAGAAACTAAAGAAGTAAAAGCAGATAAAAAAGCTGACAAAAAAGAAACTACTAAAGAGGAAAAAAAAACTCTAAAAGTGGAAAATCACAACCTAGCACAACAAGTAAGCAAGCAGGCGTAGTCGATCAAAATAGTATTTTCGTAATTGGTGCGAATTATTTAATCGATCAATTTGAAAATAAATATGGCGACTCTAAGATTACTAAAGTATCCTTCAAAGCTGCCGACAAAACTGCTATTTATGAAGTAGACGGTTTCAATGCTAGTGGTGCCCATTCCATGACTCTAGATGTGGCAACTGGTAATGTAGCTGAAGGTACTCCTAAAGCATATGATGCATCTATGGAAGCTAGTGCTATTGATGCTGGTACTGTGTTACCTCCACATGTGGCGATCAATGCAGCCTTCGCGCAAACTGGCAATATAGCAACTGGTATTAACTCTTGGTCTGTAGTGAACCAAAATGGTAAACCTATATATACTGTAGAGTTCCATGATGCACAAAACAAACCTGTATCCATCGCATTGGATGCTAAAACAGGTATAGCCGTAAAATAAGCTAATCCTAAGCCTATCCTACTGTAAAGCAAACCCCTTTAATACACGAACACTAAACACATAATACTATACACACAATACACAACACACATACACAATACACTTACACACACAATAAACAATTACACACACGCAGCCCTCTGGAGTGGATAGACAAACATTGACTCTCTCCTATGCCGTCTGTCGTTCAGAGGGCCCCTTATGCATTGTGGTTCCCTCCCAATCATAAGATTATATACTTGGTATATAATACTCTCTCTCACAATAAGAACGTAACTGCTTTACAGTACGCTAGGTATAGGGGAGCAGGAAAACCCGTAATACATGTAGACCGCTGCATGTATTACGGGCTTTTTCTATGTTTATTCAATATAAAGACGTATCATATAAGGAAAATCCGTAGTAGAAATTGGAAAAGCGCAGATACAATAATGTATATCTGCGCTTTTGGTATATGGAGCATTTACTATTAGTAACAATAGTTAGCCTTTTATATGTATTGTCGAGGCACGCGTTCTGAGAATCCACAAAAGATTTCATAAGGAATTGTAGAGGCAAGGGCGGCAATCTCGAGTGCAGAGATGCTTTCATGACCTTGAGAACCTAGGAGCACAACCTTGTCACCTGGTTGTACAGTAATCGTATCTGGAACGGCCACCATGAATTGGTCCATACAGATGCGACCCACTACAGGACAACGTGTGCCATGAATGAGGACTGTACCGCGGTTGGATAAGCTACGAGGGTATCCATCTGCATAGCCTACAGGAATGGTAGCAATCGTCATTGGTTCAGGTGTTACATAGGTAGAACCATAACCGATACCTTCACCTGCTTCTAGTCGCTGTACATGTACTACTTCGCTATGGAAGGAGAGGACCGGTTTTAACCCTAATCGATTTGGCACATCAAGGGATGGCATAATGCCGTATTGAATAATGCCAGGACGGGCATCGGTAAATAAGCTGTCTTTTACGGATAATAAGCCAGCACTATTGGCAAGAGAGAAGCGATAGTCCGCATCAGGTCTAAATGCACGGATTTCATCGACCATTTTATGGAATTTTTGCGCCTGTCCATGAGCGTGGCTTTGATCCGCCGCATCGGCGTTACTCATATGAGAGAAGAAACCGTCTACCTCAAGATTTTCGTAGGACTCAACGCGTTTGATAAACTCAACAGCATCTTCAGGCTTGATACCAATACGATGCATTCCTGTATCAACGGCGACTGCAACGCGGATAATCATATCGTGATTTTCTGCTACCTTGTCGAGTGCTTCTAAATCGGTAGATTCGCATACAGCTGGAATGGAATTTGTGTCTGCTACAAGCTCAAAGGACTGAGGTCTTGTGAGGCCAAGTAGATAAATCGGTACCATAATCCCTGCGTTGCGAAGTGGAACTGACTCTTCAGGAATGGCAACGGCTAAGGATTCATAACCTTCTTCAACGGCAATACGGCCCATCATAACGCTGCCGTGCCCATATCCATTGGCCTTGATAACAGCTGTGGATGTGCTCCATTCCGGTAAACTATCTTTAATTTTACGCAAATTCTCGCGAACGAGACTTGTATTTATGG
>USQK01000029.1 GCA_900556785.1 uncultured Veillonella sp.
TTATTGCTGATGGTTGCATTAAATGTGGTTCTTGCGCATCTGTTTGCCCAGTTTCTGCTATTTCTGAAGGCGAAACTAAATATGAAATCAACGATACTTGCATCGATTGCGGTTCTTGCGAATCCGTTTGCCCAGTATCTGTAATTTCCGCTGAGTAATCACAAATTAAATCGCCCCTCATTGAGGGGCTTTTTATTTTGCCTAAATTTGGTTAACTTAGTATAATAGGACTATTAAGATATATATTATAGTAAGGGAGTACATCTTGTTTTATATTATACTAATCCTATGGTTACTATTAGATCAATGGACTAAATATTACATAATGAATCATTTTATGTTAGGGGAGTCTTTACCAGTTATTCCTAATGTATTTCATTTAACATATATTATTAATCGCGGTGCTGCGTTCGGTATGCTAGCTAATCAGCGATGGTTCTTCTTATTGGTAGCGGTTATTTTGCTAGGTGCTTGTGCGTATTATTGGAAGCGCTTGTCAAAAGGTCCGTGGACGTTGCAGATTGGATCTGCTTTATTAGTATCTGGCGCCATTGGTAATGGTATCGATCGTTACATGCTTCATGGCGTTGTTGATTTTTTTGATTTCCGTATATGGCCTATTTTTAATGTTGCTGATATTGGTATCTGTGTAGGCGTAGCTTTAGTAGTCTACTATTTATTTACATTAAAAGATGATGATAAATGATTAACTAGTATATTATGGTAAATGATTAATTAATATATGATGTATATATTAATATTAATTAATTATGATACTTAACTCATAGAGAGGTAGAGGATGAACGAATATATTGTAAATGCTGAGCAAGACGGTATGAGACTGGATGTGTTCTTAACAGAACATATGGAAGGGTCTCGTAGTTATATTCAAAGCTTAATTAAAGGTGGTCACGTTACAGTAGGTGCTAAGGTAGGGAAAGCAAATCTTAGACTTACACCCAATGCTATTGTACGTGTAGAGGTACCGGAACCTAAATCTGTAGAGGTAAAACCAGAGGATATTCCTTTAGATGTATTGTATGAAGATCATGATATTATCATTGTAAATAAACAACGTGGTATGGTTGTTCATCCTGCGGTGGGCAATTATTCGGGTACACTTGTTAATGCATTGCTATATCATTGTAAGGATTTGTCCGGTATTAATGGTGAGATTAGACCTGGTATTGTTCACCGTTTAGATAAGGATACATCTGGTGTTATGATGGCTGCTAAAAATGATGCAGCTCATATAGGTTTAGCGGAGCAGGTAAAGGAGCATTCTGCTAAACGGACATATTTAACATTAGTACAAGGTAATATTGTAGAAGAAAAGGGTACTATTAAAGCTCCTATTGGAAGACATCCTAAGGATCGTATGAAAATGGCTGTTGTCTTTGAAAATAGTAAGGATGCAGTCACTCACTTTAATGTAGTTGAACGATTTGGCCATCAAACCTTGGTTGAATGTAATTTAGAGACTGGGCGCACACATCAAATTCGTGTACATTTTGCTCATATTGGACATCCTGTTGTTAATGATCCGTTCTATGGTTACCGTCGTATGGATTTTCCTATTGAAGGACAGGCATTGCACTCTAAATCTTTAGATGTAAAACATCCTATTACAGGTGAAAGTATGCATTTTGAGGCGCCTCTTCCAGATGACTTCAAAGCATGTATAGAGTTTGCTAAAACATATCGAGAAGATAAGCGTAAATAAGCGAAAAAATGAAAAGAAATCAAACGAAATGTAAAGAAACGTAGACAAACGTAGACAAACGTAAATACATGTAAATGAAATAACTGTCTTATATTGTGGTTTACTAAATAATCTTCTAACTATATTTGTAAAGGGGCATAGAGAACTCTGTGCTATAAGGGCGTATATATGGAAAAGAAACGCTTATTGATGGATCAAGATGCTATTATGCGCGCGATTCGTCGTATTAGTCACGAAATCCTAGAACGTAATAAAGGCTTATCTAATGCTCTTATTGTAGGCATTGAACGACGTGGTGTTATTTTGGCAAAACGTTTGCAGGCCGAAATCGAACGCATTGAAGGTATTCGTATTGAATGTGAATCACTCAATGTTGCTATGTATCGTGATGATCGTGATGCTCGCCAAAAAGAAGGCGAACCATGTACGATTGATACTACAGAGAAAACAATTATTCTCGTTGATGATGTGCTTTACACAGGACGCACCATTCGTGCAGCTTTAAATGCATTGATGACATCTGGTAGACCTAAATCAATTCAGTTAGCAGTTCTCGTGGATCGTGGCCACCGTGAATTGCCAATTCGTGCAGATTATGTAGGTAAAAATATTCCTACGTCACATCTTGAAAGTGTACGCGTTGCCGTTGCTGATTTAGATGGTGAAGAAGGGGTTACAATACAGGAATAACCTGTATTGTAACCCCTTCTTTTTGTTTGCTTAAATTTATCTAGATAAATTAAGCTCTGCTCGTTTTTTTATCTCAATCTAAATCTAAACATATATGACAAAGTTAAGTTATTTATTTAATATATTGTGGTGTATATGTATAGTCTGTATGGCCTATACGGTTAGCTTCATTATGGAAACATAAGGCTTGTATATCTGTCGCTAGCGTATCAATGTGATGCATAGTTTGACCCAGATTATTAAGTTGCGTAGGTGCTTTAGCCCATTTTTGAATGACTGGAATATCATGTTCAGTTCGAAGCCATTGGCGACCTCTGTCATTGAAGGCTAGTAATCTAGCGTATTGAGGGCCTTCGTCCATAGCGACGTTTATCAAGTCTTTTGTAATTCCTAATGTGAGGTAGGCACCCATTCGTTGTAATCGTGCATAGGTGTAGCGTTTTGATTTTATTTGATTAATAGCAGATTCCCATGAAGGCTGTTGTGCTGCTTTTAACCACAAGTGTTCAATACCTTCAGTAAAATCAACAAAACGCTCTAACTCATTGGCTGTCATGCGGCGACTCAACATATGTACCATATTGTAATATCTATTGTAGTCGACATAGTCATCATTTGTGATTCTATGCGTCATATCATCTAGAATTGGTGTTGGAATAGTACTTTGAAGCGTTGAACACATATCTAAGGGATTAGCAGTAGTGATGAGTTGGCGCAATGCCGTACCGGATGGTAACTCTTGATCGAAATTGTAATTGTGGTGATCAGATGTACGCTGAATAGGAATATATTCTAAGTTTGGATAATACTTTAATGCAGCACGGATATATTCAAGCCCTAATAAGGCATTAGGTGTGCTAAGTGATTCGGAGCCTAGCGCTTTGCGGAAGGCTGTACCATAGGACATGCCTTCATTTAAATAATTGCGTAATTCATTTTGGGTGCTTTCACAATCCATACGCTTAGCCATATGGATGAGTTGATTTAAATCAGTTATTTCAGAACCGAAGGACAGCATATCAATAGATAAAGATTTAATTAATTGAATGGCACCTGAAGCAAATAGTTGGGCACTACCTAACGAATAAAGCGTAGGAAGTTCGATAACGATATCTGTACCGCCTAGAATAGCCCAACGAGCGCGATCGAATTTTGAGAAAAGGGCTGGTTCGCCACGTTGTACAAAGGAGCCACTCATAATACAGATGCGCAATGCATCAGGGTATCTTGTAGCTAATGTATGTAGTTGATGTGCATGACCGTTGTGAAATGGATTGTATTCGCAAATAATACCGATGGTTTTCATAGGGACTCCTTTCATTAGTGTTAGTGTAACAAAGCATAGAAAGACTGTAAATAAATTTTGAACTTAAGAGGCCGTATAGTAAAGAAATAGATGTAAAAAATGTGTGTAAAACTAAAGTTTTTTGTAGATTTTATTTGTTCTATAGGCTATAATTAACTGTAAATGCTGAATTGATGTGAGGTATATGATGAAACAAAATTGGAAACGTACATTACAAGGGGCTCTGCTCGGTGCTGTGCTGCTAGCAATGGCGGGATGTGGCTCTACAAATGTAATGGATACATATAGTTTTGGCCATCAAGTTATCCGTGCTGGTCAATCTGAAATTACCATTGCTTTGCCTTATGAAATGGGTAAAAGTACAAAAAATATGTCTGATAAGGGGTATCCAATTGATATTTATGGATCTGTTACAGAACATATGGTAATTGAGGTTGAGGCTTTACGGCCTGGTGAAAATAAACCTTTACCTACGGTAGATGAGTATATTAATCACAGTAAGTCTGAATTTGCTAAAGTAGGCGCGACCATCAAAGAAGAGTCCGTAGCATTAGAAGGTGCATCTGCTAAAAAGCTTGATGTTACTGTTACATCACAAGGACAAATATTTAGAATTTCTCAATACGTATTCTTAGATCATGGCGTATTGTGGAATATAGTCTACCAATATCCTGAAAAGGATCAGGTAGGTGCTGATATCAGCAAAGAAATTCAAAACAAGATTCAAGTTACACAACAGAAAGAGGGTTAATCGATGAACGTATTAGTAGTTAACTGCGGTAGTTCTTCCTTGAAGTATCAATTACTTGATATGACAACTGAAACAGAATTGGCAAAAGGCCTTTTTGAAAAGATTGGTGATCAAGATGCTATCTTCACTCACAAACGTCCTAATGCAGATAAATTAGAACGCGTTGAACCAATTTTGAACCATAAAGAAGCGCTTCGTATTTTGCTAGATATTTTAGTTGATGCTGAATTTGGTGTTATCTCTTCGATGGATGAAATTGATGCTGTAGGTCATCGTGTAGTACACGGCGGTGAAAAATTTGCTGATTCCGTATTGATTACACCAGCAGTTATGGAAGCGTTGGAAGAATGTGCTTCTCTTGCACCATTACATAACCCACCAAACATTCAAGGTATTGAAGCTTGTGAAGCTATTATGCCGAGTGTACCTCAAGTTGCTGTATTTGATACTGCATTCCATCAAACTATGCCAAAAGAAGCATATATGTATGCGCTTCCTTACTCTTATTATGAAGATTATGGTATTCGTCGTTACGGCTTCCATGGTACGTCCCATAAATATGTAGCACAACGTTGTGCAGAATTAATGGGTAAACATATGACTGATCTTCGTATCATCACATGCCACTTGGGTAATGGTTCCTCTGTGGCTGCTATTAAAGGTGGTCGCTCCATCGATACTACAATGGGCTTTACTCCATTGTCCGGTTTGATCATGGGTACGCGTACAGGTGATATTGACCCTGCTATCGTTCCATTCTTGATGGAAAAAACAGGTATGACCTATGAAGAAATCGATAGAGTTATGAATAAAGAATCCGGTGTATTAGGGATTTCTGGTGTATCCAATGACTTCCGTGTGATTGAAGAAGCTGCTGCTAACGGCAATAAACGCGCACAATTGGCATTGAATATGTTCCATTACAAAGTTCGCCGTGTAATCGGTGCCTTTGCTGCTGTTATGGGCGGTGTAGATGCTATCATCTTTACTGCTGGTATTGGTGAAAACGGTATTGGTAACCGTGATGCAATCTGTAACGGTTTGGAATATTTAGGTACTCGTATTGATTCTGAACGCAATAATGTTCGTGGTAAAGAACAAGAAATCAGTGCTGAAGGCTCTAAGGTTAAAATCTTTGTAATTCCTACAAACGAAGAAATCATGATTGCTCGTGATACTCAACGTATTACAGCAGCGTTGAAAAAATAATATAGTTCGCATCTGAACTGAGTGACTAATAGAGTCATAAAACCCCGTCTATATCTCGGATATGGACGGGGTTTTTGTAGTTTTTATGCATAGAATATCTTATAATAGGATGTATAGTTATTAATTAGTGATTTCTTTAAAAGGGGTAAAGCATGACAGTATTATATGAAGAAAAATCTCAGCGCACCAGAAGTGCAGAGTTATTGGTAGTATTTTTTGTGATTTTATTGTTGTGTGCAGCAGCTTATACAACGTATCGCAGTATTCAATTACATACGGTTTTATTAGCTGAGTATTTTATTGAAATCATGGCCATCATTGTTATGGTTAAACAGGCTGTTAGTAGATATACATATATTTTGACAGATACAAAGCTTGTGATTGAAGAGCACTCTATCTTTAGAAATCGTCATTTTGAAGTAGATTATAACATGATTGATGGGGTGTTCAAGTTTGAACGTGAGTTGTTGACAAATATTAAATACCGCTATAAATATAGAAAATGTTCTACCTCTGACCCGCGCCCGATTTGGTCTCTTGTGTATTCTATTGTAGATGGAAATAAAGTTAAAAATGGTCGTTTGCTGTTGAAAGCCGACGATAGATTCTTTGAAATATTAGAAGAGCATGTGCCTGGCCGTATTCGTGTGCCTCAAGCGGATATCGTATTTTATGCGGCGGTGCGAGCTGATGCGGTAAAACATGGGGAAGATGTACAAGAATATTATGAAAGATTAATTTCTTCTGAAGAAGATAAAGGAACAACTATGTAAAGGATGGTAAGTTCTGGGGGATAGGCAGGATAGTTTGGTTATACCAAGAATTTTATGTACAAGTTTTTTAATACGAAGGAGCGTATATGGCTGGATTATATTTGGCGAGTCAATCACCACGTAGAACTGAATTATTAACACAGGTTGGGATTGATCATACTGTTGTATCCAGTACTTATGAGGAATCTAATGAGGGTTACGACAACCCTATTGAAATGGTGAAAGCCCAAGCATTAGGTAAGGCTCGTTGTGCTGTAGGTGTTCCTGACAGAAGTATTGTGTTAGGCGCAGATACTATTGTTGTCCTTGATAATAAAGTATTAGGAAAGCCATATGATGAATCCGATGCACGCCATATGTTGGAGCATTTATCGGGTAGAGCACATTCTGTAATCACTGGAGTCGCGTTACTCATCAAAGGGGAGGAGATAGTTTTTCACAATGAAACAAAAGTATATTTTAAACAATTAGCACCCTTTGAAATCGAGTCTTATATTGCTAGTGGGGAACCGATGGATAAGGCTGGAGCTTATGGCATCCAAGGAAAAGGTGCATTATGGGTAGATAAAATAGAGGGCTCTTATACTAATGTGGTAGGGTTACCAGTTGAACATGTATACGAGGAACTGTGCAAGGCGTTAGGGGCAAAATAGTACTAGCGTATTAGACAGATAGTGATATAATTGGCTGTGCTGTGCTGTGCTGTGCTGTGCTGTGCTGTGCTGTGCTGTGCTGTGCTGTGCTAAATAATTTTTAAGAGAGTAGATGTGTTTATTGTTTGATTTACAAATGGTGTTATCTATTTGAATGGAGAGATTCTATGGAAGTACCAACAGTAAGTGTAAAAGATATGCTACCATTCCAGCGCCCGCGAGAAAAATTTCTCGCCTTAGGCCCTTCACATATGGCAATGGAGGAGTTGTTGGCTATTTTATTGCGTACAGGGGTAAAGGGGCAATCTGCGATTTCTTTGGCAAGTGATATCGTACAATCCTTTGATGATGGTGTATATGGTCTTAACCGAATGACCGTAGATAATCTAACCAAAATCAAGGGTATTGGTAGAGATAAAGCAGTGACGCTATGCGCAGCACTTGAAATGGGTAGGCGTCTAGGGGAGCTTAAGATTAAAGAGACTTATGAAGATTTTTCGCAACCTTTTGTAATAGCTCAATATGTGATGGAACGACTGCGGCATGAAGATGTGGAACATGTGTGGGCTGCCATGCTAACATCTCGAAATAAGCTTATTCAGTTGGAACATATCTCTAATGGTGGATTGGTATCAAGCCTTGTAGAGCAAAGAGCAGTATTTAAAAAAGCTATAGCATGCAATGCGGCGGCGATTATTCTAATCCATAACCACCCGTCAGGTGATAGTAGACCAAGTGATGAAGATATACGGCTAACGAAAATGTTTGTTAGTGCTGGTCAATTTATGGGGATTCCTGTACTCGATCATATTGTTATAGGGGATAATGAATTTACGAGCCTCAGCGAAATTGGTAAATTGAGCTGAGCCTAAATAAACTGAACAAAGCCAAGTAAGATTATTAAAAGCACTCATTTTGAACTATACCTAATTTTGACGCATGGGTAAGTTCCTATAAATGAGTGCTTTTCCTTATTGTGTATGAGATTATATGTATGAAGTTATGTAATTTTTATGTATGACTTATGAGTACAAGGATTATGCGTTATCTGTGCTTTTAACAAAAGGAAAGGTACTGATATCAATGGAAAAAGTCGCGTTATATATGGTAAAATGGAATGATGATGTAATGAAGGAGAAATTACTATGAGTTCCATTTTACCTACTCTAGGAAAAGATGTAAGTATAGATATTGGTTCCATACAGACGCGCCTCATGGGGGGGACGCGAGGAACTGTTATAAGCGAACCATCTATTATAGCAACTGATACAAAACAAGAAAAAGTAGTAGCCGTTGGGGATGAAGCGGCACGTCTTGTATTGCGTATGCCTGATATGTGGCGCCCTTTAACACCATTAAAAGATGGATTTATTGTGGACTATCGAGTTATGCACACGATGCTTAACTATTTTCTGAATAAAGTGTCTAATGCATTGCGTCGCGCTCGAGTTCTTGTTGGTGTTCCTTGTGGGATGACCGACGTCGAGCAAAGAGCGATGATGGATGCTGTTATTCAGGCTGGAGCACGCGAAGTATTTCTTATCGAACGACCTGTCGCGGCAGCCATTGGTTGCGGTGCACCTATCTTTGAAGCTCGTGGATCTATGGTCATTGATATTGGTGGGGGCACTGTCGATATGGGTATTGTTTCATTGGGCGGCATTGTAGATAGTAAAACGATTCGCTTTGGTGGCTCAGATATCAATAATGCATTGCTACGCTATGTACGTGAGTGTTTTGGGGTTATCGTTTCTGAAGAAATTATAGAAGATATTAAACATACAGTAGGCACTGCTATGGCACCTTTAGAAGATGCCGAATATGCCTTTCAAGGCCGTGATATGATGAATGGTTTAGGCAGACGTTGTGTTATTCATCAGTCAGAGGTATATCAAGTTGTTAATGACTGTATCGGAGGCCTTTTAGATGAAGTGAAACAAATGATTCGTTCTGCTGAACCTGAGATTGTAGCAGATATTATGCAATATGGAATATATCTTACTGGTGGTACTGCGCAACTGTCGGGTTTGGCTGAGCGTATCGGGGGCGAGTTAGGTGTGCCTGTACATGTTCCGGATGCACCAGAGACAAAGGTCGTTGTGGGCCTTAACGGGGCTTCATCTGACTTGGTGAGCTTATCACGTTTTATTGTGAATTCTAAAAATAGAAAGGGCCAAGACTAATATGATACAGTCAGATAAAAAGTTAATTATTGTTGTTGTCATTAGCTGTATCCTATTAGCGTTGCTCGGATTTGCATGGAAACAACGAACTAGTATTCCTTTTGTTACTGTCACTCTTGAAGGTATTACAACGCCATTTGCTTATGGATCTGCCCGTTTGCTTGACGGTGTACAAACCGGTTTTACAGTGCTCAATAATGCTATTTCTGCAACTATTGAAAGTGATGAGGCAGCATCTCGCAAGGCTGCATTAGAACAAAAGGTTGTTAACTATGATGAAGTAGTAGCAGAAAATATTCGACTTCGTCAATTGCTCAACTATAAGAGCAATCATCCGGAATTCTCCATGACTTTAGCCGGTATTATTACAAAGGATTACGGCACATGGACAAATACGTTCACTATCGATAAGGGTAGTGAAGAAGGGATGGCTGTCAATATGGCTGTCGTTGTACCAAGTGGGGTAGTTGGTTTTATTACCGATGTATACCCTCACTCTTCTCGAGTACAAACCATTCTTGACCCGCGTAGTGCAATCGGTGTTATTGTACAACGTCCTGAATCTCGCCTATCTGGTGTCGTAAAAGGTGATGGCGACTCACCTCGTACGCCATCAATGGTAAATATTGCCCGTGATGGTGATGTATTAGTAGGGGATAAATTAATCACCTCTGGGTATGGTGGTATCTACCCTAAAGGATTGCCTGTTGGTAATGTACAGTCCATCGAAAATGATACGGAAGGTTTTGTAAAGAATGCCGTAATTACACCAAGTGTGGACTTCTATCGTTTAGAAGAGGTGTTTGTCCTTACATCATCTTCAGTAAGTGCACCACCAAAACCAGGGCTTGAGCCTAAACTGGTACCTCAAACACAACGAGATCAAGTTGAAGGGGCAAAGGGGGCCGTTAAACCATGACGCGTCTAGCTTTAGTACTCTGTGGATTTTTAATTTACTTTATACAGGCGCAATTATTGCCTGCTATTTTTCATACGAATTGGTTGCCAAATTTAATTTTGACCACCATTGTTATAGTCACACTATTTAAAGGTCGTTATATGGGGCTGATGGCAGCTGTTATAGGTGGTATTGTACATGATGTATTGATATCTAACTTCTTTGGGCTCCATTTATTCCCTTACGTTCTTGTGGTTTACCTATTATCCGCAGTGAAACATCGACTCTATGAAGAACGTTGGTATTGGTCCAGTGCTATTGTAGCCATTTGTACATTGCTTGATGGATTTATCCGGAGCTTAATGATATTGGCCAGTGGTGGAGATTTACATATAGGGCTATATATGTGGCATATGGTTATACCGGTACTATTTTGGAACGGTCTATTGGCTGCCATCGTACATGGATTATTGTGGCGTAAAGACGAACAGCAAGATTATATTTGGTAATAAATTAGTAAGGGGGTGAAAGAGTGCTTGAAGGCCTCTATAAACGAAGAAAAACGAGTCGCTTTGATGTGCTCTTTTACATTGTAGCGGGCATATTTATAGTGTTAGCATTGCGTTTGTTTATGCTACAAATCTTGGCTGGTGGCTATTATCAAGCCAAGGCGGAAGGCAACCGATTGCGCATGGTACCGATGACTGCAGCACGAGGTGTTATGTATGATCGTAATGGTCAAATTCTGGTAGGCTCTCGACCTGCCTATACTATATCTATCATGCCTACCGGAAAGGCTTTGGATGATGGTGAAGTTGCTAAATTGGCAGCTTTATTAAAAATGAAGCCTGAAGATATTACAAAGAAGGTTAATGATCACAAGTATGGTTATGAGCCAATACGTATTGCTAATGATATTTCTATGGACGTAGTGACAACCATTGAAGAGCATCGTCATGAATTACCAGGGGTAACCATTGATGTTGAGCCACTTCGATACTATCCATATGAAACGATGGCTTCTCAATTATTTGGTTATGTTGGTGAAGTGAGTGAAGAGGAATTAGAAGAGCTAAAACAGCAAGACCCTAATACACTGGTAAGTGGCGGTACTATTTTAGGTCGTTCTGGTCTTGAAAAATTATATGATTCTATCTTGCGTGGTACCGATGGTGGTAAACAAGTTGAGGTAGATGCTACAGGTCGTCCTGTGGCTGAAGTAGATAGAAAACATACGGTGCCAGGTGCTAATATTCATCTAACCATCGATGTGAATTTGCAAAAGGCTGCAGAAGAAGCTGTTAAAAACCAGCTCGATCAATTGCGTGCGCAAGGTATTCCAGCACAAGGGGCAGCAGTGGTGGCCATGGACCCTAATACAGGGGCTATTTTAGCTATGGTCAGTGCGCCTGAATTTAATCCAAACTGGTTTTCTAAAGGGATTACAACTGCTCAATGGAATCAGCTGAATAATGATAAAAATCATCCTTTTGATAATAAGGTTATTTCTGGTGAATATCCACCAGGATCACCATTTAAGATTATTACCGGTACAGCAGCGTTAGATCTTAAAAAGGTTACTCCTGAAGAGATGATCTTTGACAGTGGTAAGCACTGGTTGATCGATAAGCGAAATGCAGAAGGTGAAGCCTTAGGATGGCTTAACTTTAATAGAGCGCTTGCTAAGTCAGATAACGTTTACTTCTATGAAATGGGTAATCGCGTTGGTATAGAAAATCTCGATAAATATGCTGCTTATTTTGGTATTGGCGAAAAGACTGGTATTAATTTACCAGGTGAGGCGTCTGGCATTATGGCAAGCCCTGAGTATAAACGAAAAGTATATGATGAAGATTGGTACTTAGGTGAAACCTTCGATGCTGCTATTGGTCAATCTTTTACCTTAGTTACGCCATTACAAATGGCTGTTTTGCTCAGCGAAGTAGCTAATGGTGGCATTAAATATAAACCTTATGTGGTAAGCCGCATTGATAATAAAGATGGCACTCCGAAAGAGATTTTCGGGCCTGATAAATTAGGTATTTTACCAGTTCCAAAAAATATTATGGACCTTATTCGAGAAGGTTTGCGTGATGTTACAAATGAAGGCGGTACAGCAGGGGATTTATTTAAAGGCTTCCCAATTAATGTAGCTGGTAAGACTGGTACTGCGGAAAATGCACATGGCCGAGATCACGGCTGGTTTGTAGCCTATGCACCATATGACAAGCCACAAATTGTTGTGGTTGCACTTGTTGAACAAGGTAGCTTTGGTGCGGGCTCTGCAGGCCCAATCGTACGCGATGTGTTAGCCGCATATTTCAATGTACCATTAAATAAAAAAACGAATGACACAAATGCTAAAAGTAATAAAGATTCTGCTACTGTAGGGAATACGTCTAATGGGCAGAAACCTCAGACTGCAGTAACAAGTGGGCAACCAAGAAAGGATTAGTATGGGCGAAATCATTGGTGTTGTATCCGGCAAGGGTGGCGTAGGTAAAACGACCGTCACTGCATGCTTGGGTGCAGCCTTAAGTCATGCAGGGCACCGCGTATTGCTCTGTGATGGGGACTTTGGATTGCGCGATTTGGATCTCGTGTTAGGCGTGGCAGATGAAATTATCTATGATGCACTTGATGCGAGTGAAGATAAAGAATATACAGATGATGCTATTGTATCAATTGCAGAAAATCTAGATTTCTTACCGGCTAGTCAAAGTGCACGCTGGGAAGATATAGGTCGAAAGAAGTATAAGAAATTAGTTCGTCGGCTTTGTGATGTATATGACTATATTTTGATCGATGCACCAGCAGGGATTGGTAAGGGCATTGAGTCAATTTTAGATCTTGTGAGTCGTTGTATCGTTGTGACCCATCCATTGTGGGTATCCTTGCGCAATGGGGCGCGTATGATTCAAGTGTGTCAAGAACATAATATTCGCGATTTTGCTATTGTCTTTAATGCAGTGCCAGTAGATAGTGAAAACATAGATTTATATGATATGTTGGAAGTCCTTCGCGCCGAGTATGTAGGGGCTATGATTCCTTATGATGAAGATATCCTAACATATACACAAGATGGTCATTTGTTAGACCTTGTTTCTCATGAGTTTCGTAATGTATTAGCACCTCTTGTAGACTATGTTGTGACAGGCGATTGTTGGGAAGATTATGATGTACAAAAACAATTTGATGCCTATGTAACTAAGAAAAAAGCGGCTAAAGAAGAAGCATGTACACCGACTCTTGCTTCAGCTGGTGAGTCTATCTTTGAAGATTCGAATACTGTTTTGTATATTAATCGCGGTGGATGGACTACTCAGCGTTTATTAGTGCAAGGTAAGCAAAGTTTATGGCGCCGTCGTAAATTGAAATAGGTGATATGATGTGGCGGAAACTATGGAATGATAGCGACTGGGCTATTATCATATGTACTTTTCTACTGGTTTGCATTGGCTTAGCAGCTATTGGCAGTGCAACTCATGTTAATCAAGAGCCTATTGGATTTGGTAGTTTAGTAGTAAAGCAACTTATATTTTTCCTTGCTAATGCGGCTGTTGTGATAGGCATGCAATTCCTTAACTACCATCGGTTAAAGGATTGGGGCAATATCATTTATGGCATTACTCTTTTGATGTTAATTGCTGTTATGGCCGTTGGTACATCTGCATTGGGTGCTCAACGGTGGATTCAATTGGGTCCTATTACCATTCAGCCATCAGAATTTTCTAAATTATTGATGATTATCTGTATGGCCAAAATGCTAGAGCCCCGTATTGGCAAGTTAGATACATTTAAGTCTTTAATATTGCCTGTATTATATGTTGGGGTACCTATTGCACTTGTATTTTTACAACCTGACTTAGGTACATCTCTTGTGTACATTGCCATTTTTGTGGGCATGCTATTTATCTCTGGTATTAAAACTAGACTCATAAAAATCATTGCGGGCACCGGGTTATTGTTGATGCCTTTAGGCTGGTTTGTACTGAAAGAATACCAAAAACAACGTATTCTCGTATTTTTAAATCCAGATATTGATCCCTTTGGATCTGGCTATCATATTATTCAGTCTAAGATTGCCATTGGTTCAGGTTTGATTTTTGGTAAAGGTATCTTTAATGGTACGCAAAGTCAGTTGAACTTCTTACCAGAAAACCATACGGACTTTATTTTCTCCGTTATTGGTGAAGAATTTGGTTTTGTAGGTTGTATCATAGTATTGTTATTGCTCTTTATGCTTATTTATCGCAGCATTAAAGTGGCGTATATGTGCAATGATAATTTTGGTATGTTATTAGCTACAGGTATTGCCACCATGTTTACCTTTGAGGTACTCGTAAACGTAGGTATGACAATTGGTATTATGCCTGTTACTGGTATTCCATTGCCATTCCTTAGTTATGGTGTTAGTGCATTGACTACGAATATGTTGAGTATTGGTATTTTGTTAAATATCGCAATGCAACGGACAAAATATATTTTTTAAATAACCTATATATAGGATTGATTGTGAAAGAAGTCTTTCAGAAAAGACGGAGGATGTATGATTCAATTAGATACGTCATGGTTACAACATGTCCAAAAGCCTGCTCGCTATACGGGCGGCGAATACAATAGTATCGTGAAAGATCACAGTACTGTTGATGTAACTATGGCTTTAGGTTTTCCCGATGTGTACGAAGTGGCCATGAGTCATTTGGGCATCAAGATTTTGTATGGTCTCGTAAACCGTCGTGAAGATGCGGTAGCAGAGCGTGTATTTGCACCGTGGCATGATATGGAAGAGGAGATGCGGAAGCGTAATATTCCATTATTTTCCTTAGAAACACGTACGCCTATTAAAGACTTTGATGTGTTAGCATTTACGCTTCAATATGAAATGAGCTTTACAAATATCTTGAATATGCTCGACTTAGCAGGTATTCCAATGTATGCTAAGGACCGCGATATGGACTTCCCATTGCTCGTATGCGGCGGCCCTTGTGCGTATAACGTAGAGCCTATTGCAGATTTCTTTGATATCGTATCCCTCGGGGAATCTGAAGAGTGGGGTGATGAGTTTATCGACCTATTCAAAGCAGAAAAAGCGAAAGGCTTCCCAGGTGGTAAAGAAGGCTTCTTGCGCAAAGTAGCTCAAATTCCTGGTACCTATTGTCCAGCTTTATACGATGTTGAATATACAGAACAAGGCGATTTTAAATCGATTATGCCGCGTTTTGAAGACGTACCAGCAGCCGTTGAGAAACGTATTATAGAGGATGTAGAGAATGTATTCTATCCAACAAAGCCTGTTGTACCATTCCTTGATATAGTGCATGATCGTGCTGTATTGGAGCTATTCCGTGGTTGTACTCGTGGTTGTCGTTTCTGTCAGGCTGGTATGTTATATCGTCCTGTCCGTGAAAAGACACCAGAACGTTTGTTGCAAATTGCTAAAGATACGATTGCCAATACTGGGTACAATGAAATATCCTTGATGAGTTTAAGCTCTGCAGACTACTCCAAATTACCTGAGCTTGTAGATATGCTCATGGAAGAGTTTAAAGATAAACAAGTTAGTGTTAGCTTACCGTCCTTGCGTATCGACAGCTTCTCTATTGATATTGCGAAAAAGGTACAGCAAGTGCGCAAGAGCGGGCTTACCTTTGCTCCTGAAGCAGGTACGCAACGAATGCGTGACGTTATCAATAAAGGCGTTAGTGAAGAAGACTTATTGGCGGCCTGTACTAATGCTTTCAAATCTGGCTGGAATACAGTTAAATTATACTTTATGATGGGCCTTCCTACAGAAACAGACGAAGATTTGGCTGGTATTGCGGATCTTGCTTACAAGGTGCTCGATTTACACCGTGAAATTACAGGGAAACGAAATGGTTCTGTAACGGTGAGCGT
Organism: uncultured Veillonella sp.; assembly: GCA_900556785.1. Classification (GTDB taxonomy): domain Bacteria; phylum Bacillota; class Negativicutes; order Veillonellales; family Veillonellaceae; genus Veillonella. Next base: position 16,085 of record USQK01000029.1, read on the forward strand.
ATCCTTTTTCGTACCAAAAACACATTCTCCATATCAATGGTATGGTCAACAAGATGTGGAGGAAATTCATCGCAAACAACGTTACTTGAAGTCTCTTATCAATAATCGTAACATTTCCTACCACTACCATGATGGTTATACTGGTTACATGGAAGCCGCTTTTGCTCGTGGGGACCGCAGATTGTCTAAAGTTCTCGTAGAGGCTTGGAAGGCAGGTTGTAAATTCGATGGTTGGACCGAGTTCTTTAACTATGAAACTTGGTTGAAAGCATTTGCTGACTGCGGATTGGATCCTGCATACTATGCACGTCGCACCCGTGATTTTGATGAGCCTTTGCCTTGGGATCATTTAGATTGCACTGTAAGTAAAGCTTTCTTAAAACGCGAGTGGGAGCAAGCGGTAGCAGCTAATCTTACAGGCGATTGTCGTCGAGCTCCATGTAAGGGCTGTAATGTATGTCCAGAGCTCAATACAGCTATTATTGACTATAAGGAGGGTGGCAGAGTTGAAAAAGTTACGTTTGGCCTTAAATAAAGGCGAAAAATTGCGATTCTTGTCGCACCTTGATTATGCACAAGCAGTAGAACGTATGATTCGCCGCGCAGAAATTAAAATGGCTTATTCTGAAGGCTTTAATCCACATATGAAAATTAGCTTTTCCTCTGCATTGGCTCTAGGTGTAACAGCGGCGGCTGAATATATCGATATGGACGTGCTAGAAGAGGACTCTTTAGAGTCTATTATGGAGCGTTTGAACCGCGTGGCACCGCCAGGTCTTGAGGTGCTAGGTGGCAAGGAAATGCCTGAAAAGGTTAAAAAGATGATGGCTATCTGTAACTTTGCTATTTACGAAGTAACAGGTCCTGTAACGGATGAACATGCGGATTGGGATGCATTGCTAAAACCTTTCAATGACGCAACGGAAATTTCTTATGAAAAGGTAACGCCTAAGAAAACTCGTACCATTGATGTGAAAGAATTTGTAAAAGAACCTATTGTAGCATCCGTTGAGGATGGTATGGTAACCCTTACAATGGGCATCGGTATTTATCCGCAAGGTACAATCAAACCTAGTGAAGTGTGGAACCTTGGTAAAGATCAATATAACTGGCCTATTACGACGGGCTATGAAATTCACCGTAAAGCCATTATGGTAGAAAACGAAGAAGGCCGTTACACTCCATTGGAAATTAACTACTAATACTCTTTATAAAAATCTTAAATCCTTATATAAGCTTTAGTGTTTAAAAAAATCTATATATTTTAAATTGAACGAAGGGAGGGATAGGATGCATAAAATTTTGGTCAATGTTATGCGAGAAGAAATTCGCATGGCTGTTATCGATGAAGAAGGGCAGTTAGTAGACTTTGTCTTAGAGCGTACTGATGAGTCTCATATGGCAAATCATATGTACAAAGGTACTGTTAAGAACGTATTAAACGGTATGCAAGCGGCCTTTGTTGATATAGGGGGCTCGCAAAATGCGTATTTGAACCTTCAACAGGGGAAAGAACAGAAAATCTTGCCACGCCTATCTGTGGGACAACAAATTCTCGTACAAGTGGTAAAAGAGGAAATGCTTGGTAAAGGCGCTCGCGTTACAGCTGATGTGAGTTTGGCAGGACGTTTTATGGTGCTTTTACCATATTCTGAAGGCATGCATATTTCTAAGAAAATTACTGATGAAGCAGTACGTGCTAAATTACAAGAATTAGCAGCGCCTTATGTACAGGAAGGCTGTGGATTTATTATTCGTACCGCAGCTGCCAAGGCTAGTGCTGACGAAATCGGTCGTGATATGGAATATCTATGGCGTACATGGCAACATGTGTTAAAACGATTTAAGGTGGCTAAGAGTGGTACTGATCTCTATAGTGATGCGGATTTTTGGTTCCGCCTTGTGCGAGACTATGCGCATCGCAATGTAGAAGAGATTATTGTAGATTCTGATATGGGCGAGTCTCGATTGCTGGACCTCTTAGGTCATGGGCCTACATCACAGCAAATTAAAGTGACACGTCACCGTGGTAGCACACCTATCTTTAAAGCCAATCATATTGAACCACAATTAGAAGATCTTATCTCTCGTGATATCAATCTACCTTCCGGTGGCTCTATCCGTATCGATCATACGGAGGCTCTCACCGTATTTGATGTAAACTCGGCTCATTACACAGGTAAGTCTAATAAGTTAGAAGATCTGGCTTTTACAGTCAATAAAGAGGCGGCAAAGGAAATTTGTCGACAATTGCGATTGCGCGATATTGGTGGTATTATCGTCGTCGATTTTATCGATATGAAGGATAAGTCCCATCAACAAGAGTTGTTAAAATTGTTGAGCGCACAGGCCAAGTTAGATAAGATGAAAACTGTGGTATGTGGTATTAGTTCGCTTGGTCTTGTGGAGATGACAAGAAAGCGTGCCCGTCAAGGTTTGCAAACTTTGATGTTTGATACATGTCCTCAATGTGGAGGCACTGGATACATGTTGTCAGGTAGAACTGTATACATGCAAATTATCCGTCGTATACGTGAGCTGTTTAAATCAGGTCGCATTAAATCTAATCTAGAAATCGAAGTACATCCAGAGGTAGCCCAATACTTAACTAAGGCTGTCCTTGAGGAGTTAGGCGATTCTATAGGGCGTAAGATTTCGATTGTAGTGAATTCACAAATTAGCCGAGAAGGATATTCTTTGATGGCAGTAGCAGAATAAGTAAGTAGTTTTTATAGGTGAGTTTCGTGTCTGTATTTGAAATTATATTAATTAGTATTGGTCTAGCCATGGATGCCTTTGGTGTATCGATTGGTAAAGGTTTATCAATGCCGGTAGGTGAAAATGGCCGAAAGGTTACATTGGCATTCTTATTTGGGTTATTCCAGTTTCTCATGCCTGTTATGGGCTGGCTTATTGGTCGCCAGTTTATCGATGTCATATCTGAATGGGATCATTGGATTATCTTTGGACTTCTGGGCTATTTAGGTGTTGCTATGATACGAGAAGGCCTTAGTGATGACGATGAAGATGATGATAAACAGTTTTTAGGTGCTTGGGAAATGATTATGCTATCTGTGGCAACTAGCCTTGATGCGATGGCGGTTGGTTTAACCTTTGCTTTTCTACCTATTAATGTATGGGAAGCCTCTACTATGATAGGGGTAATTACCTTTGGTATTTCTCTTATTGGTGTGTACCTAGGCAAATTTATGGGCCAGTTCGTGGGAAAATATGCAGACATACTAGGTGGGGGTGTATTGATTCTCATCGGTACAAAAATACTTTTACAACACCTCGGTATTATTGGAGAATTTTAGAGGTTTGTATATATATGAAAGTATCATAAACTGAGCTATGTATGTTGAATTTTGTTTGACATAGATAGGTAAATACGATATACTATATCAGTATTAGTTCGGTTTACTGAACTTTGCAATCCGCGTGAAGCAGGTTTAAACGCCCGACCGAAGTTCGGGTC
>USQK01000030.1 GCA_900556785.1 uncultured Veillonella sp.
CATGTACCAATGAATGGGGGAGGGAAGGGCTTAGCCGCAGGCTAGTCCTTCCTCTACGGTGGGCATGGCACCACTACTATAAAGCCTAGCTGCAGGCTATTTTTCCCACATGGTGGGCGTGGCGCCATTAGTTTAAAGCCTTTTTACATAGAACAATCGGCTTATCTAGGTGTTATGTATTTAAGTGTGTAGTTCTATTTTGATGGGACGCCTTTATAAATATAATTATAAAAAAGTACGAATATACTTGTGCAGCGACTTTGCGAAGGACGGAGCAAGCAAGTATATTTGTACTTTTTTTACTAGGTTGTAGAAATGAAATAGGGCCCCATCAAAATAGGGAGAATAACCTTGAAAAGCATATGTTGCCTAGATAACCCTTGATTGATTGTGTTATAATAGGCTTTATAGTAGTGTTTGGAGGATTTATCAGATGTTATTTACCGTCAATACAGAAGTCTGTACACGATGCGGCCTTTGCGTAGCTGACTGTCCGACAGGCTTGCTAGTGATGTCCGAAAATGGGCCTGTAACTGGCAAGGGAGGTTGTATCTCCTGTGGGCATTGTATTTCCGTATGCCCAACGCTTGCTCTTGATAGCGATATGACACCGCGTAAGGAGCAAATCGATATTACAAAGGAACCTAAGTTAACGCCTGAGCAAGCTGAGCTATTCATGCGTAGTCGTCGCTCTATTCGTAACTATCAAAATAGACCAGTCCCTGTAGAGCTCATTCGCAAAGTGCTAAACGTTGCAAGAATGGCGCCAACAGCGACTAACACACAAGGTATTTCGTATATAGTAATCCGAGATAAACAAACGTTGCGCCGTATTGCTGATCTTGTTCTAGAGTGGATGCATCTGGCTGCAAAAACAGTACCGATTATGCGTCTCTATGCTCGTGCTGCTCAAGCAGAGGTAGATAAAGGCAAGGAGTATATCTTGCGCGATGCGCCGGCTCTCGTAGTGGCAATTGGCTCTAAAAAAGATATTCATCGTACCCATGATAGTGGTCACTCTTGCTTGTCTTATGCTGAGCTATATGCGCCGACTTTAGGCCTTGGTACTTGTTGGGCTGGTTTCTTTGAACATGCTGGAGAAGCTGAATACCAACCATTATTAGATGAATTAGGTGTACCTGATGATAAAATTGTAGCTGGTGGCATTCTTATGGGATATCCTAAAGTACGATATCGCAATATTGTAGAGCGTCAACCATTAGATGTTACATTTGATACAGAAGAGTAAAAAAGAGATGCCCCAATGATTGTAATCATTGGGGCATCTCTTTTTAGTTATATAGTGACGATATAAACTTTATTAGTTGGCAGTTGTAATAGTGCCTTTGAATGTTTCGTCGATGTATTGTTTAATAGCATCAGATTTGTAAATATCTGCAATTTTTTTGTATGTTTCGTTGTCTTTGTCTTCACTACGAACTGCAAGTACGATAACTGTTAGTGGTTCATCTTTAGATTCGAAGAAGAAACCTTGTTTTTCTACACTAAGACCAGCACTTTGCACATAGTTCATTGGAATAACTGCAATTGTTACATCATCTAGACTACGAGGTAATTGAGCTGCTTCTAGTTCTTGAATCTTTATATTCTTCGGGTTAGATGTGATATCTGCAACTGTTGCTTTGAAGCCGACACCATCTTTTAACGTAATTAATCCAGCTTTAGCTAATAATGCTAATGCACGACCACCATTAGTAGGGTCATTTGGGATAGAAACAGTAGCGCCTTCAGGTACATCTTGTACGCTGTGTACGCTATTACTATATAAGCCCATACGCACCAAAATTGTTTTACCGATTGCTACTAAGTTGGAACCATTTTGTTTGTTAAAGTTTTCCATAAATGGTACATGTTGATAAGCATTCAGTTGAATATCGCCATCTGCAAGGGCTTTATCAGGTGTTACATAGTCTGAGAATTCAACTACTTTAAGATCGATTCCTTGTTTTTTAGCTTCTTTTGCTACAGCTTCAGCTACTTGTGCATGAGGACCAGATGTAGCACCTATTTTGATTTCTTTTTGTGTTTGTGTTGATTGATTTGATGTACTACCACAACCAGCGATAGCAAATGCAAGAGCACCGATAAGTAATGGCGCTAATAATGTTTTTAATTTCATATAATCATCCCTTTCTACAACATATGTAATGTAAATATCCTAGCATATGAGTTGGTTTTTGTATATAGAGAAATATCTATGAGTTAGCTATAGATTAAAGTTATATGCTTTAGCATATCTAAAAATTTCGAAAAATGGTATAATATAATCAATAAGTTTTATACAGCTTAATTTAAACGTCACGGTTTAATATATGCATTACAATTTAATATAAGTATTACAAATAATTTAACCGTAGATTTAGGTAAATATAGGAGGCTGCCATGTTTAACTTTGATTTTTATAATCCAACCTATATCGTATTTGGTAAAGATCGTTTAGATGAATTAGATGTATTGGTGCCAAAGGAGGCAAAGGTACTCATTACTTACGGCGGCGGATCTGCAGTGCGTAGTGGTCTTATTGATCGCATTGTAAAGGCACTTGGTAACCGTAAGGTAGAGCAATTCGGCGGTATTGAGCCAAACCCATCCCTTGAAACGTGTGAACGTGCAGTCGCTTTCATTAAAGAACATGGTGTAGATTTCGTTCTCGCTGTAGGCGGCGGTTCTGTAGTAGACGCTACAAAACTTATCGTTATGGGCGCTACCTATGATGGACCTGTTATTGAGGTTATGAAAGCTGGTGTGCCAGCTGTTCCAGTAGACATGGTGCCAAATCCCTTGCCATTTGGTACAGTTATGACACTTCCTGCTACGGGTTCCGAAATGAACAATGGTGCCGTTATTACTTATGGTGATGGTAAATATCCGGTGTTCAGTAACTTAATATTCCCTAAGTTCTCCATGCTCGATCCAACATTGACTTTCACATTGCCTGAAAAACAAGTTAAGAATGGTGTTATCGATACTTTCGTACATACTACAGAGCAATATTTAACATATCCTGTAGAGGGGCGTATTCAAGATCGTTTCAGTGAAGGTATTTTGAAAACTATGATTGAAATCGGCAAAGAAACAGTAGAGAATCCAGAAAATTACGATATTCGTGCTAACCACGTGTGGGCTTCTACCTTGGCATTAAACGGCTTGATTGGTGCAGGTGTGCCACAAGACTGGGCAACTCATCTTATTGGCCATGAGTTAACTGCGTCGTACCATCTTGATCACGGGATTACATTAGCTATTGTATTACCTGCATTGTTAGAAGTGAAAAAAGCAGACAAGCTTGAAAAATTAGCACAATATGCTACACGTGTATGGCATATTACGGAAGGTACAAAAGAAGAGAAAGCAGATAAGGCTATCGCTAAGACCCGTGAATTCTTCGAGTCCCTTGGTGTATCTACACATTTGAAAGACTATGGTCTAGGCGCTGAAGCAGTTGATAAAATTGTGAAACAATTAGAAGCCCATGGTATGACACAACTTGGTGAAAAAGGCGATGTAACACCAGAAGTAGCTCGTGAAATTTTAACGCGCGCTTTATAATACATTTGGTTAAAGCCATCAAAATTGACACTGATTATATACAATGTATAATATAATAGCTTACATAAAAGACACCATATGGTGTCTTTTATTGTTCAAATTAGTTTTTAGCGTCTGAAAGAGGACTAAGATTAGTTTTGACTATTGTTTACATATATATGATATATGATTTGGAAAGGAGAAAATCCTTTGAGTGAAATAAAGCGGCGAAGTGCCTTTTCCTTTGCGCTTCCTATTATGATTCCTATGGGGCTCAGCTTCTTCTTCCTTGGATTAGGTTTTGGTTTGTATGCTACTAGCCAGGGGTTTCCTTGGTGGACTGCTCCTGTATTAGCGTGTACAATTTTTGCAGGTTCTATGGAGTTTGTAACTATTGGGCTGCTGATGGCAGGCTTTGATCCTATAAATGCTTTTATGCTGACACTCTTTGTTAATGGACGCCATTTCTTCTATGGTTTATCTGCACTACAGCGATATGTAAATATGGGATGGAAATGGTTCCCTACCGTTGCGTGGATGTGTGATGAAAGCTTTGCAATTAATGTATCTACGAAGTTGCCTGATGATGTAGATGAAAAATGGTTCTACTTCCATGTGTCTTGGCTTAATTATACCTTTTGGGTGGTAAGTACCTTTGTAGGTGGATTGTTCGGTGATTTATTAGCATCTGTAGATTTGCGTGGTATTGGTTTTGTATTACCTGGCTTATTTATTGTTATATTCCTTGAAATGTTATTTAATGCTAAAAATAATAATATTCGAGGCTTTGGTGCTGTTGGCGTCGCTGTAGCTGTAGCGATGCTTCTGTTGACGGGAAAATCCTTATTTATGCTTGCTTCTATGGGGTGTATGCTCGTAGTATGTTATATAGCGTATAAGTGGGGAGGTGTACATCTTGACTAGTTTTGAAATGGTTATTACCGTTGCTATTGTCGTAGCAGCTACATTACTTACACGTTTCTCCGCTTTTCTTATTTTTCCACCTGGCAAGAAGGCTCCAGAGTTTGTACAGTATTTAGGTAAGGCATTACCTGCAGCTGTTATGGGGATGCTTGTTGTATATACCTTTAAAGATACAATTGTGCTTTCCTATCCTTATGGCATTCCAGAACTTATTGCTTTATTAATAATCGTTGGCATGCACCTATGGAAACGAAATATGTTCATGTCCATTGGGGCAGGCACTGTAGTGTACATGATCCTTATACAAGCCGTCTTTAATGTGACTAAATAAATTACAATAAAATAAACCACTTATATCTACTCCTAAAAGAAGGGCGAGATATAAGTGGTTTTCTTTTTATTTTAGTTGTAATAGTCTTTCTAGACCTGGTGCGGTGTGGTGATTTTCCAAGAAGTCTTGTTGATCTAATAATTCCATAACATCCATATCGATGTTAGTGAGCTTGAAGTCGAATACATCAAAGTTAGCTTCCATGTGGCTTACATTATTTGCCTTTGGCAATGGAATGATGCCGCGTTGGATGTGCCAACGTAAGATGATTTGGTGTTTGCTAACGCCGTACTTTTCAGCCAAGCTCTTGATGATAGGATGGTCGAAAATTGGTTGGCGATCACGAGTAAATGGAGACCACGCCATGCCTACTACTTGATGTTTACGCATTAATTGTAATAAGGACTGACGTTGGTTAAACGGGTGGCACTCGATTTGGTTCACCACAGGCTTTACATTACAGTGGTATAGCAAGTCGATGAGGCGATCTTCGTAGAAGTTAGAGAGACCTAACCCACGCAATACGTTTTGATCGTATAACTCTTCCATGGCGCGCCAAGAACCATAATAGTCGCCAAGGGGTTGATGTACGAGCATGATGTCGATATAATTAGTGTCTAATTTCTTTAGAGAGCTTTCAACAGCGCGCATTGTATTATCATAGCCTGCGTCTGTATGCCAAATTTTTGTAGTAATAATGATATCTGTACGATTAACGCCAGATGCTTTGATACCTCTACCAACGGCCTCTTCGTTACCGTAGTAAGCGGCTGTATCGAGTAAGCGGTAACCTACGCCAAGTGCATTACAAACGGCTTGCTCCGTTTCTCCTTCGGTGCCTGTTTTATAAGTGCCATAACCGATAGAAGGAATGAAGCTGCCGTTATTTAATATTCTAAAGTCCATCCGTTCTTCCATAAGAACCTCCGTTATATCCATAAATTAAAGGAATTAGCTTTCATACAATTCTAATTGATTTTATGATATACTAAGGTATTGATAAAAATCAATATGACAGGAAGTGACAGAATGAAATTAAAACGAATTTATTCTGTAGTTGCTATGCTTGGTGTTGTGATGATGGCCTTAGCCATTGCTGGTTGCGGTACAAAGACGGTATCCGTTGCTGATGTAACATACAAGGATATGCCGCTACAGATCCATAATGATGCCAATGTAACCGCTCTTAATAAGGCGACGGTAACGCCGACGTTGACGGGGCAGGTCGCATATGCTGTGAAAGTAGGTGACCAAGTACAACAAGGTCAAGTCTTGGCCACTGTAGATACATCGGCTTTACAGCAACAGCTAGCATCATTACAAGGTCAGTTAGCGCAAGCCTCAGCTCAGTCCTATGCGACGTCTGTGACAACTACGACAGCAGCGTCTGTAGATAGTGCTCAATTGGCGCAAGCTCAGAAGATGCGCGAAGCGGGCATGATTACTCAAAAAGAATATGATCGCATTGTAGAGCGGTCTCAGCCACAAACTACGACAGTAACAACTGGCGGTGGCGGCGGTGGTGCTAATACGGCAGCTATCGAGGCTCAAATTGCTCAAGTATCTGCTCAAATGGCAGCATCTACAATCGTAGCGCCTATAGCTGGTACGGTAACGGCTATTTACAATGAAGACCGTCAAATGGCCATTGCAGATCGTCCGTTCATGATGATTCAACAATCTACACCGATGGTAGCATCCCTTAGTATCCCTCGTGATGCGGCGATGAAGCTTGGCACACCTGATGCTAAAAAGGGAATCAAGGTACTCCTTAAGGTAGGTGACCAAGAATTACCTGGTGAATTGACCTATGTAGATGTAACACAGCCAGAAAATGTGCCAAGCGTTCTTGTGAAAGCTACTTTCAACAATGATAAAGGCCTCATCAAAGCTGGTGAGTTCTATACATTAATTATCGAGTCTAATATAAAAGCGAAAATGCTCACTGTTCCAAGCAAAGCAGTTCGTGAAAACCAAGACGGCAAATACGTGTATGTATTGACTGAAAATAATACAGTTGACGTACGTGTCGTTGAAGTAGGTATGACAGAAGATGATGATGTAGCCATTATTTCAGGCCTAAACGAAGGCGATAAGGTAATTACAACCGACGGAAACTTTGAATTAGGCGAATCTGTTAAATTATAATGAACGACCATGTGGTTATAGGTACCCATGGTAAATACCTCGACCGAGGAATTTGATAGGAGGGATTATTATTTTAGAATTTAAACGTTTTGAACTAAGAGACAAACCATTAATCGACAAATATTTTGAACAACATCATTATGAAGCATCTGATAATTGCTTTACTACATTATTTATGTGGCAAGATGCGTATGGTATTCGTTGGGCTGAGGAAAACGGTGTATTGTACATCCAAGGTGGCGGTAAACGTGAACCATTCCTATTGCCTCCGTTTGCCGGTAAAGATGCAAAGTTCCTCGATGGTTTGTTACGCGCTAAAGAATGGTTCGTAGAAAATAATTTGCCATTCCGTTTCAAAGGTATTAGCAAAGTTGTAAAAGAGCGTATGGAAGAGTTATGTCCTGGTCGTTATGAATTTACACCTGACCGCGACAACTACGAATACATTTACAAATCTGAAGATCTTATCAACTTATCTGGTAAGAAGTTCCGTCAAAAGAAAAATCATTTGAACCAATTCCGCATGCAATATTCTAACTATGAATATATGCCAATTACAGAAGATATCATTCCATTGTGCCGCGAAACAGCAGCATCTTGGGTAGAAACTCATCATGAAGAAGGTATCGAAGATGAATTGGTTGCTATTAACTTATTATTCGATAATTGGGAAACACTAGGGCTTAAAGGTGGCGCCATCAAATTGTTTGGCCGCGTTGAAGCTTTCAGTATCGGTGAATTATTGAATGATAAAATGGCGTTGATTCACATTGAAAAAGCAAATCCAGATATCCGTGGTTTGTATCAAGCGATCAATAATGAATTCATTCGTCATGAATTTAGCGAAGTAGAATTCATCAACCGCGAAGAAGACATGGGCTTGCCTGGTCTTCGCCAAGCAAAAGAATCTTACAATCCAGATCATTTTGCTGAAAAATATGACGCAGTATATGCTAATGAAGCAGATAATGCAACAGGCGGTAAATAAAAATCTGAGCTATGAAGTCGATGCGCTTCATAGCTCATTTTTGTTATAATAGAGGTGTTAGCCTATCTATTTGATTATATTTTGCATCATCATGGTGATGCCACAGATAGAGAGTAGTTTTTATACTATAACGAGGATATACTTATGGAATATAGAATTGCAACAGCTCAAGATACGCCACATGTGGAAAATCTATGGGCGTACTGCTTTGAACCAAAGGAAGATCCATTCTTCCAATATTACTTTACAAATTGCTATGAACCAGAAAATACAATGGTTGGTCTTGAACAAGGTCAATTGTTGAGTACCGTTCATTTGCGTCAATATAATATCAATGTTCGTGGTGCTGTATTGCCTACTAGCTACATGGTTGGCGTAGCAACACATCCAGCGGCTCGCCGTGGTGGCGTAGGTGGTGCCTTGCTAAAGTCTTCTCTTGAAGAACTTCGCAACCGCGGTCAAGCATTGACGATTTTAATGCCTTCCAAGGCTGCATTCTACCAACAATATGGTTGGGAACTCTATGCACATCAATGGGTAAATACGATGTCTCTTGAAGACTTGCGCCCTATGACGGATAAATCCTTGAGCTTTGGCCTGCTAAATAGCGTAGATCAATGGACCTTATTGGACCCTGTATATAAAGCATATACAGCTCGTCTTTCTGGCTATGCTGAGCGCGGTGAAAAGGAATGGAAACGCTTGCTCGGTAGCTTCTTTGCAGAAGGCGTGAATATCGCTGTAGTGCGCAATGATGAAGGTGTTATCGAAGGATATGCGGTATATCGCTTAGGTCAACCTGAAATTCCTGTTTCTGAATTAGTTTACACTACACGTCGTGCCCAACGAGCATTGTTGAACTACTTCTATAATCACCGTTCTCAAGGCACTACGATTCGTTGGAATGAAGGCCTTCACGATACGTACTATCGCTTCTATCCTGATGGTAAAAGCGGACATGCTACGATGCCATTTATGATGAGCCGTATTGTAGATGTGAAAGCTGCCTTTGAAGCCATTCCTGTCAATCCAGAGGCGTTGATGATGCCGATTACAATGACCTTTGGTGTTAAAGATAATCTTTGTGAGTGGAATGAAGGCCGCTATGAAGTCCAATATGGCGGCGCATTGACTCCAACTGTTAAAAAGGTGTCTGATACATTGGATGGGGACGTAGATATTACCGTTGAAGTTGGTGCTTTAAGCCAACTCTTGATCGGTGCATTAACAGCTCGTGATCTTGCTTTTGAAGGTAAACTTTCAGCTAATGAAGAATGGCTAGAGTTCTTTGATATTTTGTATCCTGAACAAAAAACATATATTAACGAATGGTGGTAATATGAGCTGGAAAACGTATACGGTGAAAGAACCAACAGAATTGACGGTTTCTAAATATGTAAAGGAGCGCTTTTCATTATCCTCTCGAGATATTCAAATGATGTTCCGCAAGAAACGGGTGAAAGTAAATAGCCGTGTAGCCCATTCCCAGCGTTCCCTCAAAAAGGGTGATGTATTAACCTTGGAATTACCACAGGATAAGGACTATGGCGTCGATGTAGAAAAAGGTCCCATTACAGTTCTCTACGAAGATGCTCATACCTTGGTGGTTGATAAGGCTCCATTCATGCTTGTTCATCCTGCAGGACAAACTAAATCTGGTACATTGAGTAACTATGTGGCTGGATACTATGCGAAAAAAGGTGTAGTGCACAAGGTGCGTCCTGTACATCGCCTTGATCGAGATACATCGGGTTGTATTCTCTTTGGTAAAACAAAGGAAGCTCAGCAATATTACACTGATGAACTACAAGCTGGACGTATCGACCGCATCTATACAGGTCTCGTAGAAGGACGCATTGAGGAGAATGGCGTAGTCGATGCACCTATTGGCGTTGATCCTGTATTTGATAACCGCCGCGTTGTCGATGAATTTGGTCAACCGGCTCAAACGGAATATACCGTTCTTGGTCACGAAGGTGATCATACATTACTAAAGTTCAAGTTACTAACAGGCAGAACACATCAAATCCGTGTGCATATGGAACACATTGGTCATCCCATCGTTGGTGATGCCATGTATGGTACACGTAATAAACCATATACACGTCAATGCTTGCATGCATCAGAACTCACCTTTGTTCCTTATGGTAAGGATGAGCCTATGACGGTAAACTGTGAAGTTGGGGACGACTTTGGCCGTGAAAAGTAATAATTGCTTTTCTAATTTTCATCAATTATAATTTATACGATGATGTGGTCATAGAGCATGCCACGTAAAATAAAGAAAGCTCAATTGCTAGATGTGGACATAGAGCGTGCCACGTAAAACAAAAAAAGCTCAATCGATGATAAAAAACATATCACTTGATGCTTGTGTATACATGTATACAAAAAACAATAGTGATAAAAATGCATAGTCTATGACTTAAAGTCATAGACTATGTTTTTTTTATATTTTCAATTCACAGTGGACAGGAGTATACTATGTATAGACAAAAATTCTATAGAATTTAAAACTTAGATGAGGTTATGGACGGTCACAGCCGATAATATCACTACAGAATGGATTCTTTAGAGGTAGTTTATAGTTTATACTTTCACCAAGACCGAACGGAACGATGCCGCAGCGCTTGGGATGATCAAGTGATATGAAGGAGTGCACGTTATGGATATGAATCAGAGCACAATCGAGCAACAACGTCTAGATCAAGCTAGACTCGAAGCTAATGGTATGTACAGCAGCCAATTTGAAAAGGATGCGTGCGGCATGGGCTTTGTCGTTAATATTAAAGGTAAAAAATCCCACGATATTATCGATAATGGTTTGCGTATTTTAGAGCGCCTTGAACACCGTGGTGGTGCTGGTGCCGATAAGGACACAGGGGATGGTGCCGGTATTTTGGTACAAATTCCTCATGAGTTCTTTAAACGCGAATGCGAAGTGCTTGGTATCAACTTGCCTGCAGCTGGTGAGTACGGCGTAGGTATGGTCTTTGCCCATAAATATGAAAGCCTCCGTAACGAGCAAAAACGCATTTTTGAAGAGGTTGTTCGCGAAGAGGGCCAAGTTGTTCTCGGTTGGCGTGAAGTTCCAGTTGATGGTACAAAAGTTGGTAAAGAAGCAGCTGCTATTCGCCCTTGGATGATTCAAATCCTCATCGGTAAAGGCCCAGACGTAACTAATAATAAAGAATTTGAACGTAAATTATATATTATTCGTAAATTAGCAGAAAAACGCATTGTTCCATTGAGCAAGGAATTATCTAGTGATTTCTATATTGCATCCTTGTCCTCTAAAACAATCGTATATAAAGGTATGTTAACACCTGGTCAATTGCGTGACTTCTACCTTGATTTGAGTGACCTTGACTTTACATCTGCATTGGCTATGGTTCACTCTCGTTTCAGTACGAATACATTCCCAAGCTGGGCTCGGGCGCATCCTAACCGTTTCTTAGTGCATAATGGTGAAATCAACACAATCCGTGGTAACGTAAACTGGATCAATGCTCGTGAAGGTAAAGCAGAATCTCCATTATTCCCAGATATTAAAAAGGTATTCCCTGTAGTAGATGACAGCGGTTCTGACTCTGCTATGTTCGACAATACTTTGGAATTCTTGCACATGACAGGTCGTTCCTTGCCTCATGCGATTATGATGATGATTCCTGAACCTTGGGAACGCAACAATCTCATGAGCCAAGAAAAACATGACTTCTACGAGTTCAATAGCTTCATGATGGAACCATGGGATGGTCCTGCCGCTATGGGCTTTACTGATGGTACTGTTATCGGTGGCGTACTTGACCGTAATGGTTTGCGTCCTGCTCGTTACTATGTAACAACTGATGATCGCGTTATCATGGCATCTGAAGTAGGTGTAGTCAACGAAAACGCTGAAAATATTCGCGCTAAAGGTCGCTTGGAACCAGGCAAAATGCTTCTCATCGATACAGAGGAACAACGCATTATTTCCGACGAAGAAATCAAACAACGCGTTGCTACTGAATTGCCATATGATGAATGGGTAAAAGAACATGTTATCCACTTGTCTGAAATTACGCAAGCTGATGAAAGTGATATTCCAAAAGTAGACGATTTGTTCAAAAAGCAACAAGCCTTTGGTTATACTCAAGAAGATCTTGTACGTATGATCGTACCTATGGCGAAAGATGGTAAAGACCCTGTAGGTGCAATGGGTGCCGATGCTCCACTTGCTATCTTGTCTGATAAACCACAATTGTTATACAGCTACTTCAAGCAAATGTTCGCGCAAGTAACAAATCCTCCAATCGACTCTATTCGTGAGGAAATGGTTACATCTACTCGTGTTATGCTTGGTAACTCTGGCAACTTAACAGATCCTAATAAAGCTGGTACCTATGCGTTGTCCATGCGTACACCAATTCTTACAAATCAAGAATTGGCGTCCATTAAGGCTCTAGACTGCCGTCGTATGAAATCTGTTACATTGCCAATCCTCTTCGACCCAACTAAGGGTGCGGATGGCTTGCGTGATGCGTTGAATGAATTGTGCGAAAAAGCAGAAGAAGCAGCACGTACAGAGCAAAATGTATTGATTTTATCCGACCGTGAAGTAGATGAAAATCATGCACCAATTCCAGCGTTGTTAGCTGTAGCAGCTGTTCATAATCACTTAATTAGAAAAGTATTGCGCACAGAAATTGGTCTTATCCTCGAATCTGGTGAGCCTCGCGAAGTACATCATTTCTGTACATTGATCGGTTATGGTGTAACAGCTATCAATCCTTACTTGGCTCTTGAAACTGTACGCGATTTACAAGCTCGTAAACGTCTTGGTGATATTACACCTGAACAAGCAGAAAAGAACTACATTAAAGCAGCTGTAGGCGGCATTATGAAGGTTATGTCCAAAATGGGTATCTCCACAGTTCGTTCTTACCATGGTGCACAAATCTTCGAAGCTTTGGGCTTGAACACCAACTTTATTAATAAGTTCTTCGTAAATACACCAACACGTATTGGCGGTATTGGTCTTGTAGGCGTTGCCAATGAAGCATTGGCTCGTTATGACCGTGCTTTCAAATCCGATGAATCTGTGCTTGAACCAGGTGGTTGGTATGGCCCTGTAAAAGATGGGGAAGAGCATTTGTTCAACCCTAAAACAATTGATCTTTTACAAGAATCTCTTATCAACGGTGATTACGCAAAATATAAAGAATACTCTAAAGCGATTCGCAATGATTATCATGTAACATTGCGTTCCTTAATGGAATTGAACTACCCAGTGGGCGGCGGTATTCCTATCGAAGAGGTTGAACCTGAAGAATCCATCGTAAAACGCTTTAAAGCTGGTGCTATGAGCTACGGTGCGATCAGTAAAGAGGCGCATGAAGCCATTGCCATCGCTATGAATCGTTTAGGCTCCACATCTAACTCTGGTGAAGGCGGCGAAGATGTAGATCGTTTTAAACCATTGCCAAACGGCGATAGCATGAACTCCGAAGTAAAACAGATTGCATCTGGTCGTTTTGGGGTAACCGCAAACTACCTCATTCATGCAAAAGAATTGCAAATCAAATGTGCTCAAGGCGCTAAGCCAGGTGAAGGCGGTCAATTACCAGGCAAAAAAGTATATCCTGAAATTGCCAAGGCTCGTCACTCCACTCCAGGCGTTGAGCTCGTATCTCCACCACCGCATCATGATATTTACTCCATCGAAGACTTGGCAGAGTTGATTTACGACTTGAAATGCGTCAACAAAGATGCGCGTATTTCCGTTAAATTGACTTCTGAAGCAGGTGTTGGCACAATTGCTGCTGGTGTTGCGAAAGCAAAAGCAGATAACATCTTGATTTCCGGATACGATGGTGGTACAGGTGCAGCAGGTCGCACGTCTGTAAAACATGCAGGTGTACCTTGGGAACTTGGTCTCTCTGAAACTCATCAAACCTTGATGCTCAACAGATTGCGTGACCGTGTTCAATTAGAGGTAGACTCCAAGTTGATGACTGGTTTTGATGTGGCTGTAGCAGCCATGCTCGGTGCTGAGTTATTCGGCTTTGGTACATTGCCACTCGTTGCGGTGGGCTGTAAAATGGCTCGTGTATGTAATCTTAATACATGCCCTTACGGTGTAGCTACACAAGATGAAAAATTGCGTGCTCGTTTCACAGGTAAGCCTGAATATGTTGAAAACTTGATGATTTTCATCGCACGTGAATTGCGTGAAATCATGGCTCGTTTAGGTATTTGCTCCGTAGCTGAGCTCGTTGGTCGTATCGATCTTGTGCGTCAAAAATCTCAAGATGATAACTTCAAATTGTCTCGCGTTGATCTTAAACGCATATTGTTCCGTCCATACATTGATTCCTCTGTGGGACATATGCACATGGTTGACCAAGATCACGAGTTGGAACGCACCTTGGATATGTCCAAACTTTTGCGTATGTGCCGTCCTGCTATTGAGGATCAAAAACCGATTCGCGCTAAATTGGCTATCACTAACATCAACCGCGTTGTAGGTACCTTGGTTGGTTCTGAGGTGACACGTCGTTATGGTGAAAGCGGCTTGCCAGACAATACAATCAAGTTGAATTTCGAAGGCTCTGCGGGTCAATCCTTCGGTGCTTTCATTCCTAAAGGCATGACACTAGAACTTGAAGGTGATGCGAATGATTACCTCGGTAAAGGCTTGTCCGGCGGTACTATCACTGTATATCCACCTAAGAAATCCATCTTTGAAGCTGATGAAAATATCCTTATCGGTAACGTTGCCTTCTATGGTGCAACCTCTGGTACATCCTACATCAACGGTGTAGCTGGTGAACGTTTCGCCGTACGTAACAGCGGTATCACTGCCGTTGTGGAAGGCGTCGGCGACCATGGCTGTGAATACATGACTGGTGGCGAAGTGCTCGTACTCGGTAAAATTGGCCGTAACTTTGGAGCAGGTATGTCCGGTGGCTATGCGTACATCCTTGATTGCGATGAACGCTATGTCAACACAGGTCTCGTAGAATTACGTACTGCCAATAATGATGACCTTAAACGCATTAAAGAACTAGTAGAACAACATGTATTGCATACTAACTCTGCTAAAGGCCGTCACATCTTAGAAAACTGGAATAACTTTGTAAACAGATTTACAAAAGTTGTGCCTGTAGCCTATGAAGAAATGCAAGCTGCTATTGAACGCTTCAAAGAACAAGGCTTGTCCTTAGAAGAAGCACAACTGGCTGCATTTAAAGAAAAATATGCATAATATATTTCTCCTTAGTTAATTTTTGTTATATAAGAATACAGTGAAAAGCCTCTATAGCTTTGACTATAGAGGCTTTTTCATGTATAATATTTATATTGCAATATTGGATCATGGCAGTTCTCGGGCCTGTGCAATGGGGGCCTGTGAATCGTGTCAGGACTGAGAGGTAGCAGCACTAAGCGGTAACCTTCATGTGCCACGGGGACCCCGGGGGCTGTCGTGATCGAATATTGCAAGGCGGCCTGTGGGGCCGCTTTTTTTATGCCTAATTTTCTTGAATATGGTATAATAAAGTATTGTAAGTTTCGGAAAAAGGGGGTGTTCCAATGGCATATATTGCGCTATATCGTAAGTATCGACCGCAGACATTTACCGATGTGGTCGGTCAGCATCAGGTGTCTGATACATTGATGCGCGCTATCCGTGAGGATAAGGTAGCTCACGCCTATTTATTTGCCGGTCCGCGGGGGACTGGTAAGACGAGCATGGCGAAGATTTTTGCGCGCGCTATCAACTGCGAGCATGGTCCAACGGATCACCCTTGTAACGAATGTAGTGCTTGTAAATCGATTTTGAGTGGACAGTCCATGGACGTTCTTGAAATCGACGCCGCATCCAATCGCGGTATCGATGAGGTTCGTGCTCTTCGTGAAAGCGTCAAATTTATGCCTGTTGAGGGGCGTAAAAAGGTGTTCATTATAGACGAAGCCCACATGCTCACTACAGAGGCGTGGAACGCGCTTTTAAAAACAATCGAAGAACCTCCTGCTCATGTGATGTTTATCTTTGCCACTACAGAAATTGAAAAATTGCCTGTTACTATCGTGTCTCGTTGTCAGCGGTACACTTTTAGACGCATTACATCTGATGATATCGCACAACGCTTATCTTACGTAGCAGAAAAAGAAGGCTTTAGCCTTGATTCTGCGGCAGCGCAGCTCATTGCTGTTCATGCAGATGGTGGCTTGCGTGATGCCTTGAGTATTTTAGACCAATGTGCAGGTATGGCAACGGGCTCTATTACACCGCAAGTGGTGGAAGAATTAATCGGTCTCGTAAGTAAGGAATGGATTATTCACTTCCTAGATGCTTTGCGTAACGGCGATGGTCCTAAAGTATTATCCTACGTTCACGATGCCTTGGCAGAAGGTCGCGATGCGACGCAAATTATGGAAGCCCTCATTCAACATGTGCGTGCCTTGCTCGTTGGTAAGGTGGCTCCTGATGCGGATGAGCTCAAGGTATACGATGCCTTTAAGGATGAGTTCCTAGCTCAGGCCAATAGCGTTGATTTCAATGAACTTAACCAATATGTGCGCAGTGCTCAATCCATCATGAATGATGCGAAACAAGTGGATAATCCACGAACCATCATCGAAATGGGCCTTCTAGTGCTTTGTGCTAAATTAGGCTCTGTTGATGAAAGCCTCGAAGACCGTGTATATGCACTAGAGGCTTCAGAACGGTCTGAGCGTAACGATTTATTGAACCGCATGGCTCAATTAGAACAACGCGGTTCAGCGGCTCCTACGCCTGCTTATGGTGCCAATGCATTTGGTCCGCCTAGCGGCTATGCAAATAGCTTTGTTCCTGTAGACAATACGGCTACTGCACAGAGTACTCCTATGAGTAGTGCTCAAAATACTACTGTTGGTACAGTGCCTCCTCCAAGTGGTGTAGGCATGACACCGCCACCTGCGAGTGTAGGCATGACACCTCCACCGATGGGAGCACCAGGTAGCACACCGCCTCCTATGAATGGAGTGGGAATGGCTCCGCCTTCAATGGGCGGCGTTGGTATGGCACCACCACCAACTACAAGTAGTGCACCAGAACGACCTGCTAGAAATCAAGCCAAAGGTCGTGGTAAAAAAGGCATTAGCACGCAAGCTATCATTAGTGATCAAATCTTGTCTGCTCAAGAGTATCGAAATATACAGTCTAATGTCATTAAATACTTGAAGGACAGCAATCGCAATATGACCTCCACCGTTATCGGTCAGGGGCAGCTTGTCTACGTAGACCAAAGTAAGGCTGTTATGGCCTTCAAAAATACATTGCACCTCAATGTAATGACTAATGAAGTAAACTTGGCAGAAGCGGCAGATGCTTTTACCTATACACTGGGCTATCCAGTACATGTAGAAATCGTAGATGCTCTTACACAAGTTTACAAAGACTATAAAAAGGCTTCTGGTAGTACGACACAGCACCAAGTAAAAGCGCCACAACGACCACCAGAACCGATGGTTGATGTACAGAAAACCTCTGGCGGTCAGCCGACGCAAATGGATTTAACAAATCCATCTGCACCACAAGGCACTAACAATGCATTAGTGGGAAATAGTTCAGCAGGAGCTAATAGCGCTCAAGGTAGTAACGCGTCACAAGCTCAACAACCTGCTGCACAGGCTGGAGGTTCAACTACTGAAAAACAAGCTAGCAAACCTGATTCTGCAGCAGTAGATGCGGCAAAGGCGGCAGCTTTGGCCTTCTTAGCGAAGAAGACGGGCGGTGCCAATGCTGCTAGCAGTAGTGTGAATACAGGTACAACAGTTGCTTCAGCAGAAGGTCAAACATCTGGCGGAGATGTGCCGATTACATCCTTTGATGGTAGTCCGTCTACTCAGGTTCCAGATGGAGAGATCCCTATCGAGTCGCTAGCAGGTTCTATTGAAGGTGATGATATTCCTGTTCATTCCTTTGATGATGTGCCTGTAGATGATATGGAGGAATCCTATGTATCATCCTTAGATGATATGCCACCACATCCGTTAGATAGTGTTACTGTTATTAGCGATGATGGGGAGGTCTTAGAACGCCCTATGGATAGCGGTGCACATATTGAGGTAGAAGCTGTCCCAAAGTCTAATGGGGGCGAACAGCAACAGGGAACCCCTTATCAAAGTGATGATCATACTATGCTTTCACAAGCACCTATTGAAGTAGCGCCTATCGATAGCGTGACGGTAGCTCGTGAATATGCATGGGATCCAGAACATATGACAGAAGAGGAGCGAAACAATCCTCTTTTGGCAGAAACATTAGAGAAACTATCTGAAGATCACGACATCATCGTCGAGGTCATCGAAGAATAAATTTTTGAGTATACCCGTTGGTCCTAAGGCCGTAGGTGACACATATGTTAAAATCTATGTCGCATGTTAGAGTTATGGGCATAGACAGTTAGTAAGGACAAGGTCCTAAAAGGAGGAATTACAATGTTTGGTAAAGGTATGGGCAATATGGCTGGCATGATGAAAAAAGTTCAAAAAATGCAAGCAGATATGAAGAAAATGCAAGAAGAATTAAAAACTCGTACAGTAGAGGCTTCCGTAGGTGGCGGTGCTGTAACAGTTGTGATGAACG
>USQK01000031.1 GCA_900556785.1 uncultured Veillonella sp.
ATATTAGGCGTTATTAGGCGTTTTTTTGGCAAGGAGTAGGCCAGCCACTGTGTTGGCGGCTCCATTTCAATTGCCTGTAGCAATATCTACACCACCTGTAGATCAAATTAATATTGCTGGTTATGGCGATTCGATTCAAAGTGCAGATGTGCGTTTTACCATCAATGAAGATGGCTCTGTAGGGGATATAGAGGTTGTAAAATCTAGTGGGGTTACTGCTCTTGATGAGGCTCTTGTTGAGAAAATCTCCACATGGCGTTTCAATCCGGCTACAGACGCTAATGGTAATCCAGTAGCATCTTCTAAAACTGAATATATTGATTTTAGAAATTAATAGAAGGCACTCATACTTTGTATGGGTGCCTTTTTTAGAATCTTTCAAATATATCTAAATATGTATCTATGGCAACTGAAAATTACTTTCAAAATGGGTATAATGAAAATAAATTATACATTATGCATAGCAATAACATATTGCATATAGGAATAGCATTGACCCATGGAGGTATAAGCATATGAATCCATTACAGCAAAAGCTAGATATTAATAGTGATCGTTACAGAATTATTGTGTCTGTGAAAGAAGATTATTTAGATGGTAAATTATCCTTGGAAGAGGGTAACCGTATTCTAAAAGAGAAGTTAGGCACTTGCACGCCTGATGAGTTTGCTTATGCAGAGCAAAGTTTGAAAGGTGTATATAAGGATGAGGAAATCCTAGATAAGATGGATGATTTATTGAACTTATTTGATGGCGTATTAGTGCGCGCTGAAAATGAGTACCCAGAAAATCATCCATTATGGGCATATTTGGAAGAGATTAATGCGGTTGAAAAGGTAGCTCTTGAAGCGGATGAATTGTTGAAACAAGATAAGTTTATTAAAAATCCTTGGCTTGGTATATTTGATTCCCTAGCACAATGGCGTATACATCTATCCCGCAAGCAAAATCAATTATATCCAATGCTTGAAGAACATGGCTTTGATCGTCCTACGCGTATTATGTGGACCTTTGACGATGGCGTGCGCGATGCCATCTCTGCGTCCTATGCATTGCTTCGAGAAGATAAATACGAAGAGTTCTTAGCATCCGTGCCGGAAACATTGGCAAAGTTACGTGATTTGAACTCTAAGGAGTTAGAGGTTTTATTGCCAACATCCTTTAAATTATTAAGCGATGAAGAGTTTGTGCGCATGAGCAAAAATGACCATGAAATCGGTTATGCTATTATTAACGCACCAGGTTTATATGTCGTGCCAGGTATTAACGATTCCGCAGCCTTATTAAATGGAAATACTGCTAGTCAAAATAGTGCAGTATCTAATGAGTTTCTAAATGATTTGGCAGGCTTGTTATCTAAGTATGTAGGTCCTGTAGGTGGAGCACAAGTTGGCAAGGATACAGTCCTCGATGTGGCGACAGGCAAATTAACCTTAGAGCAAATCAATTTGCTGTTCCGTCATCTTCCAGTAGATTTGTCTTATGTTGATGAAAATGAACTCGTTAAGTTTTACAGTGATACGCCACATCGTATATTCCCTCGCAGTGCCAATGTAATTGGTCGTGAAGTGAAGAATTGTCATCCTGCTAAGTCTGTTCATGTTGTAGAAGAAATCGTTGAGAAGTTCCGTTCTGGTGAGCAAAACCAAGCTGAATTCTGGATCAATAAACCGGGATTGTTTATCTACGTTATCTATACAGCAGTACGTGATGAAAATGGTAAATTCCGCGGTGTCTTAGAAATGATGCAAGATTGTACTCATATTCGTGAACTTGAAGGCTCTCGTACCTTGTTGACTTGGGATAAGACTGATTTTGTAGGAAATACAGATAATAATAGTAATGATAAATCCCTAGCTCAAGAGGCCGCAGAAGAGGTCGATGAAGAACCACTTACTACCGATGCAGATGGGAGATTCCATATTGATGCGAAGACTACGCTATCTAACTTAATCAAACAAAGTCCTGAAGTGGTAGATTATTTAATTTCTTTGAACCCTAAGTTTGAGAAATTGAAAACTCCGATGGTAAAGGTTATGGCTAAGGTAGCTACTATAAAGATGATCGCAGAGCGTGGTGATTTTAATGTAGATGAGCTAGTCGGCAAAATCGATGCCTTCATTAATAAAGCTAAAAAATAAATATGTTGCACTAATTCCAGATAAGCATGCATTAATTTCTTATAATTCATCTGTTTTGTGTATACAAATTTGTCTGAAAAGGGTACAATAAAATATAATGAAAGTATTTGCCGAGGCAGTATTTTCTTATCTTAAACTACTTTTACAAGAGAAATTACGTATATATTAAAGGTGAGGATCTGGATACTATGTCGACAAGACGCGTTTGGAAGCAAAGTGAAATTAAAACAAACCCATTATTTTCTAAGATGCGCAGTACTATTGAAACTGCATTTTATGGAAACAATGTAACGCCTATTACATCTGTGGCACAAGCGTACCAATTGGCCACTGAAGAACCTGGTGTTATCGTCCTCGATATGTCTGTATATAAACCATGCGAGCAAGGTTTGCCAGCTGATGCAAAGGTACTTGTTACAAATGACGGTAAAACTACAGGTCGCTATGCAAAAGCTCGTCGCATTATTGGCGATGAAGGCATTGACGAAGTGGAACTTGCTAATATTGCACGTGATGCAGTCTATGATAGCCGTGGTAAAGAATGGATTTCTGCTGATACTATCGTAGGTCTTGATAAAAAGTTCACAGCTCGTGCTCATTTGATGATTCCAAAAGACCATGCATCCATTTTGTATTCTTGGATTATGAACTTTAAGTTCTTTGATGCAGCTGTAAAAGAGTTCTACAATGATAGCGTAGAAATTCCAGAAGGCGACATTTATATCTATTCTGATCCTGAATATGTGGTACCAGGTCATCCAGGTGGGCTTGCTATTTTTGATCCAGCTCATAATTGCGCTATGATTCTTGGTATGCGCTACTTCGGTGAGCATAAAAAAGGTACCCTTACATTGGCATGGTCCTTGGCGAATCGTTTCGACTATGTAGCATGCCACGGCGGTATGAAACGTTACAATCTTGACAATGGTAAAAGCTATACAATCGGTGTATTTGGCTTGTCCGGTTCTGGTAAATCTACATTAACTCATGAAAAGCATGATGGTCGTTATGATATTTCTATCTTACATGACGATGCGTATATCATCAATACTAATGACTTGAGTTCTATTGCTCTTGAACCTACATATTTCGACAAAATGCAAGATTACCCTGTGGAACATCCGGCTAATGAATTCTTGTTAACACTACAAAACGTAGGCGTAACTATGGATGAGGATGGCCGTAAGGTTGTGTTGGCAGAAGATGTGCGTAATAACAATGGTCGCGCTATTAAATCTCAATTCTGGACAGATAATCGTGTAAACTACGTAGATCAACCAGTTAATGCCATTGTATGGCTTATGAAAGATAAAACGTTACCACCAATCCTTAAAATTAATGACCCTGTTTTGGCATCTACAATGGGCGCAACACTTGCTACACGTCGTTCTACTGCTGAAAAACTCGATGCCCATGTGGATCCAAATGCACTTGTTATCGAACCATATGCAAATCCATTCCGTACATATCCATTGGTTCGTGACTATGAAAGCTACAAAAAATTATTCTCTGAATGTGGCGTACAATGTTACATCATGAACACAGGTTTCTTCTTGGAAAATAAAATTCCTAAAGAGGTAACTCTTGATTTATTGGAACGTTTGGTAGAAGGTGCATTGGACTTCAAACCATTCTATAAATATGAAAACCTCTCTTATGTTGAGGTTCCTGGTTTTGAACCACCATTCCAAGTGCGTGAATACCATCACCAATTACACAAAGCTTTCGAGTTCCGCTATGACTATGTAGAAAAACTTATTGGTCATAAAAACGAATTGCCACAAGAAGTATTGGATGTATTAAAAACTCTAATGTAGTCTCAAAATTTATTAAATCCTCAAGATAATATTGAGATTGTCTAACTGCTCAAATAAAAGGCCCTCCTTGTGGAGGGCTCTTTCTTTTGTGGTAATATATACTTATGATAAATCAATAATGTTTTGTTATAAGGTGTTTTTATGGATATAAAGGATATTAAATATATAAGTACCATCGTTGAGATGGCATCATTTTCAAAGGCGTCTAAAAAACTATATATCTCTCAACCCGCATTGAGTCAAAGTATTCGTCGCATTGAGGCTGAATTAGGGGTACCGTTATTTGCTCGAGATCGGACAAAGGTTGTACCCACCGCTGCAGCCTTACAAATTGCTAAAGAGGGTATGCCTTTAGTAGGAAAGGTAGAGGCTTTAACGCAGTCTATCATTAATCAAGGGTCTGATGCGGCTTATCATGTGCGTATTGGATTATCTCAATTCTATGGTCATCATATGTTGGGAAAAACATTGAAGAGCTTTCAACAAATTGAGCCATCCTGGGAATTTCATGTAGTAGAAGGGGAGTCCCATTTTTTGGAGCAACAAATTTGTGATGGATTGGTTGATGTAGGTCTATTTCCAACACCAATTTACTCGCAAGCTCTTGAAAGTTATCCTGTGTTAGATGAGCAAATTTTATTAGCTGTTAGTGTAGAGAATAAAAAAGCTATAGCTATTGCTGACTCGCTCATGACACCGAATGGAATACATGAGATAGCGCCATTTGGGTCTTTCCCTTTTATTCTCATAAGAGAAGGCCTTAAGTTGCGAACCTTGGTAAATCGTCTATGTCAGGCTGAATCCTTTGTGCCTAAAGCGGTTATTGGTTCTGAGAATCTTGATACTTGTAGATCCTTGGTAGAAGATGATTATGGTATTACATTCTTACCAAGCACATTAAATAGTAAGGGCGATGATGATAAAGTTAAATTCTATCCTTTAGCATCAAAACTATGTTTCCGTCAATTGGTTCTTGTAGCGAGATCAGATAGAGCAAAGCGATTCCATTTGCCTGAAGTGGCTCAAGTTATGCAACAATTCTTATAAATTATACAGATGGAATGTTAGAGTATTAAGTACTGTTTGCAAATAATAATTCATATAAAACAATATATAAATATAGTATTCTATAGATAAAAGAGGTTAATTCCCTAAGTTCACAGGAATTAATCTCTTTTGATTTGTGAAAGAAAACTGAAAATATCGAATTTGATAAATATAGTAATTACAATGTTTTTTGAAGTAAATGAGTCAAAAAATTCTCAAAAAATAATTGACAAATGTCCTGTCAAAAAATATACTTAAATTAGGTTAAAACATATTTAGGAGATAGGGTTTAAAACCCACAAGTGTGGTGGATTTAAAAAATAAAATAAAAGTAGAATATGTTTTCTTATTATTGTTAGTTGGCCTACGTAGGCCCCTAGGAGGTTTATTATGAATAAAGATGTGGAAAACAAAAACACCCATGACCACAGCCATGGCGAACATCATCACCATCATGATCATGACCATCATCACCATGACCATGACCACTGCCATTGTGGCGGTCACCATCACGATCACGACCATGATCATCATCATGACCATGACCATAGTCATGGTAAAGCGTTGCCAACGGATAAATGGGTGCCACACACTCATGAACCAGGGGTACCTCATGAACATGGCGTAAACGATTACATGAAAGCCGTTGCTGAGTATCGTAAAACTTGGCCTACAAAACAAGATGTTATCGAACAAACACCAGATCCAGCTGTACGCGAAATGATCCTTCGCATGGAGCAAATTGGTTGCGATACAGTATTTGACCGTTTCGATAAACAACAACCACAATGTACTTTTGGTATTGCAGGCGTATGTTGTCGTGTTTGCTTCATGGGTCCATGTAAAATTACACCTAAGAGCCCTCGTGGTGTCTGCGGTGCTGATGCTGACCTTATCGTAGCTCGTAATATGACACGCGCAGCCGCTGGTGGCTTAACACAACATGGTGCGCATGCTCGCGAAATCTTGATTTCTTTGAAAGCTGCTGCTAACGATCAATTGGATATCCCAATTTTGGGCGAAGAAAAAATTCGCACAGTATGTAAAGCTTTCAACATTCCTGAAGAAGGTCGTTCCTTAAAAGAAGTGGCTAATGACTTGGCAGATGTTCTATTAGAAGATTTGAGCCGTGCATTGCCTGGCGAATATAAAACAATTACAGCGTTAGCTCCAGCTGAGCGCCGTGAAGTTTGGAAAAACCTTGATATCTTACCTATTTCTGCGTACAATGAAGCCTTTGATGCATATCATCGTACTTGCGTAGGTACAGATGGCGATTGGGAAAGCAACATGAAACAATTCTTGCGTTGTGGTCTTGCTTTCACATTCACAGGCGTAGTAGCTGCGGACATCGCAACAGATGCATTGTTCGGTCAAGGTGGTCGTCGTACATCAAAAGTTAACATCGGTGCATTGAAAAAAGGTTATGTTAACATCGCTGTTCATGGTCACTTGCCAACATTAGTATCCCAAATTTGTACAATTGGTGCCTCTGAAGAGTATTTAGAAAAAGCGAAAGCTATCGGTGCTAAAGGTATCCAATTCTACGGTATCTGCTGCTCTGGTTTGTCCAGCATGTACCGCTACGAAAACGTTATTCCATTGTGTAATGCTATCGGTGCAGAACTTGTACTTGGTACAGGCGCTCTTGATTGCTGGGTAGCTGACGTTCAAGACGTATACCCTGCTATCATGGACGTAGCACGTTGCTTCAACACAAAAGTTATCACTACATCTGATGCAGCTCGTTTACCAGGTGCAGAACACATTGGTTACGATCACCATCATACTAACTTGTCTGAAACAAAAGCATTGGCTCGCAAAATCTTGGATCGCGCTCTTGAAGCTCATGAATTGCGCAAAGGCATGCCTGTATTCATTCCGCCATACGAAATCACTGCTGAAGTTGGTTTCTCTCCAGAATCCACTGTTAAACATTACGGTTCCTTCAAACCATTGGCAGAGGCTTTAAAATCTGGTAAAGTTCGTGGTATTGTAAACGTAGTAGGTTGTTCCAACCCTCGCGTTATTTATGAAAAAGCAACTGTAGATATTGTTGATACACTTATCAAAAATGGCTGTATCATCTTAACAAATGGTTGTGCATCCTTCCCATTGATGAAACTTGGTTACTGTAATACAGATGCTATTAAGAAATGTAGCCCTGCATTGCAAGAGTTCTTGGGCGATGATCAACCACCTGTATGGCATGTCGGCGAATGTGTAGATAATGCACGTTCCTCCGGTATTTTTGCTGGTATTGCTGGTGAATTAGGTCTTAACTTACCACAAATGCCATTTGCTATGTCTAGCCCTGAATGGTCTAACGAAAAAGGTATCGATGCATCCCTTGGCTTCCGCTTGATGGGTATTAACTCTTACCATTGCGTTGAGCCACCTACACAAGGCTCTGATGCTGTTACAAAATGGCTTAAAGAAGACACTAAAGACATCTTAGGTTCTGTTATGTATGTAAATACTGATCCTGCTAAAGTAGCTGAAAAAATCTTAGCTGATATCGATGCTAAACGTGCTGCTTTAGGTTGGGCTGAAGTAAAATAGTTTATCCTTTGATAGATTATAATTTGTAGTTGCGTATAAAAACACCCTCTATAGATCTTATAGTTATTATGACTATTAGAATTAAGAGGGTGTTTTTTATTGCTTGTGGATAGATTTTTTACTTGTCTTGTATTAGCCGTAGTATAATGTACTAATTGTTTTAGACCTATTAAAGTGTGATGGTTTCACCATCTTCAGGCACTGCTACATGGCTTTCAATATTGTTGCCTTTGATAAATTTGCGTACATCCTTACGACTTGTTGCAGTATGATTAACTGTATCCATGTGAACCGCAATAATTTTAGCCTCTGGTTTGCGTACCACCATGCGGCCAATATCTTTTGTACCCATAATAATACTATCTTCAAAGCCTAAAATTTGAGCATATCCAGTGTTCATAATAATAACGTTAGGGTCGAAGCGAAGGAGGGCCTTCTCTACATCACTTGTCCAAACTGTATCGCCTACAAGGTACACAGTTGGTTCGTCTGCTGCTTCAAAAATAACGCCCATCGCATCGCCTGCTAATTGTGCGAGAACTGGATTCGTATACATTTCTACCGTGCCGTGAGAGCCACCTGTTTTTCTTAATGTAATACCATTAAACTCTAGACTTTCAAAAATGATACGTACATCATTAAAGCCTTGTGAAGTAATAAGTTCTTTATCCTCTGTATTTTGTACAAAAATAGGAAGTGATTTTGGAATAGCATTAATTGCCGTATCATCCCAATGGTCAAGATGTGTGTGTGTGACTACCACTGCAGTTACATTGCTTAATAGATTGTCCATTGATAGAGGTAAATCAACTATAGGCATTCTTTGTTGATAGTTAAATGTTCCTTCAAAGCCAGGATAAGTATCTTTTGGTGCTAAAAATGGATCAATAAGGAATGTTGTATTTTTTATTGTTAATTTTCCTGTAGCATTTCGAATGTGAGTATATTGTGTCATAGTTATCTCCTTAATTAAATTATTGTCGATTTAATTGAATAGATTATTATTTGTAATCTCTAGAACTAGTGTACCTTGTTTTGTTATACTAGTCTCAACAATAATTAACACTATGTTTATTAATAGACACATTGTATAAAAGTGTCTATGTTGGAGGTTATATGATAACTCGAAAAGAAATGACACGTATGTTGTTAAAAGAAGGCTTGCTTAGTTATTTAGCAAACAATTCTTTTGAGTCTGTAACAGTAACATCGTTGTGTAAAGCTTCAGGTATAACTCGTTCTACTTTTTATTTACACTATAGCAATATCATGGAAATTGTTGATGATTTAGTGGATGATGCAATCGCTTATTCGAAGCCAGGAATGGTAGATAACAACAATTTACAAACTATAGCTAATACCTTATCAGCTGCTTCTAATTCTGTTTCGTTGAGAGAAGCATACGATTCTATTTTTGATAGATTGCCATTATGTCAGCGTATTATACGACATAAAAAGTATTTACCTTTATTTTTAGATGAACAAATTTCAGAATATGTATTACAACGCATTATAGGACGTGAAAAAGATCGACAAGGGCTCGTTATGGCAGAATCTCTTGGCGTTTCGTTTGATGTTGGGGTATCTGTTTTTGTATTTTTAGTACACGGTCTATATGCTGTTAATAAACAATATAAGTGGTCTCAGAGCGATGAGTGGTTAGAAGCTCAGAAAACTATTTTTGAACTAGTTTATCGTGGATTACAAAGTAGATAGAATTTATATACGCTTATATTTTGAGATTCATTAAAGCTTTATACAACGAAAAAAGGACTCCAACTGGAGTCCTTTTTTCATGTAAGGGGAGTGTTAGTATTAATATCAAATGAACCATGTATTTAAACAAGTAGTAGGTTTGGGGTTAGTAATACTTGTCGGGAGATAAATACACGTATGGTAACCAGGGAATTGTTACCTCTATTTATCATTTGACATTGTCATTATAAGAACAATAAATGAGTTAAAAATGAAGTTTTTTAAGAAATTTCTTTTAATTTCTTGAAATTCTAAAAAAGATAATAATTAAGTTTAATTATTGTTGATAAATATGGGGCAATTTTGGTATTATATATAAAGGAGAAGTTGTATATTTTATAAAGGTTTAATGGCTATTAAAGTTTTATAAAGTATACAGCTCTAAGGCATGAGAGGAGCAGTCATATGAGGAAAATATTAACCATATTGTCCCTTTTGTGGCTACTCAGTATAGGGGGGACCGCTAACGCAACGGACTGGTATTATGTTGGACCAGATGCGTCAGGAAACCAATTATTTATTGACAATGACAGTGTTCAAAAAAGTGATTATGATGCGCTTTTGTGGCTGCGGGTCAATGAACTGGGTGGCGACGAATTGCGATATAAAGTGTATATCAGTAGATATAATCGTACCATGGAAACGTTAAAGGTAGATGCGTACATGGCAGACGGTACACCTTATGAAAATGTAGAGTATAATGAAAACCCAGAACCTATTGAAGGCAATACAAATGGTCAAGCCATTTATAATTTATTGTGGCAATAAAAGAACCATCTAGCACAGCAAACTAGATGGTTCTTTTTTATATGTGTAAAAAATTTATAAATCTTAGGAATATTTTTTATATACAACATCCTCAAATGAGAATGGTATATACGAAAACTTAAACTTGGGCAGAATTGCGACTTAGCTCCAAGTCTTGAATCATTTGGAGATCGTCTTGTGGAGAACGACCACCAGTTGTTAAGTAGCCACCAACCATGATGCCGTTAAGGCCACCTTTTAAAGCATAAGCTTGTAAGTCACGAAGATTTACTTCACGACCGCCAGCTGTACGAATCAATGCGTTTGGCAAGATGAAACGGAATACAGCGAAGGTACGTAAAATATCTAGAGGACGTAATGCTTTATTACTTTCAAATGGTGTACCTTTAACAGGATTTAAAATGTTGAGTGGTACAGAGTCAATATGCAAACGTTTAAGCTCGAATGCCATCTCTACGCGTTGTTCTAATGTTTCATTAAGCCCGAGGATGCCGCCAGAGCAAACGCGAATACCTGCTTTTTGAGCATTATCGATAGTAGACATTTTATCTTCGTAGGAATGAGTTGTACAAATATCTGGGAAGTGACTAGGTGCTGTTTCGATATTGGAGTGGTATCGAGTTACACCTACTTCTTTTAATTTGAGAGCTTGTTCGTAAGTTAACAAACCAAGAGAACAGCAAATTTCGAGACCTACTTCGTTTTTAATACGGTCTAATACGCGAATGATTTGGTTAAATTCGTTTGGGTTATTAGTATTACGACCACTCGTTACGATAGAAAAACGAATAGCG
Organism: uncultured Veillonella sp.; assembly: GCA_900556785.1. Taxonomy (GTDB): domain Bacteria; phylum Bacillota; class Negativicutes; order Veillonellales; family Veillonellaceae; genus Veillonella. The sequence goes on from USQK01000031.1 coordinate 10,885, forward strand.
CCTGCTTCTTTAGCTTTGCGCGCCGCATCGAGGATACTTTCATCATCCATGAACGGATATACTTGAACACCTGTTTCGTGATGGGCAGATTGGGCACAGAATTTACAGTTTTCAGGACATTTGCCAGAACGTGCATTTACAATGGCGCATACATCCACGGAGTTGTCATTGAAATGTTGGCGAATTTTATCGGCCATAGCAAGTAAAATCATAGTGTCATCATCTGAAGTATGAATCAGCTCGATTGCTTCTTTCTTAGTGATTTCGCCGCCGTTCATAATGCGGTTGGCAATAGTAAGAATTTTTTCGTATGTACCCACTTGGGATGATTGTTGATCTGTAGGCAAAGCCATAATAGCCTCCAAGAATTGTTAACTTAATAAAAACATAAAATATTGACAATTTGATTGTAAACGTTCGTGTATAAATTGTCAACTTAATGTATTTTTAAGTTAACAAAAATGTCGCAGTAGGTTTTAGACCATTTTTAATACAGGTAAGGCGTATAGTTTAAATCTAATGGGAGATACTATATTTTAGTATCTATTTTGATAGATTGATTGATAGTTATTTTTAAGTAATCTTTACGGTTTTGTAGTATAATAAAATATTGTAATTACTATATATAACTATAATAAAAGTACTAATACAAGGAGTGGATATAGATGCAGCCATTTCGATTTATACACTGTGGTGACCTGCATTTAGGGGCACCCTTTCAATATGCTACAGGTATTAGCCGCGCCGTTGATCGTGCCGTGAGCGAAGCTACCTATGTATCCTTTGATACAATCATTGACACTGCTATTGATGAGCATGTTCATGCTGTTGTCATAGCTGGTGATATTTATAATAGCGAAGATCATAATTTAGAGGCACAGGTGCGATTTGTGCGCGCCATGTATCGCTTGGCGGAACATCGCATTGCAGTATATATGGTGCAAGGTAATCATGACCCTGCTGAAAGCTGGAAGGCGCAACTGCAAATGCCAGATAATGTGCATGTATTCTCTAGTGAACAAGTACAACGTTTTCCATTAATTGTTAACAATATAGAAATTGGTGGCGTTTACGGCATTAGCTGTGGCCATGGTAATGAAAGCGACAATTATGCGCGCCAATACCGTGCCTTTGAACGAGATGAGTTTTCTTTGGCTGTCATGCACGGCACAGTCGGCTCTAGTGCAGGCTCTGAAAACCATAATGTGACCGGCCCGTGCAGTTTAACTGATCTTGCAGAGGCGGCTATGGATTATTGGGCGTTAGGACATATTCACAAATCTCAAGTTCTTAGCGAGGAACCTCTTGTTGTCTATTCCGGTAATCCTCAAGGTTTACACCGCAAGGAAATAGGCCCTAAGGGGTGCTATCTCGTCTCTGTATCTCATAATGGTCATTGTGAACCTCGTTTCATTGAAACAAGTGCAATCCGTTTTGAAGAAATCAAAATTGATATTGCAGGCATGAAAACGGAAGCAGAATTCTTAGAAATTTTACGCCATAAAAAAGAGAATCTGCGTAAACAACATAAGAAAAATATCTTGCTTTCCATTGTTCTCGTAGGTACAGGTCCATTGCATCGTTTATGTACACAAGAAGGTGTGCGCAAATTATGGTTGCAAGAGTCTCAAAGTGAAGAGAAAAGCAAGTCTATATTTGTTATGCCTTATCGCATGATGTGTAATACGCGACCTAGCATTAATTTGGCTGAACGTAGATTGTTATCCGATGTGGTAGGGGATTATTTGCGCGCCTATGATGATATGGTTGATGGCAATGCGGTACAGACGGTACGTCAAATTTTGGCAGAACGACCTGAGTTTAAACGCTTAGGTGTATATGCTGATTTATTGAGTGATGAATTATTGCTTCGCGCCTTGAAGCGCTGTGAAATTGAAGGTGTTACTGTATTGATGGGGGCTAACGATGAACATTAAACGCATACGATTTGATGAATTTGGCCCGTATCGCGACTGGTCTTTCACTACGGGGAATCATGGTGTTCAGCTCATGTATGGTCCTAATGAAAGTGGCAAAACATCTCTTCTTGAAGGGATGCGCACCCTTTTATTCGGTGGCACGCATAAGGCTTATGGGCCTATGACGGGTGCCCTTGATGTAGAGCGTAATGGTGAAAGCTACTACATTGGTCGTAAGGGTAAACAACTAGACTTTTACAGTCCTGGAAATCCAGCCATTCATGAAGAGCCATCTCAACACTGGTGGCATGGTATTGATAAAAAGACATATAACCGAATTTTTGCATTGACCCTTGATGATTTACAAGGCCTCGATGTTCTACAAGAGGTAGAGGTTCGGTCTCGTTTCTTCGGTGCTGAAGGGGGCGAGCATTTAGGATCGGTCGTAAAAAATATTGAAAAAGGCGCTACTGATCTATTAGTAGCTTCCTCTAACGGTAAACGCCGCATCAATGTGTTGATGGATGAGCTTAAAGAAAATCGTCAAAAGTTAAGCCATTTAGCCGAGCATGAAACGCAATATGTAGAATTGCAAAAAGTCTTTCACAGCACGGAACAGACTGAGGCAGAATTACAAGGTCAGTTGCAAGAGTGGAAGGAATACCGCGATGGTATAGACGTCGTATTGCGCGCATGGGATACGTATCGCCGTAGCGAAGAAGCGCGTATGCATATGCAACAGTACAATAGCGAGCTTGCCTTGAGTCGTGATGAGTTCCTTCGTATCGATGAGGAAATCAAACGAGCTCGAGACAATATGCAGTTGTGGCAAGAAAAGGAAGCGGCCTTGATGCCAGCTAACTTTAGCCCGGATAGTCCATTTGGTACGTATGGTCAAGATATTGAAGACCTTATTCAACAAGGGGCTAAATGGGAACAATTGCGCCGTGAATGTGAAGAAGGGGATGCATACATTTTTAAAGTACGAGAACAATTAGAGTTTTCTCGTTCTATGCATTCTGCATGGCGTGATGATGAGCCGATGGCTGACGATGTGAATTGGTTTGAAGGAGAGCGCTTAGCAAGTCGCTTGCGCACTGCTAAAGACCAATTATTGCATTGGCAAGATCGCAAGCCTGCTGAGGCCTCTGATGATTTGCCAGCAGCCAATCTCGACGGAGCATCGTTACCAAATTACAGCGAAGAGGATTTGGCTAAAAAAGAGCATCTCGAACGTGAACTAGATCTTATCTTGATAGATATAGATCGGGTTACAGAAAAACGGGATAGCTATGGTCCTGATGCACAACCGAGTAATTTGCCAAAGTGGTTACAACGCATTAGTGGCGTAGCCGCAGTAATTGGCGTTTTACTCGTATTAGCAGGCTTATTAGTATTAGAGTCTGTACTTTATACGATTGGCGGATTTATACTATTAATCCTATCTATGGCATTGTTCTGGTATGCTACATGGAGACGTCATAACGGCAATTCTGATGTATCTAAACTGAATTATGAGTTACAAATCTTGTCATCTCGTAAATCTGATGTAGAACATCAGTTAGAGGCACTTGTGAAAGCCGCAACACCTGTGGTGAGTCCAATTCCATCCATAGAGGGCGCAGCGCATCTTGATCGTTGGGTCCAAGAAGGTCATACGTTGCAAGCTATTTATGATGAAGCCCTTGCAGCTTGGCAGAATTGGTTGCCTCAAGGTGCGGCGAAGAGCCTTAACGAAGATGATTTCTTCGGTCTCAAACAAGAGTACGATCAGTACCATGAACAGTTGCGTACTATTGAAGGTTATGAAAAGCGCTTAGCAGAGCATAAAGAAGGCTTACGTGTTATCGAAGACCAAGCCATGACCTTGTGGTATAACCTTGGTGTTGAGTCGCCAGTATCTCCTACAGAGTTAAAACGTATTTATAACCAATATAAAAACTTCCAACAAAATAAAATTGTATGGGAACAAAAGGAAGCACAACGTAAAAGCTTCCGCAATGAGTACGATAATTGGCACCGCAAAGAAAAAGAATTGCTACTTCGTCAACAAGAGCTATTGCACAAGGCTGGCATGGAAAGCTCCAACGAGTATCGTCAACATCTTATCGATGAAGACCAATACAAGCAATGGCAAACCATTTACAAGCAAAGTCAGGTACAGTTAGATTTATTAGCTCCTGATGCGGAGAATAAAGATTTATTCTATCGCCGCTTGCGTGAAGGCAATAAGGATAATTGGTTAGATGAGTTAGCTCATTCTGAACGAGAAATAGCTTCTATTGAAGATAAGTTGGCTACCTTGTATGAACGTCGTGGTCAAATTGTAGAATCTATGCGTGCCCTAGGTTCTGACCAAGAGCAACAACAAATGCTTCAAGAACGGGAAGCGTTGCAAAATGAATTAGAATCTGCTCTCGAAGATTGGGCTACCCAAGTGTTGATGAGCCATTGCATGGATAAGGCTCAACAGTCCTATGAGCAAGAAAAACAGCCTCATATGTTAGAGCTTGCATCTTCTTATATAGAACGTTTGACTGGCGGTATCTATACCTTTGATATTCTCGGAATCAACGAAGGCATATCACTGGTTAGTGGCAATGGAGAACGCTTGGAACTTAAGTTCTGGTCTAGTGGCTTAGCCGACCAAGTATACTTGGCATTGCGCCTAGCATTAGCTAAGGTATTTTCTTACCAAGTTGAATCCTTGCCGATTATCCTAGACGATATTCTTGTGCGCTTTGATGAAAACCGTCAACGTAGTGCGTTAGAATTATTAGCAGAAATAGGCAAGAACCAACAAATCTGGTTGTTTACATGTCAACGCTCTGTATTTGATATGGCTCAATCCGTTACAGGTATTGATCGGCATAGATTAAGTCGCAATTAAATGTACCCCCTGTGAAGGTATATAGCTTTCACAGGGAATAGTAATGATAACGTTACAAATGATGTAACTAAAGTAACTGTTTTAGTTATCATAGTGTGTTAGTATTGATTAGAAAGAAAGGGGTTGAGTACTTGAATACAGCATATTTAGATATGATCCAAGGTAAGAACCCTGGTGTAACACCTGTGTGGTATATGCGCCAAGCTGGGCGTAGCCAAGCGGAATATCGCAAAATCAAAGAAAAATATACGCTCTTTGAAATTACTAAAGAGCCTGAGTTATGTGCTCGTGTTACAGAGCTACCTGTAAAAGAATACGGCGTAGATGCAGCCATCCTTTATAAGGATATTATGAGCCCTATGGTAGGGATGAATGTAAAGGTAGAGCTCAAGGCGGGTGTGGGACCTGTGTTTAACACACCGATTCGCTCCATGGCTGATGTAGATACATTAGATACCTTTGATCCTACAAAGGTAGATTATATCGGGAAAACGATTAGGTTATTAACATCCGGTATGCTCGACGTTCCGCTCATTGGATTCTGTGGCGCACCATTTACGATTGCGTCTTACCTTATCGAAGGGGGACCAACAAAGAATTATAATAAGACCCGTGGCATGCTTATAGGTGCACCAGATGTGTGGAATGCATTGATGACAAAGTTAGCAGATATGTCCATTGAATATTTGTCTATGCAAGCCGAAGCCGGTGCGAATGCATTACAAATCTTCGACTCTTGGGTAGGCGCTGTGAATGCGGACCAATATAAACAAGGTATTTATCCTCATATGGAACGCATAATTAAGACTGTAAAAGATCGATACCCTCATTTACCTATGGCTATGAATGGTGTTGGTACCGATCATCTCGTATCTATTTGGTCTCATTTGCCATTGGATGTAATCGCTCTTGATTGGCGTAGCTCCATCGTTATGGCTAATGAACGAGGCGTAACACAAACGGTACAAGGTAATCTCGATCCAGCCTACTTATTCGCTGATGAAAAAACATTAGCTCACGAAGTGGATCGTATCTTACTTGATGGTGTTCGTTATGGCCGTCATATCTTTAACTTAGGCCATGGTGTATTCCCAGAGGCGGATCCTAAAAAGCTCCATTGGCTCACAGACTATGTACATGAACGCAGTCGTGAATTATGGGCACAAGAGGGGTAAGCTAGTGAACATCGAGAAAAAAGGATTATTATTCTTATCCTATGGTAGCCCTTCAAGTAAGGATGATCTAGTGCCATATATGACGAGTATTCGTCATGGTCGCGTACCGACCGATGCTGAAGTTGCAAATCTTACCCATCGTTATGATGTCATTGGTCAGTGGTCCAACGTAGAATTACAAACGATGGCAGAACGTCAATATAATAGACTGCTTACGTTGTTGCCATCCATACCATCGGCCATCGGATATCTTCATATGAAGCCGTCCATTGCTGATGCGGTAGATACATTAGTCAAACAAGGTGTAGAGCATATTATCGCTATCGTAACGGCCCCATTCTTTACGTCTCTTGGTACTGGTGCTTATGAGAAGCAAGTGCAGGTTGCAATTGGTGACTTTCAAGATGTAACCTTTGATGTTATTCGTGCTTGGTGGGATCAACCTTCCTTTGTCGAGTATTGGATAAAAGCAGTTTCAGATTGCATCAATGACACTAAAGATGTATTTGTTATTTTTAGTGCTCATAGCATACCTCTTATTAATAGTCATAATGCAGACTCTTATGCTTTGGCCTTAGAGGAAAGTGCAAAAGAAATCGCTCAACGTTGCGATTTAGAACAGTGGTCTGTAGCTTGGCAGAGCGCAGCCCCTCATGGGCAATGGTTAGGTCCAACCGTAGCGGAAGCAATCAATCAAGCTTTGCGTAGTGGTGCGATACATATAGCCTTTGTACCATTTGGCTTTGTAAGCAATCATGTAGAGGTATTGTACGATAATGATGTAGAGTGTAAAGAACTTGTTGATGCTGGCGGCGCTGTATATATGCGTGCAGAAATGCCGAATTGTGATGAAACATTCTTGCAAGCGATGGCGAGTGCAATAATAGAAAGGATTCATTCGTGAATGTAACAATAGTGGGCGGTGGCTTAACTGGATTGACAGCGGCTTATTATTTAGGCCATGCAAAGCCGGACTGGACCATCACTCTTTATGAACAAGCACCACGATTTGGTGGGAAAATACAAACACAACGCGTCGATGATTTCGTGGTAGAGCTCGGACCTGATTCTTACTTAGGCCGTAAAACGGAAATGACGGATCTCGTCTATGATCTCGGCTTAGGGGACACCCTTGTATCGAATGAAACAGGGCAAGCCTTTGTGTATGACAAAGGTTCTATTCATCCTATTCCAGGGGGCTCCATCATGGGCATCCCTACGGAAATGATGCCTTTTGTGAAAGCAACGCTTATTTCTTGGCCTGGCAAATTGCGAGCTGGTTTAGATTACTTTAAAAAGCCATACCAACTAGATAAAAATGGAGATGTATCTATTGGTCATTTCTTTCAATACCATTTAGGTCAAGAAATGATGGATAAGCTCATCGAGCCTCTATTGGCGGGTATCTATGTTCCCTGCTTCTTACCATAT